>CALZJG010000042.1 GCA_945787555.1 uncultured Chromatiaceae bacterium | reverse complement strand
GTCACGCTGCCGACATCTTGCCAGCTTGCGCCGCCGTCGATCGAGTATTCCCAGTGTCCATTGCCATCGTTGGTGGCGGTGATGGCGATGCCGGCGACATCGCCGTCGGTATCGAACACCGTGGTGCCTAGCAAACTGGTGACCGGCTCGCCCGCATTGTTGATTTCATCCTCGGTGATAGGTGTGAAGGAGGGGCTGGCGGCGGCGAGTACCGGGGCGGCATTGACGGGCGAGGTGAGGGAGAAGCCATCGAGCTTTTCGGCGCCGGCGTCGAACCCCACTTCCGCGCCGGTGAATAGAGCCGAGGCCGTGGCTGCAGCGTTGCCCAGCCCCGCCACCTTGGTGGTCTTGGTGACCTCGAGCGCGAAGATGTCGTGCTCGGTGACTGGCAATAGGTTCGATCCTACGCTGGTGCCCGAGTCCACGGACAGCAAGAGAGTACCGGCGTTGAGAGTGCGCCCGCCGATCGTGGTGGTGTTCTCCACCAGGTCGATACCGTACACCTTTTTGTTCAGGCCGATGCCCGGCTCGTCCTTGCTGTCGCCCTCGAGCAGTACACTGATGGCGCCGCTGGTGTAGTTGCTGCCGGAAGCGCCGCCGGTGGTAATGAACTCGTCGGAGACCCCGACGTCGCTGGTCTCGAACAACCAAACATCCTGGTCCTCGCCGGCGCCGTTGCGGGTGAAGAGGAAATCGCCGCGGCTTAGGTCGGCGTCACCCACGGTGGTGTCGCGCTCGATTAGGGAGATGCCGTGTAGTTCGGCGTTCGTGGTAGTGAGATCCTTGAGCAACATGGCAAAGGTGCCTGAACTGTAATCCCCCGCCGTGCTGGGCCGGAACACGAAGATGTCCCCCTTATCCACCGTTAGGCTGTTGAAGAAACGGGGATCGGTCGCCGTGGCCGACAAATCCTCCATCTTCGTTGCGTCGCTGGATGCCAACAGCAGATCTCCGGCCTTGAGCTGAAAATTCGAAGCGCCGAGCTGGATGTCACGCGTGACGTAATGGAGGGCGTTGATGTTCTTGCCGCCGCTGATCGTGTCCAGCAGCACCGGCACCGAAACACTGCCGTCCGTGGTGCCAGGCGCAAAGGAAAGACTTGGATCCCCCACTTGCACTACATCGGCTTTGTCCCAGGTGTCGGCGCCGGGCTGGCCGCCGCCGCCGACGTGGTTGTCGGTGCTGAGCAGCAGCGCGTCGATTTCGATGGTGGGTGCGCTGTACTCCACGCTGAGTAGTGGACGCAGAGCAATGGTCGCTTCGTTCTCGGTGTAGTACTTCCACGCGGCATCGTTGTCGTTGACGATGACCCAGCCGTTGTTCGCGGCGCCGTCGGACCACGCTTGCAGCGAAGACTCCAGTCCGGTGAAGCTTTGTGCGCCGAGCAAATCTGGGTTGGCGAGCGTGCTGAGCGGCAGCGTGCTGGCTTCCACGTCGTCCAGCTGTACGCCGTTCACCAGCGAGTCCCAGGTGGATTTGTCGGTCCAGGTGGTCTGCATCTCATGCAGTGCGATGTTGGCGCCGGCGACACTATCGCCGCTGACATTCAGCGTCAGTGTGGCGGAGTCGATGGTCGCGCCATAGGGAATCTGGCCCGGACCGTTGCCGAAGATGGCATCGAAACGGAGCAAGCCCTGTCGGGCGGGTGTGCTGTCCAGCTCGATTTCGATGACTTTGCTGTTATCGTCTGTGGAGGCGTCGCTGTTCAGTTCGGTGTCGATCGTGCTGGCGTAGCCGTTCACGCCGTTTTGAAAAGTCGATACGGCGAGCTGGACCTGCCATTGCGCTTGCAGTGACAGGCTGGCCGCGACCTGAGTTTCGATCTGCCCAGTGCGGTACTCCAGGGTCCAATCACCGCCAAGCCGCGCATGGCCGGTCAGGTCGTCACTGGCCGCCACGTCGGCGCCGGTCAAGGCACCCAAGGTGTCGATGAGTGACTGACCCTCGCCGGAGCCGGCGAGTTCGCAGCCATATAGCAGCAGGTCGGCGTCCTCGCTGAATGCCTCTCGCCATGTGCTGACGGAATCCGAGGCGTTGTGCAGTGCCTCCAGGTTCAACCATCCGCCGCCCAGCTGCAACGCACGGGCGTTGCCATGGGAGAAGATGTGCACGGCGTCCAGGTCGGCACGGGTCGCGAGGGTGGCGCTGAGCTGAGTGATGCCGTCTTGTTCACCATTCAATACCACGATGTCATAACGCGTTTCGCCGTCATTGCGTGCTTGGATATCGGCGATCAGTAATGCTGGGTCCTTAACGCCGGCGTCGATGACGATCAACTCATGGCGTGAGGCATCCCGGTCCGAGGAGTCGGTGGTGGCCGCTGTGCTGTCGTGGAGGGCGTGCAGGGCGTCCATGTCCAGGGCTGCGGGTGCGGTGGCGGATGGCACGTGTATCAGCGCCGCGCTGGCCTGAGGCGTGGGGAGTTCGCGGAGGTAGGCAGTGAAATCTCGCTCTGCCTCGGGGTCGTGATCGGCCCAGGTTTTGGGGGCGTCCAGCCCGAGGGCGAAGTCCGCGGCCAGGAGGATACGCGGCTCCAGGCTTTCGAACACGTAGGAGATGTCGTCGGTGGTCTTCTTTCGTTTCTGTTTCACGTTCACGCCTCGAACGCCACCGACCCTGGTAGCCTGCATCGTTGGGAAAGAGGTACTCGCAGGTTATCGGCGTGGGGGGCGGGTAACTTGATGCGGTTGGGGAGGGCTATTGCTTCGCGGCGGTGTTCAGGGAATCGCAAACGCGCGCTTGCAAGGTGGCGCCGGGCGCGTGCTGGGCCACGGTTTGCCGCAATTGCTGTTCGTCGAGTGCCGCGCCAGCGCTGATATCCAACCACCACGCCGGCGTGGCCGCGCCGGTGGTGAGGATATCCGCCTCGTAACCCAGTTCCGCCAGTTGGGCTTGACGGCGCTCCGCCCAGGTTCTGCTTGGGTAGTAACCTAGGGCGATGCGGTTGCGAAATTGTCCTACGTCCATGATCAGCTGGTCGCTAATCCCGCTGTCATGCATTTGAGTAGCCAATGCTCTGCGCGCCGCTCGTGTCGCTAGGGCGGGGGTCACGACCACGAAACCTTGCTTACCCGCGTCGGTCGCTGGGCGCAGGTGGGTGTCGACTGAAAAGTTGCTCAATGTGGCCTGTAACCGCGCCGCTTGGTCCGTGTCAGTCAGCGGTCCCGCCGTGCGGCACTGCGCCGCGGCGTTGGGGGGTGTGACCGCTGCAGTCCGCGCGGAATGTTTGACGGGCTCCGCGGCGGTGGCCGTGGCGGGCGCGGCGGAGGGGATGACACGGCCGGTAAAGCGGCTCTTGCATTTGATGCCGCCCAGCAATCGATGGCGCGGATTGGGTAATTCCAGGCGCACACCGAAGGTGCCGCTGGCCGGATCGGCGACGGCATCGACGATGGTGACGGTGGCGGGGTAGCTTTGCTCGGGTGCGGTCTCGGGCAGCACTTGTACCGTCATGCCCTTACGGATCTGTCCGAACATCGATAGCGGCGCGATCACTTCGACCCGCAGCGGGTCCAGTTGCGCGACGCGCAGGATGGGTTGGTCTTCGACGTATTCGCCCGGCGAGCGATACCGGGTCGCCACCACGCCGCTGAGCGGGCTGCGGATGGTGCGCAGTTCGAGCACTGCACGCGCGCGTTCCATTTCCAGCTCCGCGAGCTTTTTCTTGTCGCGCGCCATGCCCAATTCCCATTCCGATAAGATGGCGTCTCGCGCCGCCTCATCGCGGGCATCGATGGACATGGCCTTGGTGCCGGCCAGCGCTTCGGCGCGCTCGCGGCGGCGCTGATCGTAGTCGAGATTGGCGGTGCGCAGCGCAATTTCCGTGTCCATGTCGGCGCGCGCTTGGGCGAGCGCCAGCGTGGCTTGTTCTACGCGCGCATCCAATTGCGCGAGGACTTGGCCCCGGCTGACCGGGTCACTGCGCTCGACGTTGATCAAGTGGAGGATGCCGGGAACCGCGCTATGTACGTCCACTTCTTGATGTGGCAGTATGACGCAATCCAACTCAGGCGGTTCTTCAGCCAACGCCACGCCGCTGACTAGGGCCAACAGCAAGGTCGTGACGGCGAGCCGTAAGCGTAACTTATCTAGCATAGGAATGTGGGGCATCCGTTTCATGAGGGTGGTCGCGTTGTCTGTCCTTGAATAGGCCGTCGCTAGTTTGTTTCGGCGCGCGGTATAGATAGCTTGAGTGCCGCCCTACACATCGAACTGACTCAGTAACAGCTGGCGCAATGCCCGATACCACTGACTGGCGAGGGTGGCCGTACCATGTTCGAAGCGTAGATAAACACGCGACCCCAACGGTGCGGGAGGGCTGTCCGACGGCAGGGCGAGGTCGAATTGAAACACACCGTCGACGGTCTTGAGTCCCAGTTCATCATCGGCTTGAACGGGAATCAGGCCGCCGCTGCTGGCGCCCAGGGCGGCCGTGGGCAAGCGATCGCTGGCCGCCGGCACTTCCCGCTGGACTTGCGCCGCGACCGTGATGCCTAAGCGACCAGGCACCTTGACCTTCACCGCCGTGGTGTTTTCCCGTACCAAAGCGGCATCGGCTTGCGGGATCACTGCACGCACGATAGGGGCCAGCTCCTCGGCCACATAACCCAGTACTTCGCCTTGACGCGCATAGCGACCGGGCAGGAATTGCGCGCGCGGCACGATGAAGCGTCCGGCGACCGGGCTGCGTACCAGGCGTTGGGTGAGGCGTTCGCGTGCCGTCGCCAGCTCGGCGCCGGCGCGTTCGAGACGCTCTTTGAGGATCTGGGTTTGCACCCGATCATTGAGCAGCGCAGCGTCATAACGCGCTTGCACTTCGCGCTGCTCGGCTTCGAGCCGCCGTACTTGGGCGTGCAGCAGGGGGTCGTCCAATTCAAACAGCGCGGTTCCAGGTGTCACCCAGGCGCCGTCCTCGACCAGTAAGCGCTGGATGAAGCCGTCACCGCCGGCGCGCACTTGCGCGTGTTCGGGTAACCACACTACGCCTTGCGCGTAGGTCCAATAGGGTACGGGCAGCGCGAACAATAGTACGGCGAGCGCGATCCCGCTCCCGGACAGCACGCTGACCACGCGCCGCCGTTGCGGCAGGATCAACGGATTCTTGAACAGTGACGTAAGCGTTCTGATGAGTGGAAACAGGACTTGGCCGATGATGGCCCAGATCGCTAGCAGTACGCCGATCACCAGGAATTGCCCGGCGACAAATACAATGATGGCGAAGATGATGAACAGGCGATAGATGAACGAGGCGCTGCCATAGGCGATGAACCAGGCGCGTTCGCCGTCGGCTTGCACGGGCGACCGGGCCGCTTGCGCGCCGAACACATAGCGCTGCAACCAATAGCCCAAGTATTGCGTGGAGCGTGGCCCCAGATTGGGAATCTCGATGGCGTCGGCGAAGACGTAATAGCCGTCGAAGCGCAACAGCGGATTGCCGTTGAAGATCACGGTGGACAGACCGCCGATCAGCATGACATTGAAGGCCATGTCCTGCACCATGCCGGGCTCGACGGCCAGCCAGACGAACAAGGCTAAGGCGGCGAGCAGCGCTTCGACCATGATGCCCGCCGCGCCTACTACCATGCGCTGGCGCTTGTCCTTGAAGGCGGCCGCCGCCGAGGCGTTGACATAGGGTACCGGCATCAACGCCAGCAGCATGATGCCGATTTCATGCACTTCGCCGCCGTAGACGCGCGCGGCGAAGGCATGACCCAATTCGTGCAAGGCTTTCACCAAGGGATAGATCAGCGCCAGCACCAGCAAATTGTGCGGGCTGAGCACGCGCTCGCCGAGGTCATGGGTGAGCTCGGACCAATACAAAACGGCCGTTACGCTGGCGGTTACGATCAGCGCCAGCCAGATCACCGACCCTGCCGTGCCGAATAGCGGGGCGACGAGGGGCAAACCTCGATCGAGTAGGCGGCGCGGATTGAGCAAGGGGATGCGCAACGCCAAGGGGGAGAGCCAACGGCGCAGGCGTTCGGCGCGGCGTTGACGTTGATGGCGGGTGTATTGCTCGCTGGTATTGGCGAGTTCGTCGCAGTGCAGGGCGTCGGCGGCGTGCAGTTTGGAGAACAATTGCACCAGGTCTTCTTGCGTGGGGACGTCGCCGGCGTCAGGCTCGGCGCGGCGCGCACATTCCTGCCAGATGTCTTCCATGCTGCGTACCCCGTCCATGAGCTGGATGAGGCGATAGCTGCTTCGGTTGAATCGATGCAAACGCGTCGAGCTGCGATCCTGCAGCACATACCAGGGCTGACCGCGATAAAGATGGCGATGTATCAGCACATGGTCGCGCAAGCGCGGCTTGAGTGTCGCCAAACGTGGCCAGGCCGGAGGAGGGGTGGGTGAGATCTGAGCAGGGGCGTTCATGGCCACCACGACCACAGCCACAAGCGTGCGCGGTCGAGCAAGGTATGGGTCCATAACCACAGCAAACGCCGCTGGCCGGCATCGATTTTACCGATGCCTTTCATGCCGGGCCGCAGGTAAGTGAGCGGTTGTTCGAGGTGTGCTTCGACGCGAAAGGCGTTGCGGCCCTCGCGCACTTCCGAGACACCGGTGATTTTCTCCACCACCAACGCCAGAGGCTCGTCGGGTGCGGCGGCGAGCGCGAGATGACCGCGATGACCGATGGCGACGTCGAGGATGTCGCCTTCCTCCACGTCCAGGGCGACGCGGTAGGAATCCAGTGGCGCCACTTCGAACAACACTTGGCCGCGTTCCACTGGCGCGCCGAAGGATTGACTGAGATCACCGCTGACGACGATGCCGTCGAACGGCGCCACGATACGGGTGCGCGCCAGTTGTTCATCCAACAGCGCGAGCTGCGCCTCGGCTTGGGCGAGTTGGGCGCGGACGATGTTCAATTCGGCGCGATCGAGTTTGGCCAGGGCGCGGCCCGATTGCTTGGTAAGTTCGTGCTGCTGACCGCTCCACCGACGGTGTTGCAGCCGCAACTCCTTATCGTCGAGGGTGGCGAGGACGTCGCCTTCCTTGACCAGGCTGCCGGCGCGCACCTGCGCCGATAAGAGGTAACCGTCGATAGGCGCGACCAGCGCACGTTGCACGGTGCTCTCCAGCGTGGCGGTGGCGGTGATGCGGTATTCGCCGCTGGCGAAGACCAGCACCCCCATGACCACGAGCAGCGTCAGAGTGGCCGCCTTGGTGCGGATATGCTCAGGGCCGAGCAGGCGCTGAGCCCAGTTTGCGAGGGCACTGCGGCCGCGCTGCAGCAAGCCAAGCTCGTCGTGATGTTTCAATTCCAACAGCGGTCCGACTAGTGCTGCCACGGCGCTGATGAGTTGTACGTCATCGGCGTTGAAGCCTGACCCGGCGCGGCGCTCCAGGGTCAGCGCCCCGATGCTGCGGTCGGCGATTTTCAACGGTACGCTGCACAGCGCTTCATTGTGCTCGCGTTGCGAAAGTCGTGTATGGGCATGATGCACGCCGTGGCTGCTGTCCGGCGGCGGATGCACGAGTGCGGCGTCATGATCGCAGACCTCTTCCATGGCCGCCTCGATGTGGCGCAGCAGCTCGGTCTTGCGTTCGAATTTCATCGAGGTTGAAAGGGCCTGCACATGCACTTGCTGCTTCTGCAGCAGTCCCAGGCTGACGCGCTCACAGGCCAATGATCGAGCCAGTGTCGCCACCGCCGCATGGGCCGCGGCGGTGTAGTCTTGCTGCGCCAGTATGGCGGTGACGATCTCGCTGCTGAGGTTGGACGACAGGCCGGCGGGCGCGTCGCGGCGGAGCAATTCCAGCCAGGCGCCGCCCCATTGCAATAGCTGGATGACGACCGGCTGTTGGGTCGCGGCCAGGTTATGCACTTCCACGGCGACGGCGCCGTAGGGCTGTCCATCGCGTAGCAGCGGACAGGCCGCGATGGTGGTGGTCGGGTCGCTGTTCGAAGGCTGGGTCTGCGGTGCGCCTTGAGTGAGCGCCAGTCGGGCGGCGGCGGCCAGGTCATCGCGCTGATGCAAGTCTGAGGGCCAAGCAATGGTGAGCGGATCGGCGCCCGTGCCGAACAGCGCCAGCGCACGGCTCACGTTGGGAATCATCTGGCATTGGAGGGTCAGCCAGGAGAGGGCGAGCATATCGGTCATAGCGCCTTGGGGGCATCCGTTCCTCTGACCTTAGCGGCCGCTCGCCACGACGGCTTTACCCGCTGCCCAGAGTGATCTTGTCACTGTAGGGGTTAGGGAATCGTGGTGTTATTAATCCGTGTCAAAACTACGTGTAACTAAAGGAGATGCGCCATGGACGCCACCTGGTACGAAATTCTTATCTGGACGCTGGTACCGACTTTCATCGCCGTATTGGCCTCTGAAATCGATGTGCTAGGCGCCATCAAGGATCATTTTCATATCAAGCCGAAAGCGCCTGTGTGAGGTGATCTAAGAGAAATGTGTCGCTAGGACATGATTGAAAGGGGGTGAGTTTATGGCTAAGGAAAGACTGGTATCCAGCGACGATGCCGTCGTCGTCATCGGTCTCGCAGTCATTACCATACTATTGATCTTGGTTGGCTCGTGGGTAACGATGACTACGTGAGACATTAACCTAGTTAACCATAATTAGTATGGGTGGATGCAATGAATTCCGGCGTTAATCATAGTAATGATCGCGGGAGTTTGTTGCATTCACCGGGTCAGTAAGTCTGCATTTTCCCCGCACGTTGTACCTAATGGCGGCGGTCTGATTTGAAAAACCCCATGATTTTCTGATAGAATCCGCGTCGCCTTAACTACGCCGTCCTTAGGTTCTATCGCTTTATCCCGCATTCCGCGATGACTCAAGGCGCGGATCCCCTGCATGGCAGCAAGTTACCGACCTGCGTGGCGAGTCGGCCCACGGGGTCGCGCTGCGGCTGTGATGAGCCGCTTTCGCATTCTGGAGCTATGCATGTTCGATTTAGTCGCTAAGAACAGCGCCGCCAATCTCAAGAATGATGTTCTTTCCGGTCTCACCGTCGCATTGGCGTTGGTGCCCGAGGCGGTGGCGTTCGCGCTGATCGCTGGCGTGCATCCCTTGGTGGGGTTGTACGCGGCATTCATGGTGGGCTTGGTGACTACCTTGTGGGGCGGGCGGCCCGGCATGATTTCCGGTGCCACCGGCGCACTGGCGGTGGTGATGGTGGCCTTGGTGGCCGAGCACGGCGTGGAGTATTTGTTCGCCACCGTGGTGTTGATGGGGGTGCTGCAGATCGCCGCCGGCCTGTTCGGCGTGGGCAAGCTGATCCGCATGGTGCCTTATCCGGTGTTTCTCGGCTTCGTCAACGGCCTGGCCATCGTCATCTTGCTCGCCCAATTGGAGCAATTTAAAGTGCCCACCATTGACGGCGGCACGCAATGGCTCAGCGGTATGGGCTTGTGGGTAATGCTGGGCCTGGTCGTGCTGACCATGTTGATCATCCAATATCTGCCGCGTCTCACGCGCGCCGTGCCGTCTTCCTTGGCGGCCATCCTGGTCGTCTCGGCACTGGTGGTGGGCTTTCAACTCGACACGCGCTCGGTGGGTGATATCGCCTCCATTGCCGGTGGTCTGCCCGAGTTTCATATGCCGGCGGTGGCGTTCACCTGGGAGACGCTCACTATCATATTCCCCTATGCCGTGGTGTTGGCGGCCATCGGTCTGATCGAATCCCTGCTCACCATGAACCTTATCGACGAACTCACCGAGACGCGCGGTCAGGGCAACCGCGTGTGCGTGGGGCAGGGCGTGGCCAACACCGTCACCGGCCTGTTCGGCGGGATGGGCGGCTGCGCGATGGTGGGCCAGAGCATGATCAACATCAAATCCGGCGGCCGCTCTCGTCTCAGCGGTGGGGTGGCGGCGCTGGCCTTGCTCGTGTTCATCGTGTTCGCTTCGGAGTGGATAGAGATGATTCCGCTGGCCGCGTTGGTGGGCGTGATGTTCATGGTGGTGATCGGTACCTTCGAATGGGGTAGCTTGCGTTTGTTCGGTCGCGTGCCGCGTGCCGATATTTTCGTCGGGCTCTTGGTGGCGGTGATCACGGTATTGACGGACTTGGCGATCGCGGTCATCACCGGCGTCATCGTCTCCGCCTTGGTATTCGCCTGGGAACATGCCAAACGTATTCATGCCAAGACGCATCTCAATGAGTTGGGCAGCAAGGTCTACGATCTGCACGGCGTGGTGTATTTCGGTTCGGTGCAGCACTTCCACGAATTGTTCGACCCCGGCAACGATCCCGCCGACGTCATCGTCGATTTCGTGCATGCGCGGGTCGCCGATCATTCCGGTATCGAGGCTATCGATACTTTGGCAGAGCGTTACAAGCGCGCCGGCAAGATGCTGCACTTGCGCCATCTCAGCCCTGAGTGTCGCGGTATGTTGCGCAAGGCCGCCGATTTGGTGGAAGTGAATATCTTGGAAGATCCGCATTACCACGTGGCCGATGATAAGCATGTTTGAGTCGGGATTACTTTAACCCGCGTAACCGATTTGTTGTGAGAGGCGACGGCCGGCCTCCTGCAACAATGCCGCCCATTCGGCCCGCAAGCGCTCGCGCGGTGCGGACACTGACAGGCCCGCCACCGCTTCGCCGCCGGCGTCGCGGATCAATACCCCGATGCAGCACACGCCCAGCTCGGCTTCTTCGTCATCACGGGCATAGCCTTGCGCGGCGCAGCGTTGCACTTCAGCCCATAATCCTTTCTGCGTGGTGAGCGTGTTGGACGTATAGCGGGGCAAGCCGCTGCGTCGTGCATAAGCGCGGCAACCCTCCGCACCGCTCTCAGCCAACATCAGCTTGCCCACCGCCGTGACGTGCAGCGGTGCGCGGCTGCCTATTACCTGCTCGACACGCATCATGCGATTGGGAATGGCGCGTTCGATGTACACCACTTGATCGCCCTCGCGGGCGGTGAGGTTGACCGTCTCGCCGGTCTGATCACGCAGCACATTCATGATGGGCTTGGCCACGGCACGGATGTCGACTTGGCTGTGTACCTGGCGCCCGAGGCGTTGCCAGGAGGGCCCCAGGCGATAGTGCGCCTCTTCGTCGCGGGACACCAAATCGTGACATTGCAGCGCGCTCAGGATGCGATAGGCGGTGGAGGGATGCAGCGCGCTGTCGGCCGCCAACACTTTGAGGCTCAAGGGCCGGTCGGCGGCGGCCATGGCTTCCAGCAACCATACGGCGCGGTCCAAGACTTGGATGGCGGAGCGGGTTTTGTGTGTCATGGCCGACACATTAACAAGTTTCATTATATGAAATCAATTCTGTATTGTGAAATCATCGCGACTAAGGTAATTTGCCATGCAAGTTCTGCGGCCACCTTATTCAGGGAGATCAACCATGAGCACCCCCGTCACCGAGACGTCGGCCAACGCGCCGGATTTTTGCCAAGGCATCCAGCACTACGGCGAACACTGGCCGGATTACGAACGCCATGCCGCGCGTCCCGTCATCGGCGAAGGCGAGCGGGCAATCGCCGCTGCCGATGCGTCCGAGGCCGTCTATCAGACGATGCTGGGCGCCGACGCGCTGCGCTATCTCACCTTGCAAATGTGTGGCGCCAAGGCCTCCGGCCATCCCGGCGGCTACGCCAGCAGTGCCGATGCGCACGCGGCGCTGATGATGTTGGGTCATACCAATGTCGTCACCGAGGTGGGACATCACGCCCCCGGTTTCTACAGCTCCATGTTCCTAGACACCTCGTTGGAGGAAATGGGTATCAAAACGGTGCAGGACTTGCGCACTCGTTTCCGTGAGCGCCATGGTCTGCTCGGCCATTTGTCGGGGGCGATTCCCGGCATCCTCTCGCCGGCCGGTCCCTTGGGGCAGGGTCAGCATTTCGCCATGGCGGGTGCGCTGTTGCATCCCGGCACGCTGTTCCCCTTCACCGTGGGTGACGGTGGCATGGGCGAGCCGTATGTGTTGTCGGCGATGATGCATTTCAACACCGCCTTTCCCCAGGTCACCAACTTCTTGCCGACGCTGATCTGGAACGGCTACAGCCAGGAACATCACGCCATGGTGTCCACCATGAGCGACGAGGAGATGATCCGCTACTGGCAGGGCCATGGGTTCAAAGAAGTGGTGTTGGTCAATGCCAAGGACTACGACGATTCCGGCCAACAAGGCCCTTATGTGGACAGCACGCGCTTTTCTTTCGCGCAGCGTCTCGCCTTTACCCAGGCCGTATTGCAGGGTGTGGATCGCGCGGCCAAGTCGGCGCTGGGCGGCACGTTGACCTGTTTTGTCGTCAAGCAGCTCAAGGGTGCCGGCGTGCATACTGTGGGCTCGAAGTCACACAATCTGTATCCCGCCGACACGCTCGACAAGGCGCATATTATCGAAGGACTGCAACGACGCGCCTTGCCGCCGCAAGCCTGGCAGCTGGTGCGCGACAATTTCCGTCGCGCCGGCGGCGGGCCGGCGGTGAAGACCTCGGTCACCGAGCACGTGCTAGAAATGGCACCCCTGGGCAAGTTGCCGTTGGTAGAGCATGCTCAGGGAGAAAAAGTGGTGCCGTCAACGATCATGGGCACGCTGGTGGCGGAAGTGGGCAAGCGCGACCCGCGTTATCTCGTTACCAACGCCGACGGCAATGAAGCCTCGGGCATGAAAAACATCAACGAGGCCTTGAAGATCCGTCATCCCACTAGTGATGAGCTTTATCATCAAACGCCGCAAGGGCGGGTCTATGAGCCGCTCAACGAGGACGCGTGCGCCGGTATGGCCGCCGCGCTGTCCTTGTTCGGGTCGCGCGCGTTGTGGCTGTCCTACGAAAGTTTCGCCATCAACGGCTGGCCCATCGTGCAAACCGTGACCCAGGCGATGGCGGAGTTGCGCCGCAAGACGCCGTCCGTGGTGTGCATGTTCACCGCCGGGGCGCTGGAACAGGGTCGCAACGGTTGGACCCATCAGCGTCCCGAGATCGAAAACTATTTCGCCGCCATGATGCGCAACGGCAATGTCTACCCGCTGTTCCCTTGTGATGCGAACGCCATCCAAGTGGCGTTCGAGTGGGGCACCAACAGCTATAATAAGGGCGTGGTCATCATCGGTTCGAAGACACCTTTGCCGGTGTACACCACCTTGCAGCAAGCCACCGAGGCGGTGGAGCGCGGTGCGGTAACCTTGTACGAAAGCAGCGGCGGTACGCGCGGCACGGTGGTGCTGGCGGCCACCGGCGATATGGTGTTCCTGCCGGTGTTCGCTGCCAAGGATGAATTGGAACAGGCGGGTTATCGGGTGCGCATCGTGGCGGTGGTCAATCCGCGCCGTTTATACCGCCCCACCGACGTGGCCTGGGACACGGTGTCGGAGCCGGACAATCAATTCATGGACGACGATCACTTCAACACCTTGTTCGACGCTGATGTGTTGCTGGCGATCAGCGGCGGACCCAGCGCGGCCCTGGAGCCGGTGTTGTTGCGCACCCGCGCGCCGCGCCGCGACGTGTTGTGTTGGAAGCGCGGCGAGACCACTGCCTCGCCCGCCGAAATCATGGCCTTCAACGGCCTGACGCCCGAGGCGATCGTCGAGCGCGCGGCTGCCTTGAGCGGGAAGTGATGCGTGCTGCCGCTTCTTTCTCTGCCAGGGGAGCTCGGGTTGGGACGTAAGGGTTGTGTATCCGCAGTAGCTCAGGTTGCCGCGCAAGCGGCTACCTGAGGCTGTTCACGTGAGGATGTCAGGGAGCGTTTGCGCGCACCCTGACCTTCATTGAGGCCCGATTTATCTTGAATCACGACACAAGGATAGGGAGCATGAACGACACCAAGATCATCGTGTTGGACGACGATCCCACCGGCGCCCAGACGGTGCATGGTTGCCTGCTGCTTACGCGTTGGGACGTGGACACTTTGTTGGAGGCCTTGCGCGATTCCGCGCCGTTGTTCTTCGTGCTCACCAATACCCGCGGCATGGACGCCACCCGCGTGGTCGCGTTGACGGGTGAGGTATGCCGCAATGTCAAAACTGCGTTGCAGCAGCTCGAGCAGGACGGTGTCAGCTTGCAGCCGATGTATGTGAGTCGCTCCGATTCCACCTTGCGCGGTCACTATCCGGTGGAGACGGATGTGATTGCCGCGGAACTGGGGCCGTTTCATGCCCACTTCTTGGTGCCGGCCTTTTTCGAGGGTGGCCGCATTACGCGCCACAGCACGCATTATCTGTTGGTCGACGGCAAGCCGGTGCCCACCCATGAAACGGAGTTTGCGCGTGACGCCGTGTTCGGCTACTCGACCAGCTATTTGCCGGCCTATGTGGAAGAAAAGACCAAGGGGCGCATCAAGGCCTCGCAGGTGGAGCGGTTCTTGTTGGATGAAGTGCGCGGTGACGTGACGCCGCGACTGCGAGATCTGAGCGGCAATCGTTGCTGCGTGGTCGATGCCGAGCAGCCGGAGGACTTGCAGCGGTTTGCCGCTGCCGTGCATCAGGCCGTCAAACGCGGCAAGCGTTTTCTGTTTCGTAGCGCTGCCAGTCTCCTTACCGCGCTGGCCGGATTGGCGCCGCAGCCAGTGCCAGCTGAACGCATGCACAGCCTGGTGCGCGCCGGCCGAGCGGGCGCGGTGATCGTCGGTTCGCATGTGCGCAAAACTACCGAGCAGTTGGAGCAGCTGCTGCTGGAGAGCGATGTCACGCCCATCGAAGTGGATGTGGCGCGTATCGGCGTAGATCGTGATACGTTATTGAAAGAGGTCGTGGCGCGGGTCACCCACGCGCACGAGGCGGGACGCACGCCAGTGGTGTTTACCAGTCGGGTCGAGCAGACCTTCTCAGATCCCAAGCAGCGCCTCGCCTTCGGCGAGCAAGTGTCTGGTTTGTTGATGGACGTGGTGCGGCGCTTACCTGAAACATTGGGTTTTCTCATCAGCAAGGGCGGCATCACCTCCAATGATGTGTTGAGTGACGGGTTGGCGCTGCGCGCCTCGCGGGTGGTGGGGCAGATCGCGGCGGGGTGCTCGGTGGTGCTATGCCCTGAGGATCATCCGCGCTTGCCGCAACTGCCGGTGGTGATTTTCCCCGGCAATGTCGGTGATGAACGTGCCTTGGCAATGGTTTATCGACGCTTGTGGCCGGCGCGCTGAGCGTGGCTGCGGCGCGCGCGCGGGTGAGGCATAATGGCGTGAGTCATTGCTACTTGAATGTGCCCAATTCATGAGCGTCATAGAAGACGTCCTGGAATCGAACGCTACTTCCAACGATAAACTCGCGCTGCTGGACGCACTGCGTGCCATCGTGCCGGAGCAAGCCGTGCTGCATGAGGAAGAGGACCTGCGGCCCTACGAGTGCGACGGCCTTTCGGCCTATCGTCGCCTGCCCTGGGTGGTGGTGCTGCCCGAGCGGGTGGAGCAAGTACAGGCCATCATGCGCGTGTGCCATCAACGCAACATTCCGGTGGTGGCGCGCGGCGCCGGCACCGGGTTGTCGGGCGGCGCCTTGCCGCACGAGCATGGCGTGTTGCTGAGTCTGGCGAAATTCACATCCATACTCAATATTGATGTCGCCAATCGCAGCGCACGCGTACAGCCGGGTGTGCGCAATCTTGCGATCTCGCAAGCCGTCGCCTCCTTGGGCCTTTATTACGCGCCCGATCCGTCCTCGCAAATCGCCTGCAGCATCGGTGGCAATGTGGCGGAAAATTCCGGTGGCGTGCATTGCCTGAAATACGGGCTCACTGTGCACAATGTACTCAAACTCGACATCGTCACTGTAGAGGGTGAACTCATCACCGTGGGCAGCGACGCGCTGGATAGCGCAGGTTATGATCTATTGGCGCTGTTCAACGGCTCGGAAGGGATGTTGGGCGTGATCGTCGAAGTGACGGTGAAATTATTGCCGATCCCGGAGCGTGCGCAGGTGCTGCTGGGTGTTTTCGACGACGTGGAAAAAGCCGGAACCGCGGTGGGCGAGATCATCGCCGCCGGCATCATCCCTGCCGGTTTGGAAATGATGGACACGCTCGCTATCCAAGCGGCGGAGGATTTCGCCCATGTCGGTTATCCCGTCGGCGCCGCGGCGATCTTGTTGTGCGAAGTGGACGGCACCAATGAAGAGGTGTCGGAACATGTGATGCACGTGCGCGAGGTATTGTGCGCGTGCGGCGCCACCGAAGTGCGCACCGCCCGTGATGAGCAAGAGCGCATCATGATGTGGAAAGGGCGCAAGTCCGCTTTTCCCGCGGTGGGGCGCTTGGCGCCGGATTATTACTGCATGGACGGCACCATTCCGCGCCGTCATTTGGCGCAGGTGCTGAAACGTATCAATGAATTGTCGCGCGAATACAATTTGCCGGTGGCGAATGTGTTTCACGCCGGTGATGGCAACCTGCATCCGCTAATTCTTTACGATGCCAACCAGCCGGGTGAGCTGGCGCGCACCGAGGAGATGGGCGGCAAGATACTCGAGCTGTGCGTCCAGGTCGGCGGCACCATCACCGGTGAGCATGGCGTGGGCATGGAGAAGATCGATCAGATGTGCGTGCAGTTCGCTCAGGCCGAGCTGGGGCAGTTTCATGCTTTGAAGGCGGCCTTCGATCCGCGCGGTTTGCTCAATCCCGGCAAAGCGGTGCCGACGCTGCATCGCTGTGCGGAGTTGGGGGCGATGCATGTCCATCACGGCCAACTGCCGTTCCCGGAGTTGGAGCGGTTTTGATGGTGTTGGGAAAGGTGTTGCTCAGAACTGCGCGTATTATGCCTCGTTCTAGAGGCAGGAAAGCATTTGTGAATGCGTTCCCTCTCCCGCGGGTGGGGAGCGCGCCACGGGGGGGGCGATGGCGTGGCCCCAATGGCCGGGTGTGGGCTGAGAAAGAAACGACATTCCCCGCCTGCTGGCGACTTGTTCGAGACCCTCACCCCGACCCTCTCCCGCCCGCGGGAGAGGGAGTGACGAAGGTCATGGGCACAGGGTTTGAGCATGAGGCATTGTCAGCGCATGTTTCATTGGCGCGACCAGCTACTATCTTCCCACTTCCCAGGTTGGAGTGGGGACGTTCCAGTCCCAGCTTTATCGAGGCCCGCTCAATGGTCTCAATGGTGATCAATGCGCTGCGCGGCGGCGTCTACGGGGACGGTCGAGCGTGCGAATACGGTGTTTCTGCATGCATAATGATTTGACCTCACAACTGGCGGCGCAGGTGCGCGATGCCCTGGCGCGCGCGGCGCCGCTGCGCATCGTCGGCGGCGGTACGAAGCCCTTTCTCGGTCGCGAGGGGGCGGGTGAAGCGCTTGAGGTGTCGGGTCACCGCGGCATCGTCAATTATCATCCCGCTGAATTGGTGCTCAGTGCGCGGGCTGGCACGCCCTTGGCCGAAGTGGAAGCGGTCCTCGCCGAGCAGGGGCAAATGTTGCCTTTCGAGCCGCCGCACTACGGAGATCGGGCGACCTTGGGCGGAACGATCGCCTGCGGGCTGTCGGGGCCGGCACGTGCCTATCGCGGTGCGGCGCGTGACTTTGTGTTGGGGGTGAGCCTGATCAACGGGCGTGGCGAAGCGTTGCGGTTCGGCGGCGAAGTGATGAAAAACGTCGCCGGTTATGACGTATCGCGCCTGCAAGTCGGTGCCATGGGCACTTTGGGCGTGTTGCTGGACATCAGCCTCAAGGTCTTGCCGTGTACCGCGCGTCAGCTGACCTTGGTGCAGGAGCGTGATGCGCAAGAGTCCATCACGTTAATGAACGAGTGGGCCGGGCGGCCGTTGCCCTTGTCGGCGACTTGTCATGATGGTGCGCGTCTTTATGTACGGCTCAGTGGCGCGGAGAGTGCGATCAATGCGGCGCACCAGCGCATCGGCGGTGAACTGCTGAACGATGGCGCGGCGTTTTGGCGTCGCGTGAGTGAGCAGCAACATGACTTTTTTCAGCAAGGACGTCCCTTGTGGCGCATGTCATTGCCCGCTGCGACGCCCGTGTTGGATGTTGCGGGACTCTGCTTCATGGAATGGGGTGGCGCACAACGCTGGATGGTAAGCGATGTGCCGGCGGAGCAGCTGCGACGAGTGGTCACCGAGCACGGCGGGCACGCCACCTTGTTTCGCGCTGACGAACAGAGCGCAGTCAGATTTCATCCTTTGCCCGCCGCGTTGCTGGCCTTGCAGGCTCGCGTCAAAGCGGCGTTCGATCCTAAGGGCATCCTCAATCCGGGGCGTCTCTACGCCGAGTTCTAACGACGCTAATCACTATGCAAACCAAACTTGCCTCGAGCATCAAGGACACGCCGCAAGGCCGCGAAGCGGAAGCCATCCTGCGTTCCTGCGTGCACTG
>CALZJG010000041.1 GCA_945787555.1 uncultured Chromatiaceae bacterium | reverse complement strand
GCGAGGCGAGTCCCTCATACCCTTCCCGCGCGGCCTTGATGCCATAGAGCACCTTGAGCCGATCATCATCGACTTCTGCGCCGCGCTCGATGCTGCGTTGCACGCGCGTGCCGGCATCGATGAGGACGCTGGACACACCTAGGCTCAATCCCCCTTGACGGCGCTGGTGTGCCTCGCTGTGCTCGCCGCTGTCGATCGCAGCGAGCATATCGACGTTGCGACCACTGATGGCGAGATCACCGCCGGCGATGAAGTCGACGCCTTGCACCATGACATCCAGCCCGGCGCTGACGGACACGTTGCCACTGACACTGCCAATGGTACTAATGACGCTTTGTCGTGTTTGCGTCGCCGCAGCATCCTCAGCACGTTGTGTACCGAGGCTGAGTCGACCGCCGCCGGCGGATAGGCCGCGTTTTTTCTCTTGATGCTGGCGCGTTTCGCTGTGACGGGATTCGGCGTCGAGGAGACGCAGGTCGTTTTGCGCATCGAGGCTGAGGTCGCGCTCGGCGACCAGGTGCGAGCCTTGCGCGGTGAGGTCGCGCCCGGCCAATACGGCGACGGTTTCGCCCGAGATCACGCTGCCAACGACGTCGCTGGAGATGACCTCATCGCTGCTTTGCGTGCGCCGGCTGGAAACCAGGTCGCTGTTCTTTTTATAGCGCTCGGCTAGCGACCGCTGTTCAGTGGTCAGATGTTGGAGGCTGACATCGCGCGCGGCGAGCAAGCTGACTTGACCTTGATCGGCGCGTAGTTGCGCGCCGCTGAGCATAAGGTCGCCGTCGCGCTCTGTCTCACCACCGCCGCTGGCGTTGACGGTGAGGTGGCGACCGGCGTCAAGGTTGGCACCTACGACAGTTTCGTTCGCGCGCAAGGTGCGGCGGTAGTGTTGATCACCGACGCTCATGCTATCGCGCAGGGCGCGGTCTGTGACGGGTGCGATGCTGACGCTGGCGCCTTGCACCAGCAGGTCTTGCCCGGCGACGAGGTCGGCGCCGCTTAGACGCGCGTCACCGGCGGTGATGAGTGCAAGGTTGCCGCCGGCGGCCAGCTCGCTGAGACGGTGGCTGACGTCTTCTTCGCGCAGGTGGCTAGTGCGGCCCAGCTCGCTGCGCCCACCGCTGTTCTCCATCATGAGACGATAGCGAGTTTGCGCGGCGTTGAGGGCGATGTCGCCGCCGGCTTGCGCGATGAGGTCGGCATCGGCGCGCACGACCGCGCCCTGGGCGGTAATGTGGCGCGCGGCATCGAGACGGACGGTGCCGCCCTGCACGGTGGCGATACGGTCGAGCGTTTCGCGAGTGTGAGTGCCGCTGGCGTTGTTCGCTACCTGGCTGAGGGTGTCGAGCACGATATCGCGTCCAGCCGACAAGCGGACGTCGTTCCCCTCCCCCGCGCCTTGTATCAGGCCGGAGAGATTTTTCAGATCGTTTTCGGCGCGGGCCAGTAACGTTTGGCCCTGCAAACGGCCGCGTTCGTTGATCAGGTCGGTGCCGGCGGTGAGCGTCAGGGTGCGTTGGGCGGCGAGGGTGCCGCGGTTGACCAGTGCTTGTTCGGTTTGGATATCGACGTCGGCGCCAGCAATCAGGGCGCCGCTGTCTTGCACATCGCCGCCGGCCGGACGACGCAGGTAGACACGCGGCACCAGCATGCTTTCGGTCGTGCCATTGGGCAAGGTGACGGTGTCCAACTCCAGCCACACGATGTCGGTGCTGAGCAGCGCCATGTGCTCGGCGGACAAGGCGACGCCGGGGGTGAGTTGATAGTCGCGCGCGTAGGCGACACCGGCATCCATCAGGGCGCGGTATTGGGCTTCGTTGTCGCTGTAGCCGCTGAGGAAACGCCGGCCGGTGAGGGTCAGCACTTGATCGTTGACGAGGCGCTGTTCGGCATAGCCGTCGCCATAGCGCTTGAGCCAGCGCTCGGGATCGCGCTCGAGTTGAGCGAGGAAGTAGTCGCTGGCTAGGAAGTCGCGCCGGTTGGTGAAGGCGGGATCGGTTTCGACCAGGTAGGGCGCGGCTGGCTCCGCATGCAGGACGAAGAGCTTGTTGGTGGGCGCGATGAGAGGCGGCGCGGCGCTAAGGATGACCTCACCGGCCCCCGTCCCGGGGTCGAGTGTGAGGCGGTGAACGGTCGGTGGACCGGAGGTGACGCTAGGCGCGGTGTGTGCGGACGCGAGCTGAGCCGTGACTTTCTCGTCGGTCAGTTCACGCGAGGCTGGCATAGCACTCTCGGCCGAGACGGCGCGGCGAGTATCGGCGGCGGCATTGATGATGTCGTCTTTGATTATAGCCGTGGAATCACCGGCACTTTGCTTGCAAGCCGGATCACTGAGCAGACTTTGCGCATTGCATTCGTAGCGCACGATCTCGAGATCGATACTAGTTGTGGACGTCAGCTCCTCGGGCGTCGCAGCACGCCATAAAGTCTCTGCATCCTTGCCGCTCTGAGAGAATGCGAGCCACTCATCCCGTGTCAGATCCCTGCCATTGGGCTGCCATTGACGACAGTGCTTATTCCCGAACCTCCCGCAGGATTTGACCCAGGTATCCAGATAGTGGCGCGTCTCGACGATAGTTTTCTTGCCTTCGAGTTCTATATTGTTGACCTCGGGGCCGGTCACACTGAGTGACCCGCCGGCGATGATGTGACTGTTGGCGTTGGTGACCGCACCGGTCAGAGTGATATCTCCACCGGCGAGCAGCTCGGCGGGGTCTGTGCTTATAACCTTATCGCGCGTGGTGACCGTGGTGCTGCGATGCCAACGATAGTCCTCGAAGGCTTCCCGCCGGTTCTCTTCATTGACCTGGGCGTTCCAGGCGTCGATTTCGACCTCGAGTTGATCGAGCGCTACTTGAAATTCGGCGTCCCAGAATGCGTAATCCTGGCGCCATTGCGTGCAGGGCGTGGCATTCGAACGGCGCCCCGTACACCCGCCCCTCGGTTCGCTCGGTGGGGCCCCACTGACGGAGGTGACATCGAAGCGTTCGAAGACGGGATCATCCCAACCGTAGTTGATCGTCGTTTCGCAACCTCGACTGCATATCAAAGTACGCACGGACGTGACGGTGCTACGCTGCCCGTAGAGTTCGGGGTGAACGATACAGCTGTTGTTGTCTTGATTGCCGCCGATACCGGCACACAGTGAGAGTGGGTATCGCGTTGCACCGACCTCGATTTCTTCCCTTTGCACGGGGTCGTCGGTCACCGTCTCGATAACTAAATGATCGTTGCGATTGAGTAGCGTGGCCGCATTAATAGTCAGATGCCCCGCCACTTCGATGTGGCTCGAGGCGTTGAGAAATCTTTCCATCGCGCCTTGCGCGACATCGGCCTCATCGAAGCCGCCGGCGATGAACAAATCACCCAGGCTGGTGACATCACCGTCCTCGGTGTTGCCGAACTCCCGCGCGCCGATGTAGCCGTGGTCGCGCGCGGCGATCGCGCCGTCGGCGCGGTTGGTGATGAGATCGGCTTGAACACGCAATTGATCGCCGTAGATTTTGCCGCTGTTGTTCAGCGTGGCGGCATTGATACGGGTATCAACGCTGTTGATGATCGCCTCGCCCTGATTGGTCAGCGTACCCCCGGCAACGAGGATAACCGCATTGGTGGCGCTGATTTCACCTTGGTTGATCAAGTCGCCGCCGCTGCTGGCACTAAGGGTGTCGCCTGCGGTGAGTGTACCTGTGTTGGTGATGGTGTCAGCGTTGACGGTGAGGGTCTGCTGTGCGGAGAGCAGCCCGTCGTTGGTGTAGTCGCCGTCGATGTTGAGGGTGACGCTGTCGCTGGAGGCGACGGTACCGCCAGGGACTTCGCTGTTCGTGGTTACGGCGACGGCTAGGTCGGAGACGATGGCGCCGTCGCTGTTGTCGAGCGTGGCAGCGTTGACGTCGAGCGTACCTAGCGCGTTGAGTTCTCCACCACGGTTGTTCAACGCAGCGGCGTTGAGCGTGGCGCTGTCGACGGCACGCAGTTGTCCGCCGCTGTTGTTGAGCTCGCTCGCGGTCACAGCGACGCGCTGCGCATCGATGCTGCCCGCCGCACTGTTGTCGAGATTGGCACTAGTCAGGGTGGTGGTGCCATTGGCGATGAGGCGGCCGCCACGGTTGTTCAGTTCGCTGGCCGCAGCGACCTCGAGATCACCCACAGCACCGATTTGGCCGGTGCTGTTGTAAAGCGTGGCGGCGCGAAGAACGGCGTCAGCGTGGCTGACCAGCGCGCCACCGTCGCGATTGTCCAAATTACTATCTAGGGTCAGGCTTTGCTGCCCGCGACTCGTGATGACACCGGCGCGGTTGTCGAGTGACCCGCCTCGTATGGTCAACGCGCCGCCGCTGATGATGCCTCCGCTGTCGCCGCTGTGGGTGTTGATCAGCGCGTGGTCGTGGGTGTCGATGCGCCCATCGCCGACCGCCATCAGCAAGCCATTGTCATTGTCCAAGGTGTGGGTGCCGACCCGCAATTGAGCACCCGCCACCACTGCACCGCCATCATTGGTCAGGATGTCTAGATTCAAGTCGATGTCGCGACCGCTGATGAGTCCGCTGTCGTTGTGGGTGGCGCCCGCGCGTAGGTTCAGATCTCTTCCCGCCTGCAGACGCGCACCTTGGTCGTTGATCAAAGCCCCGTCCGCCGCGAGGGTCACGTCGCCCGCGATGGCGGCCAGCGTGCCACCGCTGTTGAGGAGCTGGGCGCTGTTCAGGGCGAGACCGTCTTTGCTGACGATGATGCCGCGGCGATTGTCCAAGTCGCTGCCTTGGGTGTCGAGGGTGAGCGTCGCGCCGCTGCTCACCACGCCGTCGGCGTTGTGCATTTCACCCTGAGTAAGCACCAAGCTTTGTGCGCCGCTGATGTGTCCAGCACTGTTGTTTAGGGAGCCGCTGCCCAGATCTATGGAGGTGTGCGCACCACTGAGGGTGCCGAGGCGGTTGTCGAGCGTGCTGCCGATGAGCTTGACGCTACCATCGCCGACGATGAGCCCCTCGGTATTGTTGATCGCATCACGGCTGGCCAGTGTGAGTTGGTGCGTTGCGGAGAGCACGCCGTTGTGATTATCGAGCTGCGTGACTGCGGCGCTAAGACGCTCGGCGGCAATGATGTCGCCACCGCGATTGTTCAGCGCCTCAGCACTGACATCGATAGCGCGGCCGGCAGTGATCTTGCCGCCCTGGTTGGTGAGCGTGCCGCTGCCGAGATCGAGGGTCATGGCGAGTGCGGTGCTCAGCTGCGCTGCGTCGTTATGCAGTGAGTCGGCGTCCAGCGTGAGGTTGCGCGCGCTTATCTTGGCGCCGTCCCTGTTGGTGATCTCGCCCGCGGTGATGTCTGCGTCACCCTCGGCCAGCAGCGCACCGTTTCGGTTGAGAAATTGGCCGCCATGGGTGTCGAGCCGCAGCTCGGCGGCGCTGGAGATTTCACCACCGCGGTTGTCCAGGTCGTGTGTATCGAGCACGATGCCGGAGGTGGCACTGATGCGGCCACCCCCATTGCGGGTCGTTTGCGCACTGATGTTCACGGCACCGGCGGTGGCGGCGAGCGTGCCACCGCGGCTGCCCTCGCTCGGTCTATCGTTGCGCAAGGTCTCGGTGACGATGGTTAGCCCATCACGCGCGATGAGCCGGCCACCGTGGTTGGTGAATGTCCCTGCTTGCACGGAAGCGGCGGTGACGGATTGTAGCGCGCCTTGCGTGTTGTCGATCTCGCCCGTCGCGGCGAGCGTCAATGCCTGTGCCGACTCGATGTGACCACTGCGGTTGGCGAGTGAGCCGCTGGCAATGGTGACGGCGCCATCGGAGATCAGCGTGCCGCCGTGGTTGTTCAGGGTCGCGCCGCCGGCGTCAAGAACGAGTTCGCCCTGCGCTTCGATGCGACCACCACGATTGCTCAGTTCACCGTCCGTGGTGGTAAGGCGTGCGGCCGCGTTGGCGGCGATCAATCCGCCGAGATCGTTGCTGAGCGTGCCGGCGGTGATCTGGACATCACTACCGGCCAGCATCTCGCCGCCCTCGTTGCGGGTCTGTCCATGGGTGTCCACCTGCAGTCGGCCGCTGCTGGCTAGATTGCCACCTTGGTTGTTGAGCGTCTTGCCGGCAAGGCGCATGGCCTCTCCGGCCTGCCAGTGACCGTTGAGATTTTCTATGCGTTCATGTGCGTTGAGCTCGATATCACCGGCGGCTTGCGCATGTACTCCGGCGCTGCTCAGGCTGCCCGCGTCTGCAGCGAGCACGACGTTGCCGTCACTGGTGAGTCGGCTGCCTTGCAAGGTGATGCCTTGTGCGTGCAGATTAAGCTCACCCGTCGCCTGGAACTCACCGCCACTGTCATTGAACTCGCGCGCCGTGGCGCGCAATGCGCCGCCGCTGTAGACACGACCACTGTTGTCGAGGCGGCCTTGCGCCGTGAGGGTCAGGTCGCCATCGGCACGCTGGATGAGCTCGCCGCTGTTCTCAATCGCGCCAGCATAGAGCGCCAAGCGTCCCTGGGTGTCGAGGCGGCCGCGCTGCGCGATGGCACCACCGGCGCGTAACGTGGTGTCTGCATCGCTCACGCTCAGTCCCGTCAACGTGGCGTTACGGGTCGTCCCTATATTGATGTTCTGCGCGGCGTAGCTGTCTTTGAGTGTGAGATCGCCATTGGCCGAAAGGGTTAGATTACCTTGCAGCGCGGCCATGCGACCGCGGCTGTTGACCCCCAAGCCCTCCTCGGTCGCCACCAGGTGAATCGTATTGGCATACATGCCACCAAGGTCTTTGACGTCTACCGCGAATCGCGGCGCGCTGCCGTCGCCATTTTGGGGGGTCGCTTGCAAGGTGCCGTAGAGCACTTGGTTGGCACCAAGCACGGCATTGACGTTACGTGCCCAGATCTCTCCCTCGATCACCAAACCGCGCGCAATGAGGTCGAGTTGCTCCACATCGGTGGCGTTTAGACCCGCTCCGCCGATGCTGAGCTGGCCGCGTTGCACATCCAAACGCTCCAGCATCCCATCCGTATTGAGTTGAGGAGCGCCCGTGCTCAAGGTCACGCGGCCGGCGCTGTTAATGAATCCACAGCCGTCGCAGCTCAGTCCATTGGGATTGGCGATGACAATGTCGGCGCGCCGACCGGCCACTTCGAGATAGCCGCGCAGTTGCGAGGGATGCTGGGAGATGACTTCGTTGAGGATGAGGCGCGCCGGAGTAGAACCCAGTTGCAGGTTGCCGCCGACCCAACCGCCCAGTTGTGACTGCACGTTGCCACTACTGTTGTTGAGGATGAGTCCGTCGCGATTGACGTTGAAGTGATCGTATTGATTGCGGCTAACGCCAGCGGCGCTGGGCGGGGCGATGTGCACAATGGGCACGCCGTTGGGCGCGGCGTCGAGTAACGGCTGCTGTCCTGCAGGGGCGCTCGCCGCGCCGGCCAGCGGTAAGTCTTGCGCCAGGGTTGGCTGTATCGACAATAGGGCCAGCCATACGACGAGCACCGTCCTCAGCTTGGAAAAGGCACGCACCCTGTAACAATGGGTGAATGAGAATGGCGATAAGAAGGATCGCGTAGGCGCCTCATGGCGCTCGACGCCTCGCAGCTTGCATGCTGGCTGTCGGCTTGGCCGCATCGATCTATCTATGCCCGGTTAGTCGTTAATAAATTAGTTATTGTTATGCTGGCCTAGCTCAGAATCCGTAACTCACTGAGACATAGGGATTCCACCGCCGGCTCTCGAAAGCGTCCGGGCTGTACAACGGGGTGGCCAAGATGAGGTCGAATTGTAGTGATTTCACGCCGCCGCGCAAGCCCGCCGCCAGCCCGGCCAACGTGTCACCGGGGAGGAGTGCCCCACTGCGGCCGCCCACCCAGCCAAAATCAACCCCAACCAGCACATGGGTATGCCATGCTTTGATCAGGCGCACAGGGATTAGGGCGTCATTGCGCACGGCAAAACCGCGCTCCGCCAACAGCACCGCGTCGCCATCGAAACCCCGCACGCTGTAGCGATTGCCGATGCTGAATTGGTCTATGGAGAGCGTGGTGTCGTCGGTGTACTGACCGCGCACAGAGAGCGAGTATTGCATGGCCCGCCGCCACAACTGGAGCGAGCGGTCAAATTGGGCTGACCATCTCAAGATGCGCGGGCGCAAGGTCAGACCTCCCTCGGTGGCGCTAGGCAAGTCTTCCTGCGCAGCACGCCACGGCACGCCGCGCCGATAGCCAAGTTCGAATTCGGCGCTGGCGCCAGGCCATAGGTGTTTATAGGTTACGCCCAATTCGAAATGGGTGGTGCGCCGGCGCTGTACCAACAACTCCACATCGTCGAGATAACTGCGGGCGCGACGCGTAGACAGACTCGCATAAGCGCCTAATTTCAGTGAAGCTGTGCGCCAGAGCGTACGGTGCCATTGCAGCGCTTCGGTTTCACTGTTTCCGCTGGATAGAAAGCGCGCGGTCGTACCTTGCACGATTTGCGCATAGTCATTGTCGTTCCTGGAAAGAGTGAAGGTGTTGTAACCCCACGGCACACTGTAGATGATGCCGCGACTTTCACTGTGATTGTCCGCGGTGCGCTGCTCGACATTGGTGTTGAAGCTCAGATTGAGCATATCGTTGTAGCCGAGCGGATTATCCCAGGCCAGATGGGCGGATAATTGTGTGCGTCCCAATGGCGCGCTGCCGGAATTGTCGAGTACCAGTCCGCCGCGCAAGCGATCACGCCATCCGCCCGCGTGGCGCTCGATGACCACCACACTGGTATCGGGCGCGATGCCCGGCCTGAGTTTCGCCGTCACCGTTTGGCTGGGCACACGATTCATTTGCTCGATGCCTTGTTCCAAATCGCGGAGATTGAATATCTCTCCCTGCCCTAGCGGGAAAGCGCCGCGCCAACTTAACCAACGGTCTTCAAGACGACGACCACGCTCAGTCAATTTGTAGGCACGCAATTCGGCCACCCGACCTACGTGCAGCTGCACCTGCAAGATCCCTTCGCTGAGATTTTGCTCCGGCAGGCTCACCCGTGAGGTGACATAGCCTCTTTCAATGAGCCGGGCATCCAACCGTGAGGCGATGCGGCGCAATCCCTCCACGCCCACGCAGTGCGGTAAGTAAGAACGGACTAGGCGGCGCAACCAGGCAAAGTCATCTTTATCCTCACTGAGTAAAACAAGATCATGAATGACGAAGCACGGCGATTCTTCAGGCAGCGTGGCGAAAGAGATCGCTTCGCGATCAGGTTGCAGGACGTCGAATTCAGGTTGCAGAAGCATTTGCTGCTCACGGACACGCTCTTCCTGACGCCGCAGTCCCTCCTCACCGACTTGTTCGGGCGTCGTAGGTGCTGCTGCCAGCAGTAAGCTGGGCCACCCTATCACGCCACATACCGACAGCAGGCCACTAAGTAATAGAAAGTGGCTGAACGCCGCAACCGGCTGCCTATGGTCGTCTATCATGCGAAAGCGGGATGGCATTGGAAGCCTTAAGAGGGAGTCTTGTTATATTGCCACTGCAACGCTGGCTCTATTAGTAGTGGAAATTCATCCTGTGGTGTGAAATTAGGATAGGAGATTCTATGTTTTTACGCCTTAGGGAGCCTTTTGCACTTTAGGGCTAAGTTTGGGCTAGGCCATCCTAGGCCGGGACATCCTGAATCGAGATACCTATCTAGTTAAGTGTCAGCCGGATGCGACAGACTGTTTCTTTGCTCCGTGGAACGGCCGCGATCCCAGAGAATGGCCGGTGCCAGCAGAGATGAATAGCTATCAGGCCATCAATATGAGCCCGGCGCTCAAAGCGATAACCTGATAAATTTGCGGGTATCTGGAGGCCATTGAGACGAATGGCGGAGAGGGAGGGATTCGAACCCCCGGACCCTTACGGGTCAACGGTTTTCAAGACCGCCGCTTTCAACCGCTCAGCCACCTCTCCGTAAGGGCGAGAAGGATACCCGAAGCCCCTCCTTTTTCCAAGGATTCGACCGCAAAACAATCGCTAAGGAACTATTGTCGATCTCCTCGGTCTGGATATTTGCGCCTCAGATAGGTAAGCTGGCGCCAATCTCGTTTTCATCGTGTACTCAGGAGGCTTAATTCACATGAATCCATTTCCGCAGTCCGTCGCCACATCGCAGACCGGTTCCCGTCTGGCCACTAGTAAGGTCGTGCGTAATACCTACGCCCTGCTGGCCATGACCCTGCTCTTCAGTGCCGCCACCGCGGGGGTGTCCATGGTGCTGCAGGTCTCCCCCATGGTGAGTCTGTTCTGCTCGCTGGGTGCCCTGGCCATGGTCTGGCTGGTGCTGCCCCGGACCGCCAATTCGGCCGCCGGCCTGGGCGTGGTCTTCGCCATCACCGGCCTGCTGGGTTTCGGGCTCGGTCCGATCCTGACCCACTATCTGGCGATGCCCAATGGCGCTGATGTTGTCGCCATGGCCTTCGGTTCAACCGCGGCGATCTTCCTGGGCCTGACCGGTTATGTGATGGTCACCAAGAAAGATTTCAGCTTTATGGGCGGTTTTCTGATGGCGGGCATGATCGTGGTCATCGTTGCCATGCTGGCGCTGCTGCTGGCCAGCCTGTTTGGTTACCCGATGCCGATGGCTTCGCTGGCCCTGTCGGCCGCGGTGGCCATGTTGATGGCCGGCTTCATGCTGTTCGAGACCAGCCGCCTCATCAACGGTGGCGAGACCAATTACATCATGGCGACCGTTGGCATCTACCTCAGCATCTACAATCTGTTCACCAGCCTGCTGCACTTGCTGGGTGCCTTCGCCGGCGGCGACGATTAATTCGCCTCTCGCCCAGTCGCAAGGAAAAAGGCCGGTTCTTGCCGGCCTTTTTTTTCGTTCCTTCTACGCTGAGCGAGCGCGCGCGACTTGTCCAAGACGGCGCAAGACGGAGGATCAGCGCCCCGATGCGGACCCAGCGCTGAGCCCGGGTGGGTCCGGCGCTGAGCTGCTCGCGGGGACTGCGGCTCGTTACCGCACCCGGATGCCGAGCCCGCTCAGTGGTTATGCGCCACCGGCCGTTGCCACTGACATTGGACGCTAGGCGACGATGTATGCACAATAAGTCGCATCCCCTTTGCATGATGAGAAGCACGAGACAGCGCAGGAGATTGTCTCGATTTGGATAAGGTAATAATAGGGACTTGCCATGCAGACAGCCTATGCCGATCAGCCCGATCACCCGCTTTTGAAGCGCTATCGCGCCACCCGCCGCGCCAGCCTGTCCCTGTGCGAGCCGCTGAGTGTCGAAGATTACGGCCTCCAGGCGATGCCCGAGGTGAGTCCGCCCAAGTGGCATTTGGCGCATACCAGCTGGTTTTTTGAGACTTTTGTGCTCAAGCCTTACCTGGCGTCTTACCGCGTTTTTCATCCGCGCTATGAATATCTGTTCAACAGCTATTACAACGGCGTGGGAGCGCAATTCCCCCGACCGCAGCGTGGCCTGCTGTCGCGGCCGACCTTGCAAGAGGTGTTCGAATATCGCCGCCATGTCGACGCGGCCATGGCTGATTTGTTGGGCTGCGACGATCACGCCCAGCGGGACCTGATCCAGCAACGCTGCGAGCTGGGAATACATCACGAACAGCAACATCAGGAATTGATTTGCACGGATATCAAATACTGTTTCTCCATCAATCCGCTGCTGCCCGCCCTGCTCCCGGCCCCGCCTGGCGCCGCCACGATCGAGCCGATGGGTATGCGCTGGCTGGAATTCGCTGCCCAAGATGTCCAGATCGGTTATCAGGGGCGTGATTTTCATTTCGACAATGAAGCACCCGCGCACCGCTATCACCAAACCGGCTTTCGTTTCGCGAACCGCCTGGTGAGCAATGCCGAGTTCCTGGAATTCATCGACGCCGGCGGCTATGAGACCGCCACGCTGTGGTTGTCGGACGGCTGGGCCTGGAAGCAAGCCAACGCTGCACGCCATCCTCGCTATTGGCTGCGGCAAGACACTACATGGCAGGAATACACCCTGTACGGATTGCGGCCACTGCATCCCCATGCGCCGGTAAGCCATGTCAATTTCTATGAAGCGGATGCCTATGCCAGATGGTCTGGCAAGCGTTTGCCTAGCGAACAAGAGTGGGAAGTCGTGGCTCTGCAACAAGCCGTGCAACCGGAACATATAGCAATCTCTTTGCACCCTCTTGCGCCTGCTACGCAATCGGAGGTGGCGCAGATGTTCGGTCAATTATGGCAATGGACCCGCTCCAGTTATGCGCCCTATCCCGGCTATCGGCCCGGCACCGGCGCCATCGGCGAATACAACGGCAAGTTCATGTGCAATCAAGTGGTGTTGCGCGGCAGTTCCTGTGTAACAGCACCAGGCCATGCGCGCGCCAGCTATCGGAACTTCTTTTATCCCCCGGATCAATGGCAATACACGGGGATACGTTTGGCCGATGATCTTTGAATCTGATTATTCTTAAGCAAAGCGAGGTCCCATGCGTCACTCTACGTTATCGAAAAAAGACCGTATCAATTTTCTAAAATCCGTCCCGCAGCCGGACACCATGGCGGAAGAAATACATAGCGGGCTGGCGCGCGATAACAAGACGCTGCCACCGAAATATTTTTACGACAAGCAGGGCTCGGAACTCTTTGATCGCATCACCGATTTGGACGAGTATTACTTGACTCGCACCGAGATTGGCTTGCTCGAACAACATATCGCCGAGATAGCCGATTTGTTGGGTAAGAATAGTCTGCTCATTGAGCTGGGCAGCGGCAGCAGCATAAAGATCCGTTTTCTACTCGAAGCCATACGTCCGAAAGCCTATGTGCCCGTGGACATTTCCTACGCTCATTTACTCGCCGCGGCACAGCGTCTAGCTAATGATTATCCATGGCTCACCATCAATCCAGTGTGCATCGATTATTCCAAATTGTGGTCGATCCCCATTAGCGATACAGGGCGGCGTAATGCTTTTTTCCCTGGCTCCAGCATCGGCAATTTCAGCCCCAGCGCGGCCTTGGATTTGCTAAAGAAAGTGCATTCGGTGGTGGGAGAACGCGGCGGCTTGCTTATCGGCGTTGATTTGAAGAAGGACGCTGAGCGACTCGAGGCCGCATACAATGATGCGGCGGGGATCACCGCCGCCTTCAACCTCAACATCCTGCGGCATATCAACCGCCGTCTGGACGCCGATTTTGATCTAGACAACTTTACGCACCGGGCGCTATACAACGAACCGGCCGGTCGCGTTGAGATGCACTTGAGCAGCAAGACGCCGCATCAAGTGCAAGTGCAAGGCGAACGCTATGATTTCAAGCGTGGTGAAACCATACACACTGAGAACTCTTATAAATACACGGTGGAGGAGTTTCATCACTTGGCTGCGCTAGCCAATTTCACGCCTCTAAAAACCTGGACCGACCCACTGTCGTTATTCAGTTTGCATTACTTGGTCGCGCATTAGGCTGCACATAGACGGTGGCAGGTAACACCAGACATCATGTCAACGTCAGCTCGCACTACTACATTTGTGCTGCAGACCAAGGGCCGATCAGCGCCCATTCTTGATTGCACTAGTCGGCAAAAGTCGCTATGGTGACATTCCAACGGACTGATTAGGGTTATGGGGCAGGAGCTGAAGAATGTCCCGTTCAATACGTCTTTGGCGGCTAAGTCTTGCATGTGCTGCGCTCCTGTGCGTGAGTCCTACCGGCCTTGCACAAGATTTTGTCATCGCCAATTCCCACGTGCCCTATAGCCAGATTTCCATCAACCAGTTGCGCGCCATATTCGGTATGCGCACGCGCGCCTGGCCCAACGGACTTGCCGTGGTCGTCGTCGTCTTACCCGATAGCGCGCCTTCCCATATCTCCTTCTGTAAGAAAACGATCAATGTCTATCCGTATCAGTTGCGGCGTGCCTGGGATCGGTTGATTTTTTCTGGTACCGGACAAGCGCCGCTCACCGTGTCTGATCAGACCGCTATGATCGAAACGGTTGCGCGCACACCAGGGGCAATAGGTTACGTTTCAGGGGCTATCGATGATGAGCGTCTCCAAGTACTGCGAGTCGATTAAGCGGCTGCGACCTAGCCGCGGCTGGGCGCGAGTCCTGGTCGTCTCTTGCGCCGTTGGGCTGAGTCCCTCGGCAACAGGAATGACCCTAGGCGAAGGCTTGCAGGTGCATGGCTTCGCAAGTCAAGGCTTCGTCTATACCACGGACAACAATTTTTTCGGTGAGACAGACGACGAGGGTAGCCTGGACTTTTCAGAGCTGGCATTGAATGCCTCCTATGCTCCGGATCCCAATATACTTGCGGTGGGACAGGTAATCAGCCGCCATGCCGGGGCCACCGATGACGGTGACATGGCACTGGATTTTGGATTCATCGATGCCCGCTTCGCCGCATCGGAAAGGGGCTACTGGGGCGGGCGTTTCGGCCGGATAAAAGTGCCCTTGGGCCTGTTCAATGACATCCGGGGCGTACCACTGGCGAGGCCGGGAATATTGCTTCCCCAGTCCATCTACTTTGAGCGGACCCGCAATCTCGCCGCCTCCGCCGATGGCATGGTGTTATACGGAGAACATGCGTGGCCCTGGACAACGGCCTTGTTAGAGCTCGGCGTCGCTGAACCGATGATCGATGAACTCAACACTGAACCGGCCCTGCTCGGTGCGGACCGCCCGGGAGGTTTGCAGGATCGTATCTCCTTTCAGGGAAGACTGATGTTGAAGAGTCATGACGAACGTATTCGCTTTGCCGTCAGCAGCGTGCAGGCCAATATCGCATACCAGCCAGGGCCCGCCGACCCTTTCGCCGCTGGCGAGATACGGTTCACGCCCTGGATCTTCTCCTTTCAATACGACGCGGCGCGCTGGGGTATCATAGGCGAATATGCACGACGCCGGTTTAGTTTCAGCGATTTCGGACCCGCGCTTCCCAATATGGAGGTGGTGGGCAGGAGCCGTTATGTGCAAGTCGATTACCGCCCGGCACTACGCTGGCAACTCTTTGCCCGGTATGATGTGTTGAACACGGATGAAGACGATGAAGATGGTGAGGACTACGCCGCGCGCACCGGGCTACCCGCCCACACGCGCTACGCCAAGGATTTCACCTTAGGAGCGAGGTGGGATCCTTACCCCTATTTATTTCTGCGCGCAGAATGGCACCGCGTGAACGGGACAGCTTGGTTGCCGATTATAGAGAACCCCGACCCCTTGGCGCGCACCAAGAATTGGCAGCTATTTTCTCTGCTGGTTTCGTTTCATTTTTGAAGGGTTTTGGCCGCAGCAGCGTCCAGAAGTGGCGATTAGCCTTAGGGAGTTGGCGTGTGGAATAAGGGTTTTCTCAGCCTGAAATGGCGCTTGCTGTTGGTGATCGGGCTCGTCCTGGTGGCCGTCAACGCCGTTTTCCCCATCCTCAGCTATATCAGCCTCTCAAATCAGTTTGATGAACAACTCGATGAGGATCATGCCCGCCTCACCGCAGAATTCAATGCGCAAGTGGAACAGGCCAAGTTGCACCTGCAACAGATCAGTGGATTACTGCCTGCGCTGAGTGGTGTCAACGAAGCCCTGTCCGCAGGCGATCAGGCACTGGAGGCCGCGTTCGACGAGCACTGGACAATCTTGCAGCTGAATTTCGGTCTGCGGGCGGCGGGGTTTTTTTCCGAGCACGGGCAACTCGTCTCCGCGTGGGGCAATTTCCAAGATCTGCAGGGCTCGACCGTGGTGACACGCACGGTGAATAGCGCCCTACGCGATGAATTCCCTCACAGCCAAATGTTTTGTGCATCGAATTGCATCATGTTGTCGGCGGTACCACTGCTCAGCCGGCAGGGTGAAATCGGCGTGGTGGTCTTGACCACTTCCCTGGCTGATCTCGCCTTGAGCCTACATCGCATCTCCAGCGCGGAGATCGGAATTCTAGTCGCAGATACGGATTCGTCCACCCCGGATGAACGGACAGCGGCGCGCAAGCTCGATGAGTGGCAGATGAGGATGGTTGCCTTGACTAACGCCGCTTCGACCTGGCCGATATTGCGCAAGGTAGCCCAAGAGCAGCGATCGCTGGACGAGGTATTGGCAGGCACGAGTACTCACGTCGGCGAGCGCTCATATGCTATGCGCTTTGTCCCGTTGAGCAAAGAGCCCGACTCCTTGACCAGCTATCTAACAACCGTCACGGACATCAGCGATGCCATGATAGAGATTCGCGCCGCTGCAATGCAAAGCATGGTCACTGGAATTTTAGGGCTGCTAATTTCAGGTACGGTAGTCGTTCTTTATTTGCGACGCCCCCTGGAGCGTTTGCGCAACACGGCTTCAAGCCTACCGTTACTGGCACAGAGTCAGTTCGAGCAATCACGCAAGCTGATCGGTGGCCAGCATCACGCGGCCCAACCCCAGGACGAGATTGATCAGTTATGCGTATCCGCCCTGGCGCTGGCGGATCAGCTGCAAACCTTAGAGCAGCAGGTGGAGTCCCGCAATCGGGATTTGCGCGAGAAGATCACGGAACTGGCACAGCAGCGTGATTTCGCAGAGGGGCTGCTGGCCACGGCACAAGTCATCATCATTACCCTGGATAAGGACCTGCGTGCCAGGCTGCTTAATCAACACGGCGCCTCGCTGCTTGGTTATGACAGCCAAGAACTGATCGGCAAATCATTTATCAAGCAGCTGGTTCCCCCCGAGGAACAAGATAACTACATGCAATTGTTGGCGGGCGTGAGTGCCGGTCACGAGATGCAGCTACGGCATGAGTCTACGATTCTCTGCAAGGATAAGAGTGAGCGTGATATCGTCTGGCTGTATTCCCACTTAAAAGCGCAAGGACCTCTCGACCCCGTGGTACTCGCAGTGGGGCTCGACATCACGGAGCGTAAGCACGTGGAGCGGCGTTTTGCCTGGTTGGCGGGACATGACTCACTCACCGGCCTATTCAATCGCCGGCGCTTACAGGAAGAGTTGCATGCGGCGGTGCTGCGAGCTCAACGACACCGACATAGCGGTGCGCTGTTCTACATCGATCTAGACCATTTCAAAGAAGTCAACGACACCAGTGGTCACAAGGCGGGTGATCAACTGCTACGCGCGGTCGCGCAAGCCCTCCACCGTGAGCTGCGTGAAGTGGATCTGGTGGCGCGCCTGGGCGGTGATGAGTTCGCGGTAGTCATTCCGGAAATTGATGAGCGTGGCGCCATCGCCCTGGCGAGAAAATTGAGCGATGCCTTGCGCGAAGTGCGCATCACTGCGGATCAGACCGTGTTCAGCGCCAGTGCCAGTATCGGCATCGCCTTGTTCCCCGTTCAGGGCCAGGAGCCGGAAGAGATACTGGCCAATGCTGACTTGGCCATGTACCAGGCGAAAGAAGCGGGTCGCAGTCAATGGCATATCTTCTCTGGAAAAGAAGGGGCCCGGCGCCAGGTTCGCGCCCAAGCCCACTGGCGGCGAAAAATCGAGGATGCCCTGAGTCATAACCGATTCGTGCTCGTCTACCAGCCTATTCTCAACCTAAAGACACAACAAATCTCACACTATGAGGCCTTGCTGCGCATGCGCGATGAGGGAGACGAGTTGTTAAGCCCCAGCGCATTTATACGCGTGGCGGAACGGTCCGGCTTGATTCGCTCCATCGACCACTGGGTGCTGACGGAGGTAATCACCCATATCTCACGTTGGACAGGGGATGGGCAGCAGGGCTTCTCGCTCAATCTCTCCGCGCGAGCCTTCGATGACCCCGACCTACTCCCCTTATTGGATGCGCTATTGGTCCGCACCGGTGTCGATCCCGCCCGCTTGATCTTCGAAATCACAGAGACCTTGGTGCTGGCGGATGTGACAGCAACGCGCAAACTGATGGAGGCTATCAAGGAGAAGGGCTGCTATTTCGCCTTGGACGATTTTGGCGTCGGTTTTTCGTCGTTCAAATACCTAAAGGAATTACCCTTTGATTACATTAAGATCGACGGCTCATTCATCCGCAACCTGGTCAGCAATCGCGATGATCAAGTGCTGGTGAAGGCCTTCTGCGATGTAGCCCGGGGATTCGGCAAGCTGACCGTGGCGGAGTATGTGGAAGACGCCGAGACCCTCACCTTGCTCAATGAGTATAACTTTGACCTCGCACAGGGGTATCAGATTGGCATGCCTTCTGCACAAGTGGATATACCGGCATAAAGCGGCAAGTTTCTGGCACTCGTGCCCCGCGGACACCGGCCATCACTACAGTGCAGGAGGACATACATGCTCAGCCATATTGGTCAGACGACCGGCCCTGACACCGCCACCCAGAACCGACTCGTTGTTCGCGCCATGAGTGGGGAGCAAGAACTTGAGCAAGTACACCGTCTGGCCCACGATGGATACGTGCAGCGTGGCTATTGCACGCCGCAACCAGACGGACGCTTGCACTATTGTCAGCACTTGGACCATCTGGCGCAGACCTTAGTACTTGGCGCCTTCCAGGATGGCACCCTCGTCGGCACAGTTTCCGTGACTCAGGACGGCGATTATGCCATGCCAGTGGACGCGGTATTCGCCTCTGAATACGATGCTATTCGCCGCGAGGCCCCTTCGGTCGGAGTCATCTGGCGTTTGGCCACCCATAATGACTATCGTGATGACCCACGCCTGGTCGTCGCACTGCTCCAGGGTGTCATCCACCATCAAGTGCGTCGCGGCATCGACGTCCATGTCTGCACACTGCATATTCGCCATGAGCGGATCTATCGCCGTTTATTCGGCATGCAGGTGGTGGCACGGCGCCATGGCATCAAGGCGTTGGCCAACCTGCCTGCCGTGTTCATGCGTTCGGACGTGGAGCACTGTCACTCGCGCTGGTTCCCTCAGGATCGACTCGTCAACCAGGAGACTGCTGCCAGCATGCAGGTCACGGCGCCAGGCCAGCGCCCGCCCCACTGGACTAACCAACGTCAGCCCATTGGCGCGGGTGACATCACGCTGGCGGCTTGACGGCGCGCCGAAGTCCAAAAGACTAGCTCAAGAGTCGTCAACACCTAGCGGCGCTAGCTTGAGTGTTAGGAGTAAATGTTACCCCGTGGGACACTCTCGAAGCCTCCACGACCACCGATGACAGACAGCGCCTCGGTGGCCATTGTCGCTGTTTCGGCCTGCCAAAGTGGCGACCAGAAACAGCGGTCTCGGCAACTTTGAAGCGTATCTATCGCAGATCGGCATAGGACTCGAATCAGTACAGGTTGTAGACGCAAAAGCTTGCTTGTCATGCAGATCGAACAGAATTGGAGTATTCCAGGCTACGGGCTGGCTAGGCGCCGCATGGCCGCCCCTCTCAACGCGTCGTGACCTTGCGGTGATCGACGGTGCTTGAGGAGATGACAGCGTTCATCACACACGCATCACCTGCACAGTAATACCGTTCCTCTCAATGCCCCCCAATGCGCCGTCGCGGCTCGAGGTTAAGCGGGTTAACGCTCGCACGCCGAGAGACTGTCCCGCTGTTCGTGTCATGCGCCAGGCGCCAGGCGCATGACACATGAGCTTGTCGGCGTAGTAGTCGCGCCGCGCGGAGTCGGTAGAAATCATCGCGGCTGTTTTCACGTTATTTCACCGGCGCAAACGCGGGTGATCATATCAGTTGCTTATTCTGGGCCATATTGATTATTCTCTCTCCAAAGTAAAAGCATTAGTTTTTCTGATCAATCATTTCCTATGCGCATAGCTCCGCGAGAGCAATCGATGAAACCGAGGAAATAGTATCGGATCAATGCGGAGGCCAGAATGAGTCAGCAAGATCTATGGGCGGTCGTGGGTCGCGCCAAGGCAGACGACGATTTCGGCGGTCAGCTATTTCGGGATTTTGACCAAGCGGTGATTAGTCATGGTTACCAGCTTGATGAGAGCGAGGCCAGCACGGCTAAACGCTTGCTGAGCGAAAGCCCACCCGCTCCACCACCCCAGGCGATGTTTCAACGCTTCGCGTTCGAGTCAGAGCTGGCCCAAAAACGCATGACGAATCAAGTTGAGCGCATGAATGACTTGGGCTCCTATACCGTCAAGATTCTTAAAGATACACTCAATAATGCGGCACATACCTTCAGAACGATCACCTGGATGAATGTGGTGATGTTTGTGACGGGCATCGCGCTGTATATATTTGCCGCGCTTTATGCCGCTTTTTCTGATGAAAAGGTTTATTCATTGCTCTTTGGTGGTTTGGGCACGGCCAGTTTTATCGCCTTGTTTTTGCTGGGGCCCATCGAAAAATCTCAGAATGCGTTATCTAATCTGGTGCAAGTCGAAATATCCTTCATGAACTATTTTGAACAGATCTCATTTTGGGAAAATTACGCCATTGCACCCCAGGGTGACCCGCCGATGCCAAACATTGCCAACATCGAAAAGGCCAGTGATATGCTGCAAAAGCGTTCCAAGGAAACCATCGAACTGCTGCAAAAGTACGTTGAGACACGGGCAAAATCAGCTGGCAAAGGCGCCTAAATCGAGGGACAGAGGAGAAACAGCATGGGCGAGTATCTCAGTCACACGGACTTCGTCAATGGATATCGGATCAAGTATCCGGCGACCTGGAGAAAACAAAGCATCGCTCCAACCGCGACAGGGTTTTTTTCTTCCCTTGAGGGGCCAACGGATACCTTTAGCGACAACGTCAACGTCATTGTCGATGAGACCAGTTTATCTCTAAAGGACTATGTGAGCACCGAAATCGCCACTATGACTGCGGCAGGAAGCACCCTAAAGCTTGGAAAACGCGATGAGACCACCGCCGCCGGTCTTCCCGCCATAAAGCTTGAGTTTACTGGTGAACTCGGCCCGCTGATGAAGGGAGGGCACAGTGTGACCTTGCCCATGCAGTGGCTGCAGATTTATGTATTGAAGGGCAAGCGCATGTACTGTCTCACCTATACCGCTGAGAACCACTCCTACGACAAATATCTGCAGCAAGTGCAAGAGATGGTGGACTCTTTGGAGTTAAATTGAAACATTAGCATGCTTGGGAGTTCATCAAGCACCAAACCACTTCAATTGATCATGCAATGTCACCACCTCACCGACGATCACCAAGGTCGGCGCATGCACATCCTGATGGGCCACCACATCGGGTAAAGAGGACAAATCACCGATCAAGACACGTTGCTTCGATGTCGTGCCCTGCTCCACTAATGCCGCGGGCATGTCGGCGCGCACCCCATGCGCGATGAGTTCCCGGCAGAGAATATCGAGACCGGTCAGCCCCATGTACACCACCACGGTTTGCGCTGGTTGCACCAGCGCCGGCCAATTCAAATCCATGCTGCCATCCTTGAGATGGCCGGTGACGAACAGCACCGATTGGGCGTAATCGCGATGTGTGAGCGGTATCCCCGCATACGCCGCGCAACCGTTGGCGGCGGTGACGCCGGGGACGATTTGAAAGGAAACACCTTCTTCGGCCAGCGAGGCGATTTCCTCGCCGCCACGACCGAAGACAAAGGGATCACCCCCCTTCAAGCGCAGCACTCGCTTACCTTCCTGAGCCAGCTTGACCAACAGCTCGTTGATCTCTTCCTGGCGCACGGCGTGGAAACTACGGCGCTTGCCGACATAAATGCGTTCCGCCTCACGGCGCACTAGATCGAGGATGGCGGGACTCACCAAGCGGTCGTACAGCACCACGTCGGCCTGCTGCATCAAACGCAGCGCGCGGAATGTAAGCAAGTCGGGATCGCCCGGTCCCGCGCCCACTAGATACACCGCGCCACGAGACAATAGCGGTTGTGCTTGCTGCAAGCGCTGCGTCAACGCCTGTTCCGCCGCGGCTTCCTGGCCGGCATAGACTTGTTCGGCGATGGGGCCTTGCAACACGTCTTCCCAGAATCGGCGACGCTCGGCCAGGGTCGTATAGCGTTGTTTCACCTGGCTGCGAAAACGCGTCGCCAAGGCGGCCAAGCGGCCGTAGCTGGCGGGGATTAGCGTCTCCAAGCGCGCCCGCACCAGGCGTGCCAATACCGGTGCCGCGCCACCGGTCGAGACCGCTGCCACCAGCGGCGAGCGATCGATGATGGAGGGAAAGATGAAGGTACATAGCGCGGGTTGATCGACTACGTTGACGGGAATATTGTGAGCGCGCGCCGCCTCGGCGACGCGACGGTTTACCGCCTCGTCATCGGTGGCGGCCACCGCCAAACGGCAGCCATGCAATTGCTCGTCGTGAAATTCAAGGCCGCCGTGCTGCACGACTCGGTTTTGCACCTGCTGTTGCAGGCGTTCATTTAGTTTCGGCGCCACGATATGGACGCTTGCACCGGCACGTAACAGCAAATCCACCTTGCGCGCAGCCACTTCGCCGCCACCCACCACCAGGCAGGGCGCGTTTTTGACCTCAACAAAGATCGGTAGCCAATCCACGCGCTCAGCCTATGACGGTGATACCGCCCATGTAGGGTTCCAGTGCTTGCGGCACGCGGATACGGCCGTCCTGGTCTTGATAATTTTCCATGATCGCCACCAAGGTGCGGCCCACGGCCAGACCAGAGCCGTTGAGGGTGTGTACCAACTCCGGCTTGCCGGTCTCAGGGTTGCGCCAACGCGCCTGTAAGCGCCGCGCCTGAAAATCCTCGAAATTGCTGCAAGAGGAAATCTCGCGATATTTCTGCTGACCGGGCAACCACACTTCTATATCGTAGGTTTTCGCAGCGGAGAAGCCCATGTCACCCGTGCACAGCGTCACCACACGATACGGCAAGCCGAGCAACTGCAGCACCTGCTCGGCATGGCCGGTGAGGTCTTCCAAGGCTTGATAGGAGTCCTGCGGCCGCACCACTTGTACCAACTCGACTTTCTCGAATTGATGCTGGCGTATCATGCCGCGTGTATCTTTTCCATAGGAACCCGCCTCGCTGCGAAAGCACGGCGTGTGGCAGACATACTTGCGCGGCATATAATCGGCATCAACGATCACATCGCGCACGATATTGGTGACCGGCACTTCGGCGGTGGGGATGAGATAATAGTCTTGTTCACCACTGAGCTTGAATAATTCCGCCTCGAATTTGGGCAGTTGCCCGGTGCCGCGCAAGCTGTCGGCGTTCACCAGGTAGGGGACATACGTTTCAGTGTAGCCATGCTCGCCGCTGTGCAAATTGAGCATAAATTGAATCAGCGCTCTATGCATGCGCGCCAACGGCCCGCTCATCACCGCGAAACGCGCGCCGGCGATTTTGGCGGCGGTTTCGAAATCCAGTAGACCCAGGGCGGGACCGAGATCGGCATGATCCTGAGGTTCGAATTCGCACTGAGCCGGCTCACCCCAGCGCCGGACTTCCTGATTATCGTTCTCGTCCTTGCCGTCGGGCACGCTGGCGTGCGGGAGATTGGGGACGGTCAGCAGCAACGCGCTCAAGTCGTTCTGCAATTCATCCAAACGTTGCTCCGCCTGCTTGAGTTGTTCACCCATGTCCGCCACTTGCGCCAGCAAGGGTTGGATGTCCTCGCCGCGCGCCTTGGCCTGTCCGATGGCCTTGGAGCGAGTGTTGCGATCATTCTGCAAGGTTTGCGTGCGTGTCTGCACCTCCTTGCGTTCGGCTTCCAAGGCGGCGATACGCGCAGTGTCGAGTTGATAACCGCGCCGCGCCAAGCGCTGCGCGACAACGTCCATTTCATTGCGGATCAGTTTCGGGTCCAACATGTCTCTACCTCATTCTTCCATGTTCATGCGCGCGGTCCAGTGAATGATATGGCCAGGTCTAACAGTGGGGCGTAAATGCTCGATAATCGCCGCCGCCTTATCGGAGGTATCGAAGAACTCCACCACCACCGGCAGATCGAGTGACAAATCGATTAGCTTGCTAGTATGCACCTCGCCGGAACTGCCGAAACCGGAAATGCCTCGGAACACGGTCACGCCGCGTACTTTCTCCCAACCATGCAAGCGTTTAAGCAGGTTGTCCAAATGCGCCTCGGCCTCACTGAGATAAATACGCACCACAGTCACTTCTTGTGTCTTCATAAACGTCTCCCCGCCACCAAGCCGATCCATGTGGCGGCGATGCACAGCGTCACACTGAGGAGGATATTGAGCAGAGCCTTGGCACGCTCACCCTCTTCGATCAACGCCACCGTCTCCATACTAAAGGCGGAGAAGGTCGTGAAGGCGCCCAACACGCCGATCAACAAGGCCGCCCGCCATTCCACCCCCAAGCTCAGACGCTCCACCAACAACACGTACAACAAGCCCATCAGCAACGAACCAGTCACGTTCACCATCAGCGTGCCGTATGGGAAGTCACGTCCCATCAGTCCATACACCGCCGTGGAGGCCCAATAGCGCAGCAACGCCCCGACGGCGCCGCCGGCGGCGATGGCCAGAATCTGTTTCACTGATGGCGTCTCATGTTGATCATCGAGTTACATTTAAACACGGAGAGCACGGAGGACACGGAGAAAAGTCCATTGGTTTGGAGCGAGTTGCCAAAAAGCACATTAATAGAACCTCTCGCTCGGTGTCGTGCCCGCGCATCTCCCTCCCCTCTCCCGCAGGCGGAAGGGTGAGGTTGAAGACCACTCTGCAGCTTACTCCATGTCCTCCGTGCGGTCCGTGGTTAATCTTTCCTCTTATTCTTTTCGTCCAGCGCCCGCAATTGCGCCAGCTTCTCGCCGATCTTGATTTCCAGTCCGCGCGGCACGGGACGATAATATACCCGCCGGCCCAACTCCTCGGGAAAGTACGCTTCGCCGGCGGCGTAGCCGTCCGCCTCGTCATGGGCGTAGCGATACGCTTTGCCGTAATCCAATTGCTTCATTAACTTGGTGGGCGCGTTGCGCAAATGCAGCGGCACATCTAGCGAGCCGCTGACCTGGGCGTCGTTCAGTGCGGATTTAAAAGCGCTGTACACCGCATTACTCTTGGCGGCGCAGGCGAGATAGGTAATCGCTTGGGCAATGGCCAATTCCCCTTCCGGGCTGCCGAGACGATCCTGCACATCCCACGCTTCCAACGCCAGGCTCAAGGCCCGCGGATCAGCGTTGCCGATATCCTCGCTGGCCATACGCACCACACGCCGGGCGATGTACAACGGGTCACAACCGCCGTCGATCATGCGTGCAAACCAATATAAGGCCGCATCAGGCGAAGAGCCACGCACGGATTTGTGCAGTGCGGAGATCTGATCGTAAAAAGCCTCGCCGCCCTTGTCGAAACGGCGCACGCCGCCGGCCAGCACATCGTCCAGCAAAGCCGCGGTAATGATTTCCCGTCCGTCGCGCGCCTCGGCCAAGTCAGAGGCAATTTCGAGAAAATTGAGCGCGCGGCGGGCGTCGCCGTCGGCCGCCACCGTGATGCGGTCGCGCAATTCGTCGGCCAGTTCCAGTGCGCGGCGGCCTAGCCCCTGTTCCGCATCATCCAGCGCGCGATCGATGACCGCCCGTAACTCGGCGGGTTGCAGACGCTTAAGCACATACACGCGGGCCCGCGACAGCAAGGCGTTATTGAGTTCGAAGGATGGGTTCTCGGTCGTGGCGCCAATGAACATGAGGGTGCCGTCCTCAACGTAGGGGAGAAAGGCGTCCTGTTGCGCCTTATTGAAACGATGCACCTCGTCGACGAACAAGAGCGTGGCGCGCCCTTCTCCCCTGCGTAGTCGTTGTGCTTGCTCGACCGCGGCGCGCACGTCCTTGACGCCGGCGAGCACAGCGGACAGGCTAAGGAATTGTGCCTCGACGCGTCGCGCGATCAAGCGCGCCAAGGTGGTCTTACCCGTTCCCGGCGGGCCCCAAAAGATCATCGAGTGCAAGCGCCCCGCTTCTATGGCCAAGCGCAACGGTTTACCCGGAGCTAGCAAATGACTTTGCCCAGCATAGTCCTCCAGTCGCACCGGGCGCATACGATCGGCCAGCGGTTGACTTGCGTCAATCTTCGCTGGTCCGAGGGTATCATTAGTTTTGAAAAGATCGTCGTCCAAGCTAAGCATCAATCATGAATGTTCGCGCCATCCCCTGCACCTTGGCCCTCAACCGCCAGGAAAGAGAACGTGATGCACCAGGGTGCGTTGGAAGCGAGCTAGGCATATTAGCTCAGCCCTGGTATTACTCGCCGATGACATCGACACCCTGTGGGGGCGTGAAGGTGAACAACGAGCTTTCCAGAGGCGGATTGCGCTGGATGTTGCTGTAGGTCAGCAAAGTAATTTGCCCGAAGCTGTCTTCCAATTCCATTTGCTTGAGATGATCGCCGTCGAAGCCGAGGCGCACGCTACGGAAGTTGGCGTCTTTATCGCGCGGAGTGAGTTCCACCCATTCCAAGCCCCCCACGTTGGGTAGCTCGGTGATCACGAAACTTTCTTCCAGCGGACGCGAGGTGCTCAACAATTGCGCCGGGGTGTTGCCCAGCGCATTGTCCATAGGCTTGACCGTCACTTGCTCGAGGTCGATGTCGTACAGCCACACTTTGTTGCCGTCGGCGACGATGGTCTGCTCATGCGGCGCATAATAATCCCAGCGGAATTTGCCGGGACGTTGCAAAGCCATCAGGCCGCGCGAATCCTCGACCACCACCAGCTTGGCATCGCGCACGGTTTGGGTGAACTCGGCGGTGAGCGAGTGCGTATTATGATAGAAACCCTGCAAGCGCTCGCGCGCGCCGGCCCAGGTGGCCGCACTGTACAAGGTGGTCAGCGCCAGCAGCGCGATAATGCTTCGTTTCATTAGGTCTTCCTTACTTACTCGTGAATCGAGGTCCTGAATCAATTTAAACGCTAGGTAACCTTATCTTCATCCCCCCCGGCCAGAAGTCGGATTAGGGTGGGGGGACCACCGCGGGCACCATCAAGCTATCCCCCCCCGGGACCCGCCTCCTTCCAAAAAGCGGCGGAAGGAAAAAGTGGCCCCGGCCAACCCACCAGGCGTAGACAGCTAAGCTCCAGCTCTCACCTCGCCACTATGACTATGAATGGGGTTTCTAGTCCCCCGGCGGCGGTGGCGCAAGCACTTCGCGCATACCGTTGGACCCCAACGGCCCCACTACCCCGGCCTGTTCCATTTGTTCCACCATGCGCGCAGCGCGGTTGTACCCGATCTTCAAGCGGCGTTGGATGCCCGAGACCGAGGCGCGGCGGCTCTCGGTGACCACGCGCACGGCTTGATCGTAGAGCGGGTCCGCCTCGCTGTCGATGCCTTCACCCAAATAGGTGCCACCGTTACCGGTCTCTCCGCTGTCTCCCGATAAGATATCTTCCAAGTAATCAGGTTCCCCGCGTTTCTTCAGGTCCGCCACCACCTGATGCACTTCCTGATCGGCGACGAAGGCGCCGTGCACGCGCGTCGGGACACCGGTACCGGGCGCGAGATACAGCATGTCACCGTGACCGAGCAATTGTTCCGCGCCCATTTGATCGAGGATGGTGCGCGAGTCGATGCGTGACGAGACCTGGAAGGCAATACGGGTGGGAATGTTGGCCTTAATCAGGCCGGTGATGACGTCCACTGACGGACGCTGCGTAGCCAACACCAGATGGATGCCGGAGGCGCGCGCCTTTTGTGCCAAACGGGCGATGAGTTCTTCCACCTTCTTGCCAACCACCATCATCATGTCGGCCAACTCATCGACGATGACCACGATGTAGGGCAGATGTTGCAGCGTCGGCGGTGGGCTGCCGCCATCCATCGTCGCCTCACCGTCCCCGGGCGAATAGAATGGGTCAGGGATGGGCTGACCCTGCTCTTCAGCTTCTTTCACTTTGCGGTTGTAACCGGCGATGTTGCGCACGCCCAGTGTGGCCATGAGGCGATAGCGGCGGTCCATTTCCGCCACGCACCAGCGCAAGGCATTAGCCGCTTCCTTCATATCAGTGACCACTGGCGCCAGCAAATGCGGGATGCCCTCATACACCGAGAGCTCCAGCATCTTGGGATCGATCATGATGAGGCGCACGTCCTCGGGTCGTGCTTTATAAAGAATGCTCAACACCATGGCGTTGACCGCCACCGATTTGCCCGAACCGGTGGTACCCGCCACCAGCAAATGCGGCATGCGCGCCAAATCCACCACCACCGGATGACCGCCGATGTCCTTGCCCAGGGCCAGACTCAGCGGCGAGCTGGCGCTGTCGTACTGAATGGATTTGAGCTGCTCGCTGAGACGCACGATCTCGCGATATTCATTGGGCACTTCCAAACCGATCACCGACTTGCCCGGGATCACCTCCACCACGCGCACACTGATGGCTGACAGCGAGCGCGCCAGATCCTTGGCCAGGTTGGTGATCTGGCTGACCTTCACCCCCGCCGCCGGCTGCATTTCGAAGCGTGTAATGACCGGCCCCGGATGCACCGCCACCACGTGCACTTCGATACCGAAGTCCGCCAACTTCAGTTCCAACTGACGCGACATGGCCTCCAATGATTCCTTGGAAACCAGATTCTTGGGCGCCTCGGCGGGGTCCAGCAACGACAACGGCGGCAAGATCCCATCCCCCTCGGATTCGAACAATAGCGCTTGGCGTTCCTTTTGTGCGCGCAGACTGGGTTCGATTTGGGTGATCACCGGCTCGATCTTGGGCGGCATGCGCGCTTTGAGTCTTTCCATTTTCTCCACTGCCGCGGGCGCCTCGCGCTCCTGGCGGGCACGACGCCCAGCGAGGTAGTCCTGAAAACGGTGCCATTGATCCGTCACTCGGCCGACGAGATCGAGGGTCACGCGCCCGGTTGCATCCATGAGTTTCACCCACGAGAGCCCTGTGAATAGCGACACACCGGTAAAGAACAGGGCAATCAGAAATAACGCCGCCCCCACAGTGCTGAAGGGCTTACTCAATCCCATGCCCACCACTTCACCGAGGATGCCGCCGCCGCCCAGCGGCAAATGGGAAGGATGGATGGCGTAGACCTTGGCCAAGCCCGCCCCCGCCGCCACGGTGAGCGCGAAACCCACGCCGCGCAATGCCAGCTCACGACCGTGGTAACGCTCACCGCTGGGGCGACCGCGATACAGTAGCCAGGCGAAATATCCGACCATCACCGGGAACAGGTAGGCGAGATAGCCGAACAAATAGAGGAACACATCAGAAAACCAGGCACCGGCGACACCGCCGGCATTGTCGACCTTGGCGCCGCTGCCGCTCCGCGACCAGCCGGGATCGCTGGGATCGTAACTTAGCAATGAGAGGAGCAAGTACACCGCGATCGCGCCGAACACGAACAACGCGCCCTCCCGCAAGCCCCGTACCATATGCCCGGCCAATGCGACGGGCCGCTCGTCCTTGTTGCTAGTTGCCTTTGCCAAAACCTTATCCTATGTGCCAGCTTATAACGCCAACATGTTTAAACAGCGGCCATTTTAGTAGTCTTGGAAGATGATTTGAAGCCCGTGACCGAGTTGCGCCCGGCGGCCGACTTTACCACTACGCGGCCATTGCGTCCTTTCGCATCTCGTCAGCGAAGTGACAGCCCTAACGACGACATTCTTAAGTAGACTTTATCTCTTTCAAACACCCACCCTGTCCCGCTCCAGGGCCCCTCGCACCCGCTTAAGGACTCGCCCCTTCGAAGGGGCGGGAAACCGGTCGGCGCGGGTGGCGTTACTATGAACTTCTTTAGTACCATGAGCGGCCACTTTTTCGGCGCCGCACCCTTCCGCTCCGCCGGTCGGCCACGCAGGCACTAAGGATAACGCAAAGCGAAGGCAATCATCTTATGAGTAATCCCAAACACTGCCGTCTTTTGATACTTGGTTCCGGGCCCGCCGGCTATACCGCCGCCGTCTATGCGGCGCGCGCCAATCTCAACCCGGTGCTGGTCACCGGCATCCAGCAAGGCGGCCAGCTGATGACCACCACCGACGTGGACAACTGGCCCGGTGACGCCGATGGCGTACAAGGTCCCGATCTGATGGTACGCATGCAGGCTCATGCCGAACGCTTCGGCACCGAAATGATCTTCGACCACATCCACACCGTGGACATCAAACAACGGCCCTTCCGGCTCGTAGGCGACTCCGGTGAATACACCTGCGATGCGCTCGTCATCGCCACCGGCGCCACCGCCAAATACCTGGGGCTGGACTCCGAACAGGCCTTCCAGGGTAAGGGTGTGTCGGCCTGCGCCACTTGCGATGGCTTTTTCTACAAGAACCAACCGGTGGCGGTCATCGGCGGCGGCAATACCGCCGTCGAGGAAGCCCTCTATTTGTCCAACATCGCGTCCAAGGTGACCGTGGTACATCGCCGCGATCGGTTCCGCGCCGAGGCTATCCTCATCGACAAGCTGATGGAAAAGGCTCAGTCCGGCAAGGTCGAGATACTCTGGAATCAGACACTTGATGAAGTACTGGGTGACCAGAGCGGGGTCACCGGCATGCGCCTCAAATCGAGCAACGACGGCGGCACCCAGGACCTCAGCGTGCAGGGCATCTTCATCGCCATCGGTCATGCCCCCAATACCGAGATATTCCAGGGTCAGTTGGACATGGAGAACGGCTACATCAAGGTGCAAACGGGCCTGACCGGCAATGCCACCGCCACCAGCGTGCCGGGCGTGTTCGCCGCCGGCGACGTGGCCGATCATGTCTACCGCCAGGCCGTGACCTCGGCCGGCACCGGCTGCATGGCGGCGCTGGACGCGGAGCGCTATCTGGAAAGCCAGAACAAGTAACGGAGCTCTGAATCATCGGCTGCGGGCCACGCCCACGGCGTACTCGCCCGCTTGCGTGATTCATTAGCGAAGTTCCTGAAAATCAAACCAGCGCGGTCTCCGAGTGACCGAGGGGTTTCTCGGGGGCCACGACATCACGCAATAGTTGTTTCAGCTCTTTCAATTCCGGGAAGCGCCCGGCACGCACGCGCGACCACATCACACGCTCACCCACCCGCACCTCGAACACGCCGCCGCTACCGGGTATCAGCGTCACCCCGCCCACATCCTCCTCGAAGGTGATGAGCAGCTCTTGCGCCATCCATGCCGCCCGCATGAGCCAGCGGCATTGAGTGCAGTATTCGATTTCCAAGCACGGCTTGCTGTTCATGACCGCTTAGCGTTGGATGCTCCCGGGACCCAGGCGCATGGTGCGGGGTGAAAACACCTCATCGCGCAAACCAAGGTTCACCTCGATGTCGGAGATCTCCATGAGGGTGTGTTTACCGCTTTTCAATTCTTCACTCTCGACGCGTTCCCACAACCAAGAATCTTGGAACTTGCGCCAAGCGATGGTTTGGCGCTTGAACAACTCGCCGAGCTCATTGTAATAATCCACCCGTACCGGCAGGAAAGTGTCCTGCTCGAACCATCGCAGTGTCTTGCTGTAGGGATAAATTTCATCCTTCTGCTTGGGCACACTCTCCACCACGTAATGCAGCCTGCCCTTCCACTCCTCGACGCCCTGCAGCTGATGTTCGTCCTCATCCGGTAAACGCGGTACCAAGTCACCGTGAGTGAGCTGGGAATGGGCGAAATCATCGTCCTCGTGGGTGCGTTGATGATGACCATGGGTGATCTTGCGCACCATGCGCAACTCCGGCAAATACATCCATTGGTCGTCCTTCTTGTCCGTTTTGACGTAGGCCATGAAGGACTTGCCGCGATCATCGGGCGGGTATTCGCTAAAGAAAAGCACCTTGCTATCTACGCCGTCTTTACCGCCGTAGCCGCGCCACACCATGGTATACACCAGCTTCTTTTCCGCTGCGCCAGGTTGCTGAAAAATGAAGGTGACACGGGAAATACCGTCCTTGCCACCATCGATTTCGAACGCCTGTTGCACGATCTCAGCCGCCGAGAGTTCCTCGGTATCAGCCATCGTTCCACCGGCCAGCAGCGCCCCCGAAAATACCAACGGGATGACCCGGCTCAATTTCATCATCGCGCCCTCCAGCGTCTCATCGTTATGTCACACTATCACGCCCCGCACCTTGAAAAATACCCCTATCAGTAACGCTACAATAGCCCCATGAATGTGACCATCATAGAAAGTCTCGCCGGCGTCATGCCCGCAGCGTGGAATCGCCTCTCAGGCGGGAAACACCCCTTCCTACGCCACGAATTTCTCTACACCCTGGAAGACCACGGCGCGGTGGGCGGGGACAGCGGCTGGGTGCCGCAATTCGTCCTGGCGCATGAAAATGGGCGCCTGGTGGGTGCTGTGCCGCTGTATCTGAAATATCATTCCTGGGGTGAATTCGTCTTCGATTTCGCCTGGGCGGAGGCCTACCAACGCCACGGCCTACCCTATTATCCCAAGCTGGTGGCGGCCGTACCTTATACGCCCATCAGCGGACCGCGCCTATTGATCGCTCCCGACGCCGATCATAGCGCCGTCTCCGCCGCCCTGTTGGCGGCGGTGGAACGCCATGCCGAGCAACTCGGGGTCTCCTCCACCCATTGGTTGTTCACCACGGCACAACAAACCGAACAACTGCGCGGCCGCGGCGCCTTAGTGCGCCGCGACTGCCAATTTCACTGGCTAAACCGCGATTACCGTGATTTTGACGATTTTCTGCAACATTTCAGCGCCGAGAAGCGCAAGAAAGTCAAACGCGAGCGGCGCCGCGTGCGCGAAGCGGGCATCACGCTGCACACCCTCAGCGGCAGCGCATTGACCGAGCATGATTGGGATGTCTTCTACCGCTACTACCAAACCACTTTCCTGCGCAAAAGCGGCCATGTCCCGTTCAGTCGCGAACTGTTTCACACGCTGGGCCATACCATGCCCGAGGATATCGTGCTGGTTTTGGCCAAGCACGACGAACATCCTGTCGCGGTGGCACTGAGTTTCCGCGGTGCGGACAGCTTATACGGACGCTACTGGGGCGCCTCGGAGCACTATCACAGCCTGCACTTCGAAGCATGCTATTACACCGGCATTGACTATTGCATCGCGCAGCAACTGGCGCATTTCGAACCGGGCGCGCAGGGGCAACATAAAATCAGCCGCGGCTTCTTACCGACGGACACTTACTCCGTGCACGCGATCCGCGAGCCGGCCTTTCGACGCGCCATCGGTGACTTTTTGCATCGCGAAGAGCGCGCCATGGAGTATCATATGAAGGATCTCAGCAGCCACTCACCCTATAGAAGTTAAAGCAAATTGACGACGCCGAGGATCTTGAGATGGCATGTTCCTAGTCAATAATCTCATTTGGCTGGATCCCGATGACGACACCACGCCTTTCCCCAGTGTCGATCGGGCCATGCGCGAACCCGACGGCCTACTGGCCTTGGGGGGCAGCTTACGACCCAAACGCCTGCTGGCGGCCTATCGGCGCGGTATCTTTCCTTGGTACAACGCCGGTCAACCGATCTTATGGTGGTCACCCAATCCGCGCGCGGTGTTATTTCCGGACCGTATGCATATTTCGCGCAGTCTGCGTAAAACCGTCCGCAATGGTGAATATCACATTACTCTCGACAGCGCTTTTCCCGCAGTCATTCAGCACTGCGCCGAACCTCGCCCCGGCACACCGGGCACCTGGCTGACAGCGGAGATGATCGATGCCTACACGCTATTGCACCAACTGGGGTACGCCCATTCTGCCGAGGCATGGTGGGACGGCCAACTTGTGGGCGGCCTGTACGGCATCGCATTGGGTAATGTGTTCTTCGGCGAGTCGATGTTCAGCCGTCGCAGCGACGCGTCCAAAGCGGCCTTCGTGCACTTGGTGCGTCAGCTGCAAACCTGGGGTTATGCGCTCATCGACTGCCAAGTCGCCTCTCCGCACCTGCGCACTTTAGGCGCTGAAGAAATTTTACGAACTCAGTTCGTCACTGAACTGAATCGGCACTGCGCTAGCGAGGGTCAACCCGTGCCCTGGCGTATGGAAATCCATTCCGACGATGTTGCCTGACGATCACAGCGCCGGTCTGCGCCAGCTGGCCCTGTTCACCAGCGGCTCGCACCCATGCAGTTATCTTCCAGAGCGCGAGGCCGTCACCCAATTCGTCGATCCCACTCAAACCATGACCATGGCGCTGTATAGCAGCTTGATTGACCAGGGCTTTCGCCGTAGCGGCCGTTACATTTATCGCCCGCGCTGCAGCGCCTGCGAGGCCTGCACACCGGCACGCATACCTGTCCGAACATTTCTACCCAATCGCGCCCAGCGCCGCACTTGGGCACGTAATACCGATCTGAGCGTGCAGGCTGTGCCCGCCGCCTTCCACGAGGAACATTTCTTGTTGTATCAACGCTACATGCAGAGCCGCCACGGCGATGGCGACATGAATCCCGACGACCGCGAGCAATACCGGGAATTCCTCATCAGCCCTTGGAGCGACACGTTGTTTTTGGAATTTCGTCTCGATACCCGCTTGGTGGCGGTGGCGGTCGTCGATCGTCTAAGGCAGGGCCTTTCGGCGGTCTATACATTCTTCGATCCCGAACTGGCCCCCCGCAGCCTCGGCAGTCAGGCAATACTCTGGCAACTGCACCTCGCTCGGGCTTGCAAGCTCGGTTGGGTCTACCTCGGTTACTGGGTGCCGGGGTGCGCGAAGATGAGCTACAAGGCCCACTACCGCCCCTTGGAGATTTTCCGAGACAACGTTTGGAGCAGGCTGAGCGACACCCGCGACACCCGATAAAACGCCTTTGCTTTGAAAATTTTCCTCACTTCGGGCAATATGCGCCTTCTGATTTGGCCGGGTGGCGGCCGATGGGTGCTTGATCATAACGAGAGACAACTGAAGTATGGCGAAAGAAGACCACATTGAAATGGAAGGCACGGTCATCGAGACTCTGCCCAATACCATGTTCCGCGTTGAACTAGAAAACGGCCATGTGGTGACTGCCCACATTTCCGGGAAGATGCGCAAGCATTACATCCGCATCCTTACCGGCGATAAAGTCACCGTGCAACTCACGCCTTACGATCTGAGCAAGGGCCGCATCACCTATCGCGCCCGTTGAACTTCACACCCCGATGCCGTGCGCAAACGCGCCTTCGCCCCGAATCCGCGAACGCTACCAACGCTGATCAATCCGTCGCCACCGCTTCGTCTCTGCTCTCGTAGTCGAACACCAGCTGCCCGTTCTTGGCGCTGATGACGACATGACCACCGCCAGCGAGTTTGCCGAACAGTAATTCTCCGGCCAACGGCTTCTTGATTTGCTCCTGTATCACGCGAGCCATCGGTCGTGCGCCCATGGCGGGATCGAAGCCATGCTCGGCGAGCCATGCCCGCGCGCTATCGTCCAATTCCAGTGTAACCTTCTTCTCTTCGAGCTGCGTTTCAAGCTCCACCAGAAATTTATCCACCACATTGGTGACGGTGCGCGGATCGAGCGACTTGAACTGAATGATCGCGTCCAAGCGATTGCGGAACTCGGGGGTGAACACCTTCTTGAGCACTTCCATCCCGTCGCTGGCATGATCCTGTTGCGTGAAGCCCATGGTGCGGCGGCTGGTAGACTCACTGCCGGCGTTCGTGGTCATGATGATCACTACATTGCGAAAATCCGCCTTGCGGCCGTTGTTGTCCGTCAGCGTTCCGTGATCCATCACCTGCAACAGCAGATTATAAACATCGGGATGCGCTTTCTCGATTTCATCCAGCAACAGTATCGCATGAGGATGTTTGGTGATGGCCTCGGTCAGCAAGCCGCCTTGGTCATAACCCACATAACCGGGCGGCGCACCGATCAGGCGTGACACCGTGTGCCGCTCCATGTATTCGGACATATCAAATCGCACCAGCTCGATACCCATAATCTTGGAAAGTTGGCGTGAGACTTCTGTCTTGCCCACGCCGGTGGGACCGGCGAACAAGAACGACCCTATCGGTTTTTGCGGGCTGGCCAAACCCGAACGCGCCATTTTGATCGCCGAGGCCAAGGCATCGATGGCATCATCTTGCCCGAACACCACCAACTTGAGATCTCGCTCCAAGGTGCGCAACGCTTCCTTATCTGAACTCGACACATGTTTGGGCGGAATGCGCGCCATTTTCGCCACCACGTTTTCGACGTCATTGACGCCGATAGTTTTCTTGCGCTTGGACACCGGCAACAGATGTTGCGAAGCACCGGCCTCGTCGATAACGTCGATGGCCTTGTCAGGCAAATGTCGGTCATTGATATAACGGGCGGAGAGCTCCGAGGCGGCGCGCAATGCGCCCAGCGAGTATTTCACACTATGATGTTCCTCGAAGCGGGACTTGAGTCCCTTGAGAATTTTCACCGTATCTTCGACCGTTGGTTCGGTTACGTCGATTTTCTGGAAGCGCCGCGCCAAGGCTCTGTCCTTCTCGAATATCCCCCGGTATTCCTGATAGGTGGTCGAACCGATACAGCGCAGGCCCGCCGAAGTCAGCGCCGGTTTCAACAAATTCGAAGCATCCATCACGCCGCCCGAGGCGGCACCCGCCCCGATGATGGTGTGAATCTCATCGATGAAGAGAATGCTGCCGGGTTCTTCATCCAATTGCGCCAACACCGCTTTAAGGCGCTTCTCGAAGTCGCCCCGGTACTTAGTGCCGGCCAACAACGCGCCCATGTCCAAGGCGTAGATCACGCTGTCCGCGAGCACGTCCGGCACTTCGCTGTCGACGATCTTCTTGGCCAGCCCTTCCGCCAAGGCGGTCTTGCCGACCCCCGCCTCGCCGACGAACAAAGGATTGTTCTTACGGCGGCGACAGAGAATTTGGATGGTACGTTCGACCTCGCGATCACGACCGATCAACGGATCGATCTTGCCGCGGCGGGCAAGCTCATTGAGATTACTGGCGAATGACTCCAGCGGTGTCTTAGCGGTGGACTCCGCACTCTCCTCCTCGTCGCTGGACATGGGGAGGCCGCCCTGTTCATCATCTTCGCCGTGAATTTTCGAGATGCCGTGCGAGAGGTAATTGACCACATCGAGACGCGTGACATTTTGTTTATTGAGCAGAAACACGGCTTGCGAATCCTGCTCGCTGAATATGGCCACCAGCACATTGGCGCCGGTCACCTCTTTCTTGCCCGAGGATTGCACATGGAATACAGCGCGTTGCAGCACACGCTGAAATCCCAGAGTCGGCTGCACTTCACGACCGTCATCGGGAGACAACAAGGGCGTGGTTTCATCAATAAAGATCGCCAGTTCCCGCTTGAGTTGCTCCAGTTCCGAGCCGCAGGCCCGCAGCACTCTGATGGCGGCATTGTTGGTAAGCAGGGCCAGTAACAAATGCTCCACCGTGACGAATTCGTGGAGCCGTTCCCGCGCCTCGCGGAAGACCGTGTTCAGCGTTTGTTCTAGATCCTTGCTCAACATACCTCTTACCTCACTGCTACTCGACTTGGCTAGGCTTGCTCCATCGTACACAACAATGGATGCTGATTGGCCCGGGAGTGACGGTTGACTTGATCCACCTTGGTCTCGGCCACATCGCGGGTGTACACACCGCATACTGCAGCACCCCGAGTATGAACATGGAGCATGATCTGGGTTGCCTTTTCCATATCCATTCCAAAAATCTTCTGCAAAATCTCTACCACAAAATCCATGGGTGTAAAGTCGTCGTTCAACAGTATCACTTTGTACAGTGGCGGCCGCTTAAGTTTTGGTTTCGCCTCCTGAATTGCCAGCCCATCTTGGTTGTCTCCACTCTGACGCTCAGCCATCTCTGCATCTACCTACTATAACGAACCAAATCCGCCCCGCCTTGAGCGGCCTGAATGCTTTAATGTGAGTTTAGCGTAAGTTAGCGAAACACGAGATATTTCCTCCCCGGCTCCGTCCTGAGTGTTGCCTGCACAAATCCGAGTTAATTACTTGACAATAATACTAACTTGGACGAGAGTGTGCATTCATTAGTTCTGGATGCTCATGCTGTTTCGAGCCGGGGAGTGAGATCCCATGCTGTACGAAACGGATCTCTAAGCGATGTGAAAGCGGCCCGAGAGCCGTCGCAATGCAGAGAGGTAAGCGATGACAAACGCAACCGGTATTGTGAAATGGTTCAGTAACGCCAAGGGCTACGGTTTTATTCTTCCGGACGAGGGTGGCGACGAAGTGTTCGCGCATTTTTCGGCCATCGAGATGGAAGGGTACCGGACCTTGAAACAAGGCCAGAAGGTTGAGTTCGAAATCAACCAAGGCCCCAAAGGCATGCTAGCAAATAACATCCGTCCGACCGTAACAAATTGACGTTAACACCATAGCGTTAACGCCGGACGCCGCCATCAAAGCCTAGAATTCGCGCGGGCCGACTCCCTCGGCCCGCAACTCACTTTGCACGACAGTCGTCATGCCATGTGGTCGATCACCGCCCGACCGAAACCAGAACAGCTCACTTTCTGCGCTTCCGGCATCAGGCGCGCCAAATCTTGTGTGACCGTACCGGCGGCAATGGCTCCACTCACGCCCTTGACGATCAAATCAGCCGCCTCGGCCCAGCCGAGGTGGCGCAGCATCATTTCGGCAGACAATATCAAGGAACTGGGATTCACCACATCTTTGCCGGCGTACTTTGGCGCCGTACCGTGAGTGGCCTCGAACATGCCGACGGTATCGGACAAGTTGGCGCCCGGCGCAATGCCGATACCGCCCACTTGTGCCGCCAACGCATCGGAAATGTAGTCGCCGTTCAAATTCAACGTGGCGATGACATCAAAATCCTCGGGACGCATCATGATTTCCTGCAAGAAGGCGTCTGCAATCACGTCCTTGATGACGATATCGTTGCCATTCTTGGGATTGGTGATGTGACACCACGGCCCACCGTCGATTTCCTTGGCGCCATATTCATACTTGGCCAGTTCATAGCCCCAGTTCTTGAAGGCACCTTCGGTGAATTTCATGATATTGCCCTTGTGCACCAAGGTCACCGAACGACGATTATTGTCGATGGCGTATTGTATGGCCTTGTGCACCAGACGATGTGTGCCGTCGCGCGAGACGGGCTTAATGCCGATGCCTGAGCTGTCGGGGAAGCGTATTTTCGTCACACCCAGTTCTTGTTGCAGGAAATTGATAACCCGTTGTGCCTCGGCCGTCTCTGCCGCCCATTCGATACCGGCATAAATGTCCTCGGAGTTCTCACGGAAGATCACCATGTCCACTTTTTCAGGCGCTTTCACCGGGCTGGGTGTGCCGGCGTAGTAGCGTACCGGGCGCAAGCAAACGTATAAATCCAATTGTTGACGCAAGGCGACATTGAGTGAGCGTATACCGCCGCCCACCGGCGTCGTCAGCGGACCTTTGATCGACACGGCAAATTCGCGCACCGCATCCAGCGTCTCCTCCGGCAGCCACTTATCCTGGCCGTACACTTCGGTGGCTTTCTCGCCTGCGTAGATTTCCATCCACGCGATTCGGCGACGCCCGCCATAGGCCTGCTCCACCGCCGCGTCAACCACGGCCCGCATAACCGGGGTCACATCCACGCCGATGCCGTCACCCTCGATAAAAGGGATGATGGGATGATCGGGCACATGTAACTCACCATCCACCTGGGCGGTGATCCGCTCACCCTCATTCGGAACCTGGATCTTGTGGTAGGCCATGTTGTTCTCCTAAGATGCTGCCTTTAACCAATGGTGCGCATATTAGCAGTTATCCCCTCTCGGCCGCTAACTGGCACCCCTCTGTAAGTCTAGTCCATGAGCGCTCTGATCCTATTCAACAAACCTTATGGCGTGCTGTGTCAATTCACGGACGCCGAACAGCGGCCTACACTAAAAGATTACATCCCGCTGCGCGGTTTTTATCCGGCCGGACGATTGGATCGTGACAGTGAAGGGCTAGTGCTGCTCACCGATGATGGCGCCTTGCAACACCGTATCACCGACCCGCGCCACAAAATGACCAAGCACTATTGGGTGCAAGTCGAAGGCGAGCCTGATGAAGTCGCGCTGCAGCGGCTGCGCGAGGGCGTGCAACTAAAAGACGGCCTCACCCTCCCGGCCCTGGCCGAGCGCATCGCCGCACCCGCCCTGTGGCCGCGTGATCCGCCCATCCGTTATCGTGCCAACATCCCCACCACGTGGCTGGAACTGGTGATCCGTGAGGGCCGCAACCGTCAAGTACGACGCATGAGTGCAGCGGTGGGTCATCCCACCTTGCGCCTGATTCGACACCGCATTGGTCCGTGGCGGCTGCGTGACTTGGGCTTGGGTCAGTGGACGCGCACCGCCGCATCCCACCCATCACATTCGACCTAGGCTAAAACTGACTGATTCAGTTATAATTTTCGATATGAAATGGGCACCCTCTGTCACCGTGGCCGCTGTCATCGAGCAAGGCGGCCGTTTTCTGCTGGTCGAGGAGCACGCGGAAGGTCGCCGCGTGGTCAATCAACCCGCTGGACATCTTGAAGCCGGCGAAAGTGTGGTGGACGCGGCGGTGCGTGAAACCCTGGAAGAAACCGGCCGTGACTTCACTCCCAGCGCGCTGCTGGGCGTCTATCGCTGGGTACATCAGCCGACCCAACGCACCTTTGTACGCCTGAGCTTGATCGGCACCTGCGGCGAGCGGGACGCCACCCGCGCCTTGGACAAGGACATCCTCGCCAATCTGTGGCTCAGCCGTGATGAGGTGTTAGGCGGGACGCACACACCGCGTAGTCCCTTGGTGGTGCGCTGCATCGATGATTATTGCGCCGGCAAGCGCTATCCGCTGGACTTGTACAACGACGTGGTGGAACTGCCTTGACCCACTCGTCCGCACCGCCTCAAGCACGCGAACCACGCCAAACACGTGTCATTGCCGGCATGTCCGGGGGGGTCGATTCGTCGGTGGCGGCCTTGTTGCTGCTGCGACAAGGCTACGACGTGGGCGGCGCATTCATGAAAAACTGGGAGGAAACCGACCCCGACACACCTTGCACCGCGACCGAAGATGCCCGCGACGCACTGGATGTGTGCGAGCGCCTGGGTATCGAGCTGGAGGCTGTCAATTTCACCCAGGAATACTGGGATCGTGTGTTCGCGCACTTTCTGGCCGAGTACCGCCAGGGCCGCACGCCCAACCCAGACATCCTCTGCAACAAGGAAATCAAGTTCCGCGCCTTTCTCGATCACGCCCTGGCGCTAGGCGCGGATTGCATCGCCACCGGCCACTACGCGCGCAACGCTTATCGCGACGGCCGCTGGCGGCTGCTCAAGGCGCGCGACGACAGCAAGGATCAGACTTATTTCCTTTATACCGTGAGTCAACAACAACTCGCCCGCACACTGTTCCCGCTCGGCGAGTTGCTCAAAACCGACGTGCGCGCCATCGCCGCCGAGGCCGGCTTCGCTAACGCTGCCAAGAAGGATTCCACCGGTATTTGCTTCATCGGTGAACGCGATTTCAATCGCTTTCTGGCCCGCTACCTGCCCGCCCAGCCAGGCGACATTCGCACCCCCGAGGGTGATCTAGTGGGCCAACATCGCGGTCTGATGTATCACACCTTAGGACAACGCAAGGGCATCGGGATCGGGGGGCGACGCGACGCCGCCGACAGCCCGTGGTATGTGGTGGATAAAGACCTGGCCAGTAATACCCTGATCGTCGCCCAGGGCGATCACCCGCTGCTCTACAGCCGCGCCCTGGTGGCGAGCGCACTGCATTGGGTGGCCGACGCAGCCCCGGCTTTACCCTTACGCTGCCACGCCAAATCCCGCTACCGGCAACACGAGCAAGGCTGCGAAATCAGCGCCGGAGCGGAAAATACCCTGTATGTGGCCTTTGATCTCCCACAGCGCGCCGTCACCCCTGGTCAGGCGGCGGTGTTCTACCTAGGTGAGGAATGCCTGGGGGGCGGCACTATCGAGCAAATAGAGCGATAATTGGACTTTTAATCACAGCGAGCATCATGGCAAACACTATCACTGACAAAACCCTCGCCCTGGCGGGAATCTTTCAATCCGCCTTCTTGGTGCAGGAAGTCGCCCACGACGGCAAGGCGGACAATGAGCCCTTCGAGGCCAGTTTGCGCAGCATCCTGGCGCTCGACCCTCCCGACACCGCCTCCGTCTATGGCGGCGTGGACGGCGTGCGACTAGGACTCGACTTGCTGGTATGCGAACTCGGTGGGAGCGATCAACCGCGCGACAAGGAGCTGGTGAAATACGTCGTCACCGTGCTGCACCTCGAACGCCAATTGGCGAAGCAGCCTGACATGCTGCAGAAAGTCGCCGCAGGTATCCAACGCGCTGAGGGTCAGAGCGAACATTTCTCACTCACCCACGAGAACGTCATTGCCAGCTTGGCCGGGACCTATGTGGACACCATCAGCACGCTTACGCCGCGCATCATGGTCACCGGCGAGCACGGCTATCTCTCCCATCCTGATGTTGCCAATAAAGTGCGCGCCCTGCTGCTGGCGGCCATCCGCTCGGCGGTATTGTGGCGCCAATGCGGCGGCGGGCGCATGCAACTGCTCTTCGGTCGCCGCGCCCTGCTGGTGGAAGCCCAGCGTCTGCTGGCGGAAGGCCTATAGCCACTCACGGGTGTATAATGTGCGCCCTCAATTAGTCAGCGGAGCCGTCATGGAACTCTCATCGCTCACCGCCATTTCGCCCATCGACGGTCGCTACGGCGGCAAAGTCGCCGAACTGCGACCTATTTTCAGCGAATTCGGGTTGATGCACCAACGCGTACTGGTTGAAGTGCGGTGGCTGCAAACCCTGGCTCGCCACCCCAGTATCGTTGAGGTCCCGGCGCTGAGCAGCCACGCCGAAACGCTGCTGAACGGGATCGTCGAGCATTTCAATCTCGACGACGCGCAACGCATCAAGAACATCGAACGCACCACCAATCACGATGTGAAAGCGGTGGAGTACTTCCTCAAGGAAAAAATCGCCGGTAATGATGAGCTGGTCGCGGTCAGCGAGTTCATCCATTTCGCCTGCACTTCCGAAGACATCAATAACCTCGCTTACGCGCTAATGCTGCGCACCGCGCGCGCGCAATGTTTATTGCCGCAGATGGACGAAGTGATCAGCGCCGTCGGCGCCCTCGCCCATCGCTACGCCGATCAATCCATGCTGTCACGCACCCATGGTCAGACCGCCTCGCCCACTACCCTGGGTAAAGAAATGGCCAACGTCGCCTACCGCCTTAAGCGCCAGCGCGAACAATTGGTGGGCGTGCCGCTGCTGGGCAAGATCAACGGCGCGGTCGGTAATTACAACGCCCATCTGGCCGCCTATCCCGAGCTGGATTGGGAAGCCCTGGCGGAGAACTTCGTCACTGAGCTGGGCTTGGCGTGGAATCCCTACACCACCCAAATCGAACCTCACGATTACATGGCGGAGTACTTCCAGGCCGTGGGACGTTTCAACACTGTGCTGCTCGACTATTGCCGCGACGCGTGGGGCTATATCTCGCTGGGATATTTCAAACAACGCACCGTGGCCGGCGAAGTGGGTTCCTCCACCATGCCGCACAAGGTCAATCCCATCGACTTTGAAAACGCCGAAGGCAACCTGGGCCTGGCCAACGCCGTGTTCGAACACTTGACGGCCAAGCTGCCGGTGTCGCGCTGGCAACGCGACCTCAGCGACTCGACCGTGTTACGCAATCTTGGCGTCGGCGTCGCCCACTCAGCGATCGCCTATCAGTCGGCGCTCAAGGGCATCAGCAAACTGGAAGCCGACCCGGCCCGTATCAGCGCCGATCTGGACCACTCCTGGGAAGTACTGGCCGAGCCAGTGCAAACGGTCATGCGCCGTTACGGCATTGAAGCCCCTTACGAGAAACTCAAAGCCCTCACCCGCGGCCAAGCCGTGACCCGCGAACGGCTGCACACCTTCATCCTAGCCCTCGACATTCCAGAGGTTGAAAAAGCGCGCTTGCTCACCTTGACCCCAGACTCGTACAGCGGCCGTGCTGAAAACCTAGCCCGTAAAGTCTGAAGCGAGCCAATCCCGTTCATGCGGCCGCGGATCGGATTATTGATCATTCGAGTCCAGTATCGGATCCCCCCATCTCCATGCCGGGGTGGGAGGGAAGCGACATCCTGACGCATGCTCAGGCGCGAAAACCGCTCGCACTGCCTACTCGGACGCGTCGCGCAAACGAATACAGAAAATTTCCCAGATTCCCCTAAAGTTCCACCTAATGGGCCCGCTATAAAGTACGACCAGATGGCGGCATCCTCATCCCCCCCAACCCCCCCCGCCGTCATCTGAGCCACCCACTGAGCCCCGACGTAGCCGTTGGGGCTATTTTTTTGCCTATACCGGAATCTCACGACAGCGGCGCGCCACCGTGCCAGTCAAAAAATATTTTTACCGAAACGCTAAAGTTTCCCCAACGGCACCCGTTAACCAAGTTAACCAGATGGCGGCACCCCTCCCCCCCTACCCCCCCCGCCGTCATCTGAGCCACCCACTGAGCCCCGACGTAGCCGTTGGGGCTATTTTTTCGCCTCATGAGCGTGAAGATCGTCACATCAAACGTGGATAATGTGACCGAGCGCACAGTTTCCCGAGCGTTGATTTGGATAATGGAAACCGAGATGGCGATACCCCTCCCCCTCCCCCTCATCGTCATCTCGGCCACCCACTGAGCCCCGTCGTGTTTACGCCGGGGCTTTCTTTTTTCGCTCGAGTCGCACATCCACGTGGGTATTGCTATCCTTGCCGCCCATGAATGCATCCAACAAGCCAATATCGATTACCACTCCCGCCGCGCTGGAGCAGTTTTGCGCCGACATCGCCGCCGCCGAGTGGCTGGCGGTGGATACGGAATTCCTGCGCGAAAAGACCTATTATCCACAACTATGCCTGGTGCAAGTCTCTGACGGAGAGCGCGTGGCATGCATCGACCCCTTGGTCTTACCGTCCCTAGAGCCGTTACTCGCACTGTTATATGACACACGCATCACCAAGGTCATGCACGCTGCGCGGCAAGATTTGGAGATCTTTTATCACCTGCGTGACAGTGTGCCGGAACCGGTGTTCGACACCCAAATCGCGGCGCCCTTGCTGGGCATGCCCGATCAAGTCGGCTATGCCGGTTTGGTGGAAACCCGTCTCGGCGTGAAACTGCATAAGGCGCACTCGCGCGCCGATTGGACACGGCGCCCTTTGCCTGCCGCTCAATTGGAATACGCCGCCGACGATGTGCGCCATCTCGCGGCCCTCTATCCGGCGTTGCGTGACGAGTTGCATCAGCGTGGCCGCCTGGCCTGGTTGGACGAGGACCTGCGCGTGCTGTGCAGCCCTGCTACCTATGCCAATCCCCCCGCGCAGGCCTGGGAGCGCGTCAAAGGCATCAGCAAATTGCGCGGCCGCCACCTATCCGCATTGCAACATCTCGCCGCCTGGCGCGAACGCACCGCGCGAGATGAGAACAAACCGCGCGGATGGTTGCTCAAGGACGAGTCACTGATCGACATTGCGCGTCTGCTGCCGGGCGATATGAAGGAACTGCGCCACATCCGCGGCCTCAATGACCGATTACTGGCGCGTCATGGTGACGACTTGGTTGCATTGATAGTCGAGGCGCAACGCACACCGCCACATCCTTTGCCCGAACATCACCGCCCCGAACCACTCAATTCGCAACAAGACGCTGTGGTCGACATGCTGCTGGCGGTGGTGCGTTTGATCGGAATTCGTGAAAATATTCATCCCAGCGCACTCACCAGCCGCAAAGAACTGGAGGCCTTGGTGCGCGGCGAGACGAATCTGTCGCTACTGAAAGGTTGGCGCAAGAAGCTAGCCGGCGAGGAGTTGACGGCGGTGCTACGCGGCGAACACAGTCTACGCATCAAGGACGGCGCACTGCTGCTGGGCGCCGCCTAGCCGTCTGCTAAAGGCTTTCCACGAATTCCAAGGCGTTTCCATCCGGGTCGCGACAGAACAAGGCCCGGCGACCCGACTTGCTGACCGTACACGGCACCAGCGCTGCCTCCAAGGTGGAGCGCAGTGTCTGTAAGTCGCGCACGCTCAATGCCACATGGCGATCACGTCCGCCATGCGCGGGCCGTCCTTGGCTGGGATCGGGATTGGGTAATTCCATGAGGTGGATCTGCTGGCCGCCCACCCATAGCCACGCGCCGGGATAACCCAGATCGGGACGCGCGCTATCCTGCGCCATGCCCAGCACGTCGCGGTAAAAGGCCAGGGCTCGCGCCGTGTCGCGCACCAAAACACCTACATGCAAGATCGCTCCTATCTCCACAGTCATGGTGTATCTCTATATTTAGTCGTCACGCCGATGATACTGCGATTACACCAGCGACTGACAGGCATAGGAGTGCTAGAATTCTGAGCGTTGTACTCGGTCAGAATAACAGGCCGCTGCCCCTCACCAAGAAAAGGAGCTCATACCATGCTGAAATCCGCGACCCGGTTTTTGTCTTGTGCCGCCCTGCTGTGCGCCTCCCACGCCTACGCCGTCACGCCGGCGCCGGAGTCTGCGCAAATCTACCTCATCTCGCCTGCAGACGGCGCGACTGTCACAAGTCCGGTCACGGTGCGTTTCGGCCTCAAGGGCATGGGTGTGGCACCGGCGGGCGTCGATCAAGTGAACACCGGTCATCATCACCTGCTCATCAATGTCGGCACACTGCCGCCACTGAATCAGCCCCTGCCCAAGGATGCAAAGCATCGCCACTTCGGCGGCGGTCAAACTGAAACCACGCTGGAGCTACCCGCCGGCCAACACAGCCTGCAATTGATGCTGGGAGATCATCAACACATTCCCCATCAGCCGGCACTGGTCTCCGAGAAAATCACCATCAACGTCGAAGCGACGAAATAAGCGCCGCGTATGGGCGCGCGCGCAGCGCTATACCTCGCGCTGGATCAGGGCGGTCAAAGCAGTCGCGCCCTGGTCTTCGATGCCCAAGGTGATATCGCCGCCAGTGCCGCCGTGCCGGTGACGACCCAGCATCCGGCGCCCGATCGCGTCGAACAAGACCCGGAGGAATTGGTCGTCTCACTGCGTCACGCGACGGAGTCGGCGTTGACGCAATTGGGCGCAGATAGCGCCCACATCGTCGCGGCCGGCTTGGCCACGCAGCGCTCCAACGTGGTGTGTTGGGACCGAGCCAGCGGCGCGGCGTTGACACCGGTATTGAGTTGGCAGGATCGGCGCGCCGCCAATGTCATCGATGGCGTGGTCGAACATGCCGGCGACATTCGTATGCGAACCGGGCTGGTCCTGTCACCACATTACGGCGCCAGCAAATTGCGTTGGTGCTTGGACCATGTGCCGGCCGTCACCGCGGCGGCGCAGGCGGAGCGGCTAGCCTTTGGTCCACTCGCCAGTTATTTACTGTATCGTCTGCTCGAAGAACGTCCCCTGTGGGTCGATCCTTCCAACGCTGCACGCACCTTATTGTGGAATCTGCGCGACGAGCAATGGGATACGCACTTGCTGGCTTTCTTCGGTTTGCCGCGCGCACCGTTGCCACAATGCGTGGCCTCTCAGCATGCCTATGGCACTTTGCGTGTAAACAGACAGAATATTCCGCTCACTGTCCTGATCGGCGATCAAGCCGCCGCGCTATTCGGTTACGGTCCACCCCTGTCCGGCACGGTGTATGTCAATCTCGGCACGGGGGCATTTCTGCAATCGCCGAGCCGGCGTCTCCCCCCGCTAGGCGCGCTGTTGTCCACGCTCGCCTACAGAGACGATAAGATCCGCTATTACGTCCAGGAAGGCACGGTTAACGGCGCCGGCAGCGCCCTGCAATGGCTGGCGGCCCAACACGCTAGCGACCCACAAGCGCTCATTGCACAGCTACCCTTGTGGCTGGAGAGCATCGCCGAACCGCCGTTGTTCATCAACAGCGTAGCGGGTCTCGGCAGCCCTTATTGGGTGGCCGATCTCACCCCGCGTTTTATCGGTACGGGCGATCTGGCCGCGCAAGCGGTGGCGGTGATCGAAAGCATCGTCTTTCTGTTGCACTCAAATCTCGTCGCCTTATCTAGTGAGGCAGCGCCGCAGCGTATCGTCGTCAGCGGTGGACTGTCGCAGCTAGACGGGCTCTGCCAGCGCCTCGCGGATATCGCGCATTTGCCCGTCCAGCGCCCCGCCGCCGTGGAAGCCACCGCACGCGGGCTCGCGTGTTTATTGGCAGGTCGCTCGCCGCGCTGGGATAGTCATGCGAGCGGCATAGGCTTCACGCCACGCGATAACACCGCATTCAGCCAGCGCCATGCGCGTTTTCGCGCCGAACTTAGACTGGCGACACATCATGTTGACATTGCCAAACACGGGGTGTGAATTGTACATTCCCAGATGCATAGAATCGGAAGAAAGGACGGCGGCATGGAGATCCCGCAACTCGTAGCGCACCGAGGTTACCCGCGGCGTTATCCGGAAAACAGCTTGGAAGGCATTGAGGCGGCGATTCAGACCGGCGCGCGCTACATTGAGTTCGATGTTCAGATCACTGCCGATGGCGTGCCCGTATTGCTGCATGATGTGAGCCTCATGCGCACCGCCGGCAAACGTGGCCGCGTCATCAACATGGACTTTGAAAAGATCTCAGGCCTGTGTGTCAACGAGCCAGGCCGCTTCGGTAAGCGGCACCGAAAAGTCACCTTGCCAACGCTGGCTGATGCGGTGGAAATATTGCGCAGCGCCCCGCAGGTCACCTCTTTCGTGGAAATCAAGGAAGAAAGCTTGGAAAAGCACGGGCGCGAAAAGGTACTGAAAACGCTGATCGCCAGCCTCGCTCCCATACTCGGTCATTGCGTTATTATTTCCTACGATAGACTGGTGCTGCGGGCCGCGCGCGCCATGGGCGCCAAGCACATTGGCTGGATCATTCGCGCCATGAACGAAGAATCGAAGAGCCAAGCCACCGAACTCGTCCCGGATTATCTTTTCTGCAATTACACCAAACTGCCGTCCAAGGACCCCGCACCGCTGTGGCACGGCCCCTGGCAGTGGGTGCTGTACGAAGTCACCCGCGTGAAACTGGCCTTGGAGTTGGCGGCGCTGGGCGCTGATTTCATCGAGACCATGGCCATAGGCGAAATGCTCAGGAACGAAAAGCTGCGCAGCAGGATCGCGCTTGAGCACTGAGCGTTTCGATCTCATCATCATCGGAGCGGGCATACATGGTGTAGGCGTGGCGCAAGCCGCCGCCGCCACGGGCCACTCGGCATTGGTGCTCGAACAAACGGCGCTGGCCGCCGGGACGTCTAGCCGCTCCAGCAAACTGATCCACGGCGGCTTGCGGTACCTCGAATCGGGTCAATTCAGCTTAGTGCGTGAGTGTCTGCGCGAACGGGCCCTGCTGCTACGCTTGGCCCCGGAATTGGTACGACTCACGCCCTTCTACATACCCATCTATCCACATACCCACCGCCGCCCTTGGCAGCTCTATGCCGGCCTGAGTCTATATGCGCTGTTGGGTGGCTTAGGCGCCGCGGCGCGTTTTGACACCGTGCCCCGGCCGCGCTGGTCACAACTCGATGGGCTTGACACATCCGGTTTACAACAAGTATTTCGTTATAACGACGCGCAAACCGACGATGCGGCCCTGACGCGCGCCGTGATGCATTCAGCCACACAGCTGGGCGCCGAACTACGGATGCCCGCAACCTTTCTCGACGCCGTCGTGAACGGAGATGCCGTCAGCGTGCGCTATCGCTATCAGAACCGCGAATACAGCGCCAGTGCGCGCGTAGTGATCAACGCCGCCGGACCCTGGGTGAATCACGTGGCGTCGCTAATCACTCCCGCGCCGCCGCCAGTCCCAGTGGACTTGGTGCAAGGCACGCACCTGGTGTTACCCGGAACGATGTCCCACGGTGTGTATTACCTCGAGGCGCCGCAAGAACCGGCGGTCGCCGCGAGGCACCGTCGCGCGGTGTTTGTCATGCCATGGCAAGGTCTGACCTTGTTGGGCACCACGGAAACGGTTTATCACGGTGATCCAGGGGCGGTGACGCCACTACCCGAGGAACAAGATTATCTGCTCACCACGCTACGCCATTACTTTCCTCAACACTCGACCGAGGTCACGGCAGCCTTTGCCGGCTTGCGCGTGCTACCACGCAGCCGCGGCGCCGCCTTCGCACGCTCGCGCGAAACCATACTGCAAACCGATCGCGCAACACGCCCGCGCGTATTGAGCATCTACGGCGGCAAGCTCACCGCCTATCGCGCCACTGCGGCCGCGGTGCTGACGCGAGTCGCCGCCAGCCTGCCCGACCGTGCGCCGGTCGCCGATACCCGTCGCCTGCCGCTGACACCCGCCTAAGCCCGACGTTGGTTTCATGCGCCATTGCCGCTACCATGGTGGCGGCAATTTTCGAGCATGAGAGACAACAATGAACAGCCTGTGGAATGACCAAGAAGCGGCCGAGTATCAAGACGATTTGGGCCTGCGAGTTTATACCTCGCGCTTGCTGGGCCGTGAGCCTTCGCTGGTGCTACACGGCGGCGGTAACACCTCCGTCAAGATCACCGAACGTACTCTCCTGGGCAATGAAGAAGAGATCCTCTACGTCAAGGGCTCGGGCTGGGATTTGGAAACCATCGACGTAGCCGGCTTCGCGCCGGTGCGCATGTCTCATCTACTCGCGCTGGCGCAACTCGACAGTTTGAGCGACCCGCAGATGGTCAACGAGCTCAAGACCCACATGACCAACGCCGCCGCGCCCACGCCGTCGGTAGAGGCCATCCTGCACGCGGTGTTGCCGCACAAGTTCGTCGATCATACCCATGCCGATGCGCTCGTCACTCTCACCAACACCGCCGAGGGCGAGGCGCGCATCCGTGAGATTTACGGCGCCAGCGTGGTGGTCATTCCCTACATCATGCCGGGCTTCGACTTGGCGCGGGAATGTGCTCGCCTCTTTGCCAAACACGCGGCCCCGCACACCGTCGGGATGGTGCTCCTGCAGCACGGTATCTTCTCTTTCGGCCCGACGGCGCGCGAATCCTATGAGCGCATGATCGAATTAGTGACGCTTGCTGAAGAATATTTGGCGCAGCATAAGGCCTGGACGATTTCCTTACCGCCCGTCGAACCGCCTAGCCAAGTCTTGCGCAACGAGTTGGCCGCCTTGCGCCGCGAAATCGCCACGCAAACCCAGACACCAATGATCGTCGCGTTACAGGAGGATGCGAAGAGCCTGGCGTTTGCCCGTCATGTGGACGTGGAACGCATATCACAACAAGGCCCGGCCACACCCGATCATGTGATCCGCACCAAGCGCCTGCCCATGCTGGGCCGCAACGTTGCGGACTACGTGCGCCGATACGCGCGTTACTTTGACGAACACGCCCCCCACGCCGGCGAAGAGAAGACCATGCTCGACCCCGCGCCGCGGGTGATATTGGACTCGACGTGGGGTTTGATAACGGTGGGACGCACGGCCAAGGACGCCGCCATCGTGCGCGACATCTACTCACACACCATCGACGTGATTCTGCGCGCCGAGGACTTGGGGGGCTATCGCGCCCTCTCCGCGCGCGATTTGTTCGACATGGAATATTGGGATCTGGAGCAAGCCAAGTTGCGCAAAGGGGGGCAACCGCCTCAATTCACGGGAGAGGTCGCCCTAGTGACCGGTGCCGCCTCGGGCATCGGCAAAGCCTGTGTCGCGTCCTTGCTGCAACGCGGGGCGGCGGTGATCGGCCTGGATGTCTCCGAGGAAGTTGCCACGCTCTCTAAGCAGGCCGCCTATTTGGGCTTGGCCTGCGATGTCACCGACACAGTGCAACTCGATGCCGCCCTGGAGCGCGGGACGCGCGCCTATGGCGGCTTAGACATGCTGATCCTCAACGCCGGTATGTTTCCACCCGGTCGCCGCATCGCCGAGCTACCCGATAAGGAATGGCAGAGCGTCATGACGGTCAATCTGGACGCCAATCTCACTCTGCTACGCGAGACCCATCCGTTGCTCAAGCTTGCACCACGCGGCGGTCGCGTGGTGGTGATCGGCTCGAAGAACGTCCCGGCGCCGGGACCCGGGGCGGCGGCCTATTCCGCATCCAAGGCTGCGCTCACTCAGTTGGCGCGCGTCGCAGCGCTGGAATGGGGCAGCGACAATATACGCATCAACTGCCTACACCCCAATGCGGTATTCGACACCGGGATATGGACCGACGAGGTGCTGCAGGCCCGCGCCCAGCACTACGGCCTCAGTGTCGAGGAATACAAAACCAATAATGTGTTGCGCACCGAAGTGCGCAGCCGCGATGTGGCGGAGCTGGCGGCAGAAATGTGTGGCCCCTTGTTCGCCAAGACCACCGGCGCGCAGCTCCCGGTAGACGGCGGCAACGAGCGGGTCATATAAAAAAAGCGGGGGTGCTGGTTAGCACCCCCGACAATTAGGGAGAGGGATCTACGTGACTCAATTGAGACGGGGAGGTGTCCAATTGAATCACATTAAGTACGGTGCATAGCTCGTGCCAGTATTTTTCATCCATTTAATATCAATGCATTAACGATATTATTTAATGTAAAAACAAACATGGGGCGCGCCGAGACCGCGCAAGGACGTCGATATTGTGTCGCTGCCAGGCAACTGCGCCAGCGGATTGACAGTGCAGATAACTTAGAGACCCAAACCTAACTGCTGACTAACCCCTTGATCGTAAACCAAACGACTGCCGCAGGGACGCGCCAGAGCACTGAGTCTGTGCGGGGCGACATTATCGACATCCAAGGCATGCAGCACGCTCCACCCCTGGAAGGACAAGTAATCGGCGATCAAGCCACGATGGCAACGTTGCGGTAATGACTCGGCGCATAGCAGCGCGAGCGACCCGCTGATGGCACGTTGCATTACGTCATCGATGCCCTGCTGAAAAAGACCGGAGGTCATATGATCGGCGTAGGCGCGCAAGCCATTGTCGTCCAACGCCAGATGCGGACTATCGAGGCAGGCTTTCCGGAAACCGCCCAATTCTTCGCCCCGCCACAGATAACTGATACCGGCCTCGCGGAGAAACGGTTCCAACATGGCACGGGAGAACTGCGGGTGACGACGCGACTGGGGATAAGACCGCACATCCACAACGCAAGTGATACCCAGCATTTGCAGGATGTCGAGGACTTCATCCAAGCTTCGGTCACCGTGACCAAGCGTGTAGAGAGTGGGTGTCGCCATCTTGGACTCGGGATTCCTTGCCTATGACCCAAAGCCTGCGCATAGCAACACTATCTGCGCGTCATGTCAATGTCTCTGATAGATGCGCTCTTGCATATGCTGCGCATAATCCCAGCGCGGCACACCCGCCTCCAACAAGGGCGCAATTTGATCGACGCCCATCGGTTCACTGAATAGATACCCTTGGGCGCGGGCGCAGCCTTTGTCGCGCAACCAAGCAAGCTGGCGCTCGGTTTCCACGCCCTCGGCACTGATGGCCATACCCATCGTACGGGCCGATGCCATGAGGGCATCGACGATGATTTGATCGTCTCCCTTCTGCTCCAATTCACGCACCATGCTACGACCGATTTTCACGGCATCGACATTCAAGCGCCGCAAGCGCCGCAACGAAGCCTGTCCGGACCCGAAGTCGTCCATCGCCAAGCGCACTCCCAGTTCCTTGAGCGCAAATAGATTATCCAACTCTGGGCCCTTGCTGCTCATCAGCACACGCTCAGCCACTTCGACGGTAAGGCAAGCCGGATCCAAACCGCTGTCAATAAGCGCATCACTCACCATGGCGCTGAAATTATCTTCAGCCACTTCGCGGGCGGAAACATTAACCGCCACCTGCAAGGGTGTGCCGGTAATTTCCTTCCAGCTGTGCGCTTGCACACACGCTGTGCGCAGCACCCATTCACCTACGGCGACAATCTGGCCGGTTTCCTCCTGCACATTCAAGAACTGTCCGGGCGGCAATACGCCCAGCACCGGATGGCGCCAGCGCAGCAATGCTTCCATACCTACCACGCTACCGTCGCGCATATCCACTTGGGGCTGGTAATAGAGCATGAACTCATTGCGCCGCAAAGCATGACGTAGCGAGGCTTGCAGACTTTGACGCCCGGTAACGCAGGCATTCATGGCAGTGGTATAAAACTGATAGCCATTTCGTCCGCGATCCTTGGTTCGATACATGGCGTTGTCGGCGGCCCGGATCAATACCTCGGCACCATCGGCATTATGTGGATACAGAGCGATACCGATGCTGGGTGTGACCATGACTTGTTCATCGTCGAGAAATATCGGCTTGGCCATCACCTCGAGAATTTTCGCCGCGATGGGCGCCGCGTCCTCGGGGCGCGCCAGCGCTTCCAGGATCACTGTGAATTCGTCTCCACCTAGACGGGCCACCGTATCTTGTCCACGCACAACGTGCTTAAGACGGGAGGCCACGGCTTGCAGCAGTCGATCACCTTGATCATGACCCAGAGTATCGTTGATGGATTTAAATTTATCGAGATCGATGAACATCAACCCCGCCAGCCAGCCATTGCGATCTGCGCGCTGCAACGCGCCTTCCAGGCGGTCGCGGAACAACAAGCGATTGGGCAAGCCGGTGAGCTGGTCATATTGCGCCAAATACAGCAGACGCGCCTGACGCTCCTTGCGTTCGATAGCGTACATGAGGGCACGACTCAACAAGTGTCCATCGCCCTGCCCCTTGGCCAAATAATCCTGGGCGCCCTGCTGCACCGCCTCCAAAGCCAAGGCTTCATCATTGAGACCCGACAGCACCACGATGGGCAAGTTGGCATCATTGGTCTGCAAGTGATCCACCGCACACAACCCGTCAGCATCGGGCAAAGTCAAATCCACTAACGCCACCTCAAAGTTTGCGGCGGCGATCAGCTCCAAAGCGTCGGCGAGACAGGAAACATGGGTCACTTCATACCCCCGTCCCTTGACGTCACGCAGCATCTCGTGCACCAGGCGCGCATCGCCGGGATTGTCTTCGATCAACAGTACTCTGATTGGCACCTCTGACATATCATCCCCCATCTGTCCGCGAAGCCTGATCAGTGCGTGGGTAACCTAACAATGCAAAACCAAAATTCTTCTATCGAACGCACCACGTTGTAAAATTGGTCGAGGTCCACCGGCTTGCTGATATAGCAATTGGCGTGCAGGTCATAACTGCGCATGATGTCTTCCTCGGCCTTGGAGGTGGTGAGCACCACCACCGGGATGCGTTTGAGCGCATCGTGTTGCTTGATCTCCTTTAGCACCTCCCGGCCATCTTTGCGTGGCAGATTGAGATCGAGCAAGATCAGATCGGGGCGCGGCGCGGCGGTGTGATTGCCATTGCGCAGCAGAAATTCCATGGCTTCCACACCATCGCTCACAACGTGCAGTCGATTGGCCAACTTATAGTCATCAAGCGCGACACGGGTCAGCCGCACGTCGCCCGGATTATCCTCCACCAGGAGTATCTCCAGCAGATGATGTCGTTGTCCTTCCATACTACTCACCCTCCACCGCTGGCAAAGTGAAGGAAAACGTCGTCCCCACACCGGGCTCGGACGTCATCCACAGCTTCCCGCCGTGACGTTCCACAATACGCTTGCAGATCGCCAGGCCGATACCGGTTCCGGAGTACCTGCCCGGCGCATGCAGACGTTGAAAGATGACGAAGATGCGTTCGTGGTATTGCGGCTCGATACCGATGCCGTTGTCGCTCACGCAGAACTGCCATTCCGAACCCTTTCGTTGAGCCGTGACCTGTATGGCAGGCGCTTTGTCGGACCGAAATTTCAAGGCATTGCTGAGGAGATTTTGAAATAATTGCCGCAATTGGGAGGCATCGGCCCGCACTCGCGGCAAGGCATCATGTGTCACCTCGGCCTGGGCCTCGCTGATGGTCACATTGAGATCGCGCAAAACGTCATCTAAGACCGAATCGGCGTCGGTAGCGACCATGTCTTGACCGAGGCGCGAGACACGCGAATAGCTCAACAGATCTTCGATGAGGGTCTGCATGCGATTGGCGCCGTCGACGGCGTAGTGAATGAATTCATCAGCCTCCTCATCCAGCTTGCCACGATATCGTTTGGCGAGCAGTTGCACATAACTGGTGATCATCCGCAGCGGTTCCTGCAAATCATGAGAAGCGACGTAAGCGAACTGTTCCAACTCCGCATTGGAGCGTGCCAGCTCCTGCGCCTGTTTAGTCAGCATATCCTGCGCGCGCTTGCGATCGGTGATGTCGCGGATGACACTGGTCACCAGCATGCCGTGGCGGCTTTGCATGGGACTGAGGCTGATTTCCACCGGAAATTCGCCGCCGTCCTTGCGCACGGCATACAATTCCATGCCCCCGCCCATGGGCCGCGTGTGTGGCTGGGCGGTGTAGGCGGCACGATGCCCGACATGCATAGTGCGATAACGTTCCGGCATGAGTCGTTCCACCGCTTGGCCCAACAGCTCATGGCGGGTATAGCCAAACATTTCCTCGGCCTTGCGATTGACCAAATGCACATGACCGTCAGCGGCAATAATGACGATGGCGTCCGGCGCCGATTCGAGCAGTTGGCGGAATTCATCATCGTGCTGATCCGCCGCCGCGGGTCGCACCCAAACCAAGTGCACGGGGATGGACTCATCGGCGACGCTTTCCATTAAACACACGCTCACGCGATCGCGCCGACCGTCACGACTCACACGCTCGAGCGCCATAATGACGGGCATACCGTTCTGCGAGGGACGGAAGGGCTCGGAGAAAAGATTGTCGTAGTTCAGCTCGGAAAGGGCTTCAAGGGGGGTGTCGATGGCGACACAAGCGGCCGGGGTGGCATAGAGACAGCGGCCTGTTAATGCGTCGAAAACATATATTTGCGCGGCGCTGCTCTCCACCACCGGACCGAGGTGGCGACACCACCGCTGCGCCTCAAACTCATATGCGCGCGCTACCGCCATGGAGTGCCAACCCTGCACCAGTCCCTACAACGATACTGCGGGAACACCGTACCCCCCCACGCCTGATAGGTTCGGCAAGAGATAGATGAATAGGACGGAAATGTCCAGCTTTTTTCCAAATATTTTTCCATATATCAGCATACATGCGCCATCCATAGGGGTTTTTTCCAGATAATCATTCTTTATAGGGGGCGACGGTTGTTATAATTCCCGCGCCCGCAAATAGTGGGCGCTGACGAGAGCACACGGATCGTAGCCATGGCACAGTACGTCTACACGATGAACCGGGTCGGCAAGGTCGTCCCGCCCAAACGAGAAATCCTCAAGGACATCTCACTGTCTTTCTTTCCCGGGGCGAAGATCGGGGTCATCGGCCTCAACGGCTCGGGCAAGTCCACCCTGCTGCGCATCATGGCCGGCATCGACAAGGAATTTCATGGTGAGGCGCGCCCTCAAGCTGACATACGCATCGGTTACCTGGCACAGGAACCGCAGCTCGATACCGGTAAGAATGTACGTGGCAACGTTGAAGAGGCGGTGCAGGATATCCAAGCGAAAATCGATCGCCTCAACGAGGTCTACAACGACTACGCCGATCCCGAGGCCGACTTCGACAAGCTGGCCAAAGAACAAGGCGAATTGGAAGCCATCATCGAAGCCGCCGACGGCCACAACCTCGAGCGCAAGTTAGAAGTCGCCGCTGATGCGCTGCGATTACCGCCCTGGGAAGCGGAGGTGAACACCCTCTCCGGCGGCGAAAAGCGCCGGGTGGCTCTTTGCAAACTGCTGCTGTCCAATCCCGACATGCTGTTACTTGACGAACCGACCAACCACCTGGACGCCGAATCGGTAGCTTGGCTGGAGCGGTTCCTGACCGACTATAAGGGGACGGTCATCATAATCACCCACGACCGTTATTTTCTTGATAACGTGTGCGGCTGGATCTTGGAATTGGATCGCGGCCACGGTATCCCCTGGGAGGGCAATTACAGTTCATGGTTGGAGCAAAAAGAGAAGCGACTCGAGGTCGAGGAAAAACAGGAAAGCGCGCGTCAGCGCGCCATGAAAGCGGAATTGGAATGGGTCCGCTCCAATCCCAAGGGCCGTCATGCCAAGAGCAAAGCACGTTTGGCGCGCTTCGATGAGCTCTCTTCACAGGAAGTCCAGCAACGCAACGAGACCAAGGAAATCTATATTCCGCCCGGCCCCCGTCTGGGTGATCTGGTCATCGAGGCCGAGGGCATCGGCAAGGGTTTCGGCGACCGGGTGTTGATCGATGCTTTGAGCTTCAAACTCCCTCCGGGTGGCATTGTCGGCGTGATCGGCCCCAACGGCGCCGGCAAAACCACGTTGTTCCGCCTTATCACCGGCGAAGAACAACCCGAGGCCGGCACACTGCGTCGCGGCGAGACGGTGGAGCTGGCCTATGTCGACCAATCACGCGATGCGCTGGCTCCCGAGAAGACCGTGTGGGAGGAAATCTCCGACGGCCAGGACATCATCACCGTGGGCAAATATCAGATGCAGTCACGGGCCTACGTCAGTCGCTTCAATTTCAAGGGCACGGCACAGCAGAAACAGCTCAAGGAACTCTCCGGTGGCGAACGCAACCGCGTCCATCTGGCCAAGCTGCTGCGCAGTGGCGGTAATGTGCTACTACTCGACGAACCCACCAATGATCTGGATGTGGAAACCTTGCGCGCTCTGGAAGAAGCCCTGCTGGACTTCCCCGGCTGCGCGGTGGTGATCTCGCATGACCGCTGGTTCCTCGATCGCATCGCCACCCATATTCTGGCCTTCGAAGACGACAGTCAAGTGGTATGGTTCGAGGGCAATTACGCCGATTACGAGGCCGACCGTCATCGCCGCCTGGGCACCGACGCCGACCAACCACACCGCATCAAGTACCGGCGCCTGGACGCCTGACCCATAGCCCTACCGCCCTCTCCCACTCGCAGGAGAGGGCCCTAGTTCGACGATGCTCCAACAGAGGCCCAGCGAGGAAAAACCGAGGCAGAGAAGTGCCGGATCCCGCCGGCCTCTCAAGATGGTGTGTCTTGATACCGATACTTCTGATTGACAACAATGCCCTTACTGCCTGGGCAACGCCCGTGGCGTTGTACTGGGCCTGCAGCGTGGACTAGCTATG
>CALZJG010000040.1 GCA_945787555.1 uncultured Chromatiaceae bacterium | reverse complement strand
ATCCCGCCGGCCTCTCAAGATGGTGTGTCTTGATACCGATACTTCTGATTGACAACAATGCCCTTACTGCCTGGGCAACGCCCGTGGCGTTGTACTGGGCCTGCAGCGTGGACTAGCTATGTATCAGGTATATATCGGACGACAACCCATATACGACCGTAATCTGGAGCTCTATGCCTACGAACTGCTGTTTCGGCGTAACGATACGGCCAATCTCGCCGGCGATCTCGATGACGACCTCGCCACCGCGCAAGTGGTTATCAACGCCTTTCTCGAATTCGGGCTGGATCAAATCGTCGGCCAACATCCGGCCTTCATCAATCTGCCCCGCAAATTCATCGTCGGCGATATTCCGTTGCCGTTTTCCAAAGACCAAGTGGTATTGGAAATACTCGAAGATGTTGAAGTTGATCACCAGGTTATCACTGCCGTGAAAAAGCTGCGCGCCGACGGTTACACTGTGGCGTTGGACGATTTCGTGTATCACAGCTCGCTGCGCCCCTTGGTCGAGACCAGCCAAATCGTCAAAATGGACTTGCTGGCGCTGCCTCGTGGCGCGATACGCGAACATGTGGCGGAACTGCGCAAGTTCCCCATCAAACTGCTGGCGGAAAAAGTCGAAACGCCGGAGGATTATGACTTCGCGCGGGAATTGGGTTTCGACTATTTTCAAGGCTATTTCTTTTGCCGCCCCAAGGTCATCAGCGGCAACAGCTTGCCCGCCAATCGCCTGTCGATTCTGCGACTGTTGGCCAAGCTGCAAGAACCCCACGTGAACATCGCCGAATTGGCGGAAATAGTCAGCCACGACGTGGCCATCAGTTACAAGCTGATGCGCAGCCTCAACTCCGCGTTATACCAGCTCTCAAAGCCCATCGATTCTATACATCGAGCCATCGTATATCTGGGTTTGCAGAACGTAAAAAATTGGGTGTCACTGATCGCCATGGCGGACATCCCGGACAAGCCGCAAGAACTGATGGTAGTGGCACTCACGCGCGCGAAAATGTGCGAGCAACTATCAAAGATGACCGGACTTCCCAAGGAAACCCACTTCACCGTCGGTTTGTTTTCCGCCCTCGATGCCATGATGGACGCACCGTTGGAACGCATCGTCAAGGCCCTGCCGCTCTCGGAGGAAATAAAGCAAGCACTGCTCCACCAAGAAGGCCCGGCCGGCGAAGCGCTGCATTGCACCCTGGCCTACGAGCGGGGCCAGTGGGAAGAAATCCGCTGTCCCGAACCCGAGACCGGCTTTCTCACCCAAGCCTATTTGGAAGCCATCCGCTGGGCGGACGAGGTGACCAGCAAGATCCAAGCTTAAATTCCCATAAATTCCTCGATCAGGCTTGCACGCAGGTCAATCCAGTGTTATACATCGTAATACATTATGTATAACACTCAAACTCTGCTTGCTCATATGCTGCTATACGATGACCGAATAGGCTTAACCCACCACGAACGCCATGAGTTGGCGCTGCTCGCCGGCGCCGACGTCGTGACAGTCTACACCCGCGAGGAATTTCAGGATCTCATACACGCGGCCATGGTGCGGTTACCAGATCGCTACGGTGGCGCCAGCGCGGGCTTAGCGCGGCGCCTATTGGCGTCTTACTTGCTCGACAGCGACCCTGCCTCCTTCACTGCGGGGAGTCCGCTGGCGTGGTGTCAGCCGAGTGGCGACCTCGCGTAAGCGGCACAAAAGCGACCGGCAGAACGTCGCGTGAGGTGACCTCGCCCGCATCATCTTTGCTGATGACTTGTAACTCTTGACGCCCATGCGGCGGGCCGACCGGTATCACCAACCTCCCTCCCGGCTTGAGCTGCTCCACTAAATACGGTGAAACATGCGGCGCGGCGGCAGTGACGATGATGCCATCGAAGGGCGCGTGTTCGCCCCATCCCGAATATCCGTCGGCCGCTTTAACCTCGACATTGCTACAACCCAAGCGGCGCAGTCGTGCAGTGGCTTCATCAGCCAGTTCCGGGATGATCTCCAGGCTATATACGCGCGCCACCAACTGCGACAAGACGGCCGCCTGATAGCCCGAGCCAGTGCCGATCTCCAGTATTACGTCGTCGGGCTGGGGCTCCAGCAAATCGGTCATCAGCGCCACGATATACGGTTGCGACACCGTCTGGCCGTGACCGATGCCCACCGGGCCGTCGGCATAGGCCCAACTCTGGAATTCACTGGGCACGAATTCATGACGCGGCACCCGGCGCATGGCCTCCATCACAGGGGGCGCCAGCGCCTCTCGGCCTATCCAGGTCCGCGTGGCGCGTACTTCCCACGCTATCTCCCGCATCATCTGGTCGATGTCGCCCATGCAATACCTCACTGTGCCACCTGATATGGTTAGGGATACACCATCCCCAGCGCTGTGGCAACGGCTTGGGCCGGCACACCGGCGTGGAGTAGAATGGGCACCCGATTTGTCACTAAGCAGTGCAGCCATCATGTCCGATCCCGACGCTCAGCGAGCTCGCCACACCACCGGCCCGGTACGCATCGGCCATGTCACCGTCGGCGGCAGCGCGCCTGTGGTGGTGCAGTCGATGACCAACACCGACACTGCCGACATCGCCGCCACCGTCGAGCAGGTGTTTCAGCTCGCGCGCGCCGGCTCCGAACTGGTACGTATCACGGTCAACAGCGAGGAAGCGGCGCGCGCCGTGGCGCCGATCCGCGACCGACTCGCGCAGCGCGGCTGCGACGTGCCCTTGATCGGCGACTTTCATTTCAACGGCCACAAATTGCTCGGCAAATATCCCGACTGCGCCGAGGCGCTAGGCAAATACCGCATCAATCCCGGCAACGTCGGCCGTGGCGCCAAGCGCGATCAGCAATACGCCACCATGATCGAAACCGCGTGCAAATACGCCAAACCGGTGCGCATCGGTGTGAACTGGGGCAGCCTGGATCAAGAATTGGTGGTGCGTTTGATGGACGAAAACAGCCAACGCGCCACACCGCGCGACAGCAGCGAAATCATTCACCAAGCGATGGTGGTCTCGGCCTTGGAAAACGCCCAACGCGCCGAGGAGCTGGGCCTCAGCGCCGACAAAATCATCCTGTCGTGCAAAATGAGCGGCGTGCAGGATCTGATCGCCGTGTATCGCGACCTTGCCGCCCGCTCTCAGTACCCGCTACACCTCGGCCTCACCGAAGCTGGCATGGGCGCCAAAGGCATCGTCGCCTCCACCGCCGCGCTGGCCGTGCTGCTGCAGGAAGGCATCGGCGACACCATCCGCATCTCCCTCACCCCCGAGCCCGGCGGCGACCGCACCCAGGAAGTCATCGTCGCGCAGGAAATCCTGCAAAGCATGGGACTGCGCTCATTTACACCCACCGTGGTCGCCTGCCCCGGCTGCGGCCGCACCAGCAGCACATATTTCCAGCAACTAGCCAAGGACATTCAAACCTATCTGCGTCACCAAATGCCGTTATGGCGCAATGAGTATCCCGGCGTGGAAACCATGACCGTGGCCGTGATGGGCTGCGTGGTCAACGGACCCGGCGAAAGCAAGCATGCCAACGTGGGCATCAGCCTCCCCGGCACCGGCGAAGTCCCCGTCGCGCCGGTCTATGTCGATGGCGAAAAAACCGTCACTCTCAAGGGCGAACGCATCGCCGAGGAATTTCACGTCATTGTGGACGACTATGTCAGGCGCACCTACGGCCCTGCAGCGCACGTCCACACGCTGCGTTGAGCCAGCAATTCACTCTTAATCAAATTCGAGAGGATGCGTTACGACAGGGCACGCCTGCGCGTCGACTCGACGCATTGATTCCGCGCACGCTAGCTCGACACGCAACACCTGACAGACACGCTGCGGCTTGCGCCTACATCGTCCGAGCATGGGGCCCTGGTTAGGGATCGAGTTACATAACCGCGCACCTGCCAACCGTGTTTATCGTCGCGGTGTCATGAGCGGCGCCATAAAATCACTCGACCGTTTTAGTATCGCTCTTATCAACGTCAACCGACGGCGGCTGATCCGCTTGAGCTTGGTCGTCGTTAGTTGCGGTCTTCCGCAATCGCTTCTCTTCTTTTTTCTGTTTCTTGGCGAGGTCTCGCTGACGCTTCGCATAAGCATAATTAGGTTTGGCCATTCGACATCTCTTCTATTTAGTTTATGGATGTAGCGCACAGGGTACGGGATTTTTCCGCCGTTTGCTGCCGCCCGCTCACAACATAAAACAAGCCTCGTGCGATCGCTGCCATCCAGCAGAATATGCACGGGCAGTATTCTCCGCCTATTTAGGATGCCGCAGCGGCCGCTGATTGGCCATCACACACCGGGGGATAGAGTGTATCAATGCACCGTGCCCGTAACTTCAGACTCAGTAACTATGACAGCAGCTTGCTAAACGGACCCTACCAAGGCAAGCCCGATCTTACGCATCGCCGTCCTCAACTCCCACCCCACTCTCTATACAATAAATGCTGAAAACACATATGTAAAATGGCCAGATTGTACTGTGATCCTGGTCTCCCCACCCAGTTCGCCTATTAGAGAATCGCAAACCTGGCAGGTAATCCCGGCGCCAAGCCGGCTGCCTCAGTGCTCGCCCTCGACGATTTATCAAAAATAAGGATTCGATTGTAGCCGGTTAGAGGTGCTTGGCCCAGGACGGAACCAAGCCCCAACGCATGCACACCCACGGCCACCCTCCTCCCACGTCACCAGCGGCACCAACTTGCACGGGGGATATTGTAGCGGGAGGGGGGGGAGCGCAATGAGGTCCAGCGAGATTACCGCCAACTCGAAAGGGTCGATGAGTGCGTGGCTGTCAACACTAAGGTGAAATCATCCATGCATCGAGCATGACTCCCATCCCGTTTCGCCCGCAACCCCAATCATGACACTAGCGAGCACCACGGCTTGCATGATGCCGGTGACGGAGATCTCGCTCACAAGTACCATTGCTGCACCCCCCTCCCCAGGCAGGGGGTCTGGGCACCTGGTTGACGCGCTCACGGCTCAATCCGCCGGCGCAAACCGAGTCACTTCTTGGCGCAACGCCCGCAACCGAGCTTTGATCCGGGCGGCATTGTCAGGACCGATACGGATCAACAGCTTTTGTCCTGCCGACAAGGCCTCCAGCGCAGGGTCGGCGTACTGATACAGTACATGCGGGCGCAGCAGCTGGACCGGCCCCTGGACCTTGGGGGTGGCCAACAGGTGATCGATCACCTCGACCAGCCGGTCATTGAAATATCCGCTAGGGTAGCCCAGGTCCAGAAAGGCCTCTTGGAACAGCGGATAGTAATGAATGTAAAGGTCCATTAGGCGAGCCACATTCACGGCCTCAGCCAGATCCATATAGCGTGCATAGCGCTGATAATTTTCCGGGCTGACGACTTTGTGGTCCTCGTCCCCCTGGGTGAGTAAGGGTCCAGCGGCAGATTTCAGCGGCCGTATTTTCTCCGGAATTTGGCCGCGCGACGCGTTATCGATGGTCACCACGATGCGGCGCACCAAATTCTTGGGCTGAAATAAATCGACCAATGCCTGCTCACGATAAAGTTCGGTAAGTACATCGATCAACTCCGTGTCGCTGTCATCCAGCGTCGGCAAAGGCTTTTCGGTTTCCGCCGCGAGCGTTTCGTCCGAGCTACCGTGTTGGCCTGCTAGCGGGGGTTGCGGCTCGGTGACCGGGACGGGTGTAGGCGCCGCAACCGGCGGGCGTTGCGGAATGGGAAAACGAATATCAGGCTCCGGCTCAAGCTCGGCGGGGAGTGGCAACGACTGTTCCGTAACTTCATCGATCTGCTCGCTATATAGGAAGGCGCCCAGCCCCAAGACCGCGAGTAAAATTGACAACCAAAAGGGCAATTTTTTCATAGTCAGTCCAAATATCGAATCTTGCTATTCCATTCACCGTTGGCGAGTGGAATAGCCGTAACTCTCACCTGGTTACGCTTGCATGCAGCGCAACAGAGGTAACAACCGCGAATTGAGGCTAACGATTCTTGCCTCCCCTGGCAATGGCGAGACAGCCAAACGCATCAGCCCCCTTTGACACGAGTCCATTCGCTCGGTATCACCTCATCGTTCTCGCGCCGATTACGGCGGAATGGAATTCATTCGTGATTACCAGGGTGAGGAATCAGATCGCCTCGGTGAAAAGTCGCGCAGCGCGCCCGCTCGCTAATCAGGAAGATACATCCAAGCTGCATCGTCCTACTCGTAGGTGGTATCGCTCACTCATTTGCAGGTCGCCGTGTCGAGTTCGATGTACGGCCCAGAGTCAGTTCAGCACCGGCGACAAGCTGCCCATCCTATCTCTCCCGCACAAGTGCGGCAGCGCAGCGCGCGCGCTCCCATCGTAACTGGTACAGCCATTTCTCCTAAACGCTAAAGACACACGGAAGATGTCCGATACCCCCGATACGCGTCAAGTTTCAGCCCCCCGGCGATCAGCTCTATGAGCCGATGCACGGTGGACGGGAAAAGCAGCCGGACGGCGAGCTTTCAAGCCCGCAGTCCCGAGAGCGTGGCCCGACACACAGGGCGCCGGATATTAGTGAATTAGTGATTATTTATATATTTGTCATATTTATTCATTGTGGAGGAGTAAGGGTAATGCAATATATTTCATTCAAGCGTACTGCATTGGCAAGCGCCGTGACCGCGGCGTTGGTATTAACTGGCTGTGGTGGCGGTGACGATTCTCCCGCATCGAGCGACATCAGTGGTGTGGTCGCCGATGGCTACCTACAAGGCGCAACCGTGTGCCTGGATGTCAACGAAAACAAGGCTTGCGATGCTGATGAGCCCAGCACCACCTCGAGCGCCGGCGGCGCCTATACCCTTGCAGGTGTGTCCGACACCAATCACCCGATTGTTGTGGTGGTCGGCGCCGACACCATCGATGAGGACACCATGGCGCCGGTGGGTGCCAAGTATATCTTGACGGCACCGGCGGGTAAGCCGGAGTTCGTGAGCCCCATCACCACCATGGTGCAGAACCAGTTGGAAAAGAACCCGGCCCTGTCGGTGGATGACGCCGAAAACCTGGTCAAATCCTCCATGGGTTATGCCGCGGATACCGGCGTAGATCTATTCACCGACTACGTCGCTGCGAAACAGGATACCGCTAACGCAGACAAAGATGAATATGAGCGTCTGCACAAGGTTGCCCAAGTGACGGCGCAGGTCATGGAAAACAATTTCAGCGCCATTGAGACCGCGGCGGCTGGTGCCGGCCAGGATGTCGCCCTGGTTATGGATTCCCTGATGAGGATTCTGGTGGACCAAGTCATGACCCAGCTCAGCACCATTGCCAGCCAGGTGGACAGTGTGACGGATCCAGCCAGCTTCAACCCGGAAACCATCGCCACCGGCACCGTGGGCACGGTGGATACCACCAACATCGCAGATGACATCATGGAAGAGGAGCAACTTTCCAACATCGCCGCTGCCAGCATGCGTGACATCATGGAAAGCGGTGTGAACTGGATGGAGGCCGACCCGAGCAGTACCGGAGGCAATGATTATTTCTATGGCCGCATCAGTCTCAATGCCACCGGCGACGCGCTGGTGGAAGAGGATTTCATGTGGAACGGCACTAGCTGGGCCGTGGACACCGACTCCCACGACGGTTCACTGGTGTTGGGTGCCAACGGCTGGGAAGCGTTCTCCGACGACCCCTCCGCCTATAGCATTACCCTCAATGCCGATAACTCCGTGACCCTGAGTCATCCCGATGGCACCGCTGCCGAAACGGTGCGTGGCTCGGCGCTGGCGGTCGATGGACAGCCCATTGCCGGTTTTGTCGGTGAGGAATCGTTTAGAGCGGCGATTATGGCCGACGCGGTGTTCTCCGCCGGGGCTAAGGCCTATCGCTGGAGCTTCACCAACCTGCAGGACATCCATGAACTGTGGACCTGGGACGGTGACAATGGCTTCTGCTATGACACCTTCACCGCCGCGGATTTCGGCGGCAACTGCAACACCGTGCATGGCGTGTCCCAGTCGGGAGCGGCCACCAGCTTCGCAGAGTTGGTGTTTCCGGCGGGCCATGATGTGAACAGCGGCACCGGTTCGGCGGCCTGGATCGGCGAGGGCCTGTCGATGCAATTGGTAGATGGCGGCGACGGCACGAGCGGCACCGTGCATTTCTTCCAGGAATCACAGAGTGGTACACGCAGCCCCATGACGACAACCGCCACCTGGAGCAAAAGCATGGTTCACGGCGTGGAACTGATCTCCTTCATCGTCCCGCCCAGTCTCGCCTTTGGTCTGGATGACGCGGAAGACGCCCATGTCATCTTCGCCGTGCACAACGGTTTCGTGCGCCGCGGTTCCTTCGTCCCCGCCGGTCTGGTGGAATACGAAGACGGCTGGACCGTCAACGACATCGCTATGGATGATGTCAAAGCCAACTTCCAGCCCTGAGGTCAGTTGATCTCACGCTGCCCAAGGACGGGCAGTGTAAAAGCCCCGGCCAGTCGGCCGGGGCTTTTACTATTAGGCCCAGCAAGAGGTCGTTCGGCGGCTTCAATTTCCAAGTGGACATAGACAATAATCTCAGGTCTCTCAATCACACTCCTTCTCGACCCTTTCCTCTCGCCGATTTTTTGCGGCTCTAGT
>CALZJG010000039.1 GCA_945787555.1 uncultured Chromatiaceae bacterium | reverse complement strand
CGCCTTACGTAGGTACACGTGCCACATGTCGGGCGCCCTCTCTAAACGGTGGTGCTAGATGCCATAATAGTCGTCGCAATCGAACGTTTGGTCGCGTCTCATCAGTGAAGCTTACACTTTAATAGGAGGGGAGGTAGATCACCATGTCGGCGGCGTCTATGCTGGAGGAGAGCAAAGATAGGATACGTATCGGCATCAGCAGTTGTCTGTTGGGCGAGAAAGTGCGCTATGACGCTAATCATAAGCTCGATGCGTATATTTCCGGCACACTTTCCCAGTTTTTCGAGTTTGTGCCTGCCTGCCCCGAAGTGGCGATCGGCATGGGAGTGCCGCGCCCGCCTATTCGCTTGGTGGGTAATCCGGAGCGGCCTCGTGCCTGCGGGGTGCGGGATGCCAGCTTGGATGTCACCGAAGCCCTCACCGCTTACGGTCGACGCATGGCGCTGGAGTTGGAAGGTATCAGCGGATATATCTTCAAGAGCAAGTCGCCCAGTTGCGGTGTGGCGCGGGTCAAGGTGTACGGCGGCGGGGCGCCCAGTAGCAGGGGAGTGGGGATATATGCCCGTGAGGTCATGGCGCGCAATCCTTTGTTGCCGGTGGAAGAGGAGGCGCGTTTGGGTAACGCGGTATTGCGCGAAAATTTCATAGAACGAGTATACGCCTATCACCGTTGGCTAACAGTCTGCGCGCAAGGCATCACGCCCGCCAAGTTGGTGGCGTTTCATACCGATCATAAGCTGATACTGATGGCGCATGGCCCCGTGTATTACCGTGCCCTGGGTCGCTTAGTGGCGGATGCTGGCGCGCGTGCGAACCGGGCCCTGTACGAGGACTATGCGGTGGGTTTCATGGACGCGCTCAAACATCTCGCCACACGCAAGCGCCATACCAACGTGCTCATGCATTTGATGGGTTATCTCAAGAAACAGCTGGACGCTGAGGACAAGGCCGAATTACTCGAAGTATTCGAGGCCTATCGCACCGGGTTGGTGCCCCGCATCGTGCCTCTGACCTTGCTCCAGCATCACTTCCGTCGTCATCCCACGCCGTATGTGGCACGGCAACTATATCTGCATCCACATCCGCGCGAATTGATGTTACTCAACGGCACTTAATCGCAAGCGCGCAAGGACGGGGTTACTCACTCTGCCCCTCTCGCGTTAGTGGGAGAGGGAGCAAGTCATAAGCGCCTGCGGGCTAGGTGGGGACTTTTATTCCAAATAAATGCTCATTGACGATCAAATGCACCCAAATACTGGCCGCGTATCCTAGGGCGATGGCCCAGGCCCATTTTAAATGTGAGAAGAACGTGTAGATACCGCGCGCCTGCCCCATCAACGCTACGCCGGCGGCGGAGCCGATGGATAGCATCGAGCCACCCACGCCGGCGGTGAGCGTGACCAGCAGCCATTGTCCCAGACCCATGTCCGGGTTCATGCTGAGGACCGCGAACATCACCGGAATGTTGTCGACGATGGCCGAGAGTATCCCCACCAACACATTGGCCCAGGTGGCACCTAACCCACCATACATGGCTTGCGATGCCTGCGCCAAATAGCCGATGGCGCCCAGACCGCCGACGCACAGAATCACGCCATAGAAGAACATCAGCGTATCCCATTCGGCGCGTTTCATGCTGATGAAGATATCGAAGGTGCGTTGGCGCGGTTTGTAACGCTGTAGCAATTGATCACCGACATCCAAGGCTTCAGGGCCGCTGATGTGCGGTGGTTGCTGGGTGAGCTCATCCCGGCGCAGGAAATAGCCGTAGACCTTGAGCAGGCCCAGGCCGGTCATCATGCCCAGCACCGGTGGGAAGTGCAGGAAGTTATGGAAGGAAACCGCCATCGCGATGGTGAGCAGGAACAGGCCGATGATGACATAGCCGCCTTGTTTGACAGACACCGCTTCTAGAATGGCGGGGGGGCGTTCCTTGGCAACGGCGAAGGACATCAGCAGCGCCGGTACCAACCAGTTCACCACTGAAGGAATGAACAAATAGAAAAATTCGCTGAAGTGTACGATGCCCTTTTGCCATACCATCAGTGTGGTGATGTCGCCGAAGGGGCTGAAAGCGCCGCCCGCGTTGGCAGCCACCACAATGTTGACGCAGGCCACCGCGATAAAGGGTGTATTGCCCGCGCCCACCGCCATCACGACGGCGCACATGATAAGCGAGGTGGTGAGATTGTCAGCGATAGGACTAATGAAGAAAGCCAAGATACCTGTCAGCCAGAAAATGGTGCGCAGTGAAAAACCCGAAGAGACCAGCCAGGCGCGCAGAGCATCGAATACATTACGCTCTTGCAGCGTATTGATGTAGGTCATGGCGGCCAGCAGAAATAGCATCAGCTCCGCGTATTCCAGCAAATTGTGACGCAGGCTGTCGGCCGCATAAGACGTATCGCCGCCGTGCATTGCGTAACCGATGCCCGCCAAGGCCCAGATGGCTCCCGCTGCGATCAGTACCGGCTTGGATTTACGCAGGTGTAGAAACTCTTCAGCGATCACAAAGCAATAGGCGATGATGAATACCATCAAAGCGGAGATGCCAAAGGCGCTAAGGGTGAGATCAACTGCACCGCCCTCGGCGCCGGAAGCACGGGCGCCAAATGGGGCTGTCAAGGCGAGGAGGCCGCCCATTTTCATCAAGAATTTAGTGTTCATACGGAAGTGTATAGATTGGCTGCTAGTTGTTGGTTGTGAACCCGCCTACCCAGTGGGCGGGCTTTTCGAGGCGCTGATTGTCCCATGTCGCGTCACCATGGTCTAGAGCGGGTCGGGCCGGGGGAGGGTATGTGAGGCGAATGGCATTTCAGAGCGCAGTTTGCCAGCGCTTTGTAGGATAAGAGTGATCTCCTCGGTGATTTCCTCTTGTCGTAGCGTATTGCGGCGCAGCCAGCCCGCAGCCTGCTTCTTGTCGATACGCTGGATGGCGCCTTCCAGATGCTGCAGACGTTGTTGTTGTTCGGCGGCAAGCGAACTATAGAACATCCCGTGTAACACCGCATATAGGTGATGATCAACCAGAGCGTGGAAGAAGGATGCGGGGGGCAGGGTCAGCAGGGGGGGATAGGGCAAGGCCGGGTCGCGCGGGCGCAGATCTTCGAACGGACGACGTAGGCGGAGGCGCGTGCCGGTATCGAAAATCTCATGATGCAGCACGCGTAACGAAGAGACGGGGTGCTGGGATTGAAGAGTGTTGAGCGTGTCGACGATTCGTAGCAGGACGGCGGGGACTTCCTCAGCGATGCTGGGGCCGGCGAGTGAGGCGGTCAACCGGGGATCGTCACTGATCCTCGCATGTAATTTCCGTCCTATAGCGACAATTCGCGTTGTGGCGGCGTGAGACGCGCTGTGTTCCCGGAAACTAGTCAGTAAAGACTCATTGAAATCGCCGCAGAAGCCGCGCTCTGAGCCGAGAAGTACATATAATGGCGCATGCTCGCCCGTGCCGGCAATGGTTTGGGGGTAATGAGCGAGAAAGTCAGCCGCCGCCTCCTCGATATTGCTAATGACTTGTTGTTGCGTGGCCAGCAAGCGTCGTAGTTTTTGTGCCTCTATGAAAGAGAGATTCTTGAAGGCTGCCATGATGGTGCGGAGTTCCTGCCAGGCACTGAGATGCAGCTCGAGCTGGCGGCGCTTACTCATGACTTTGTTCCTGTGAAGTCGGACCGGTACCCAGCCACTCCCGCAGGGCACTTACCCATAGTGTACGCTCGTGTTGCAGATCCAATTCGCTAGCGCGCAGCTGCGCATCGATGCGATCCATAAACTTGGGTATTTGTTCTGCCGTCAGGTTATCCAAGAGTCCCTCGTTGACGGCGATCACCCAGGCCAAGAGAAACGTCGCCGAGACGGGGGATGAGCGTTCTTGCTCAAGGCTGGCACGTAAAACTTTGCCGCGCTTGATCCTGCGCTCCAGCGAGGCTTCAAGGCGAGTGCCGAAGCGGGTGAAGGCCTCTAATTCGAGAAATTGCAGATAATCGAGCTTCATGCGTCCCGCTTCCTGCTTGAGGCGAGGATGTTGCGCTTTGCCTCCAATGCGAGAAACCGAACGGGTGACGTCGATGGCGGGTAGCCTGCCGGCGGCGAACATTCCCTTGTCGAGATAGATTTGGCCGTCGGTGATGGAAATGAGATTGGTTGGAATGTAACTGGCGATGTCGCCTTCCTTGGTTTCCACGATCGGTAAAGCGGTCAGACTGCCCCCACCCGCGGCCGGCGCCAGACAGGTGGCGCGCTCCAGTAAGCGGGCGTGTATATGGAAAATATCGCCCGGATAAGCTTCCCGTCCGGGCGGTCGGTTGAGCAGCAGCGACAGTTCTCGATAGGTCAGAGCGTGGGTGGTGAGGTCATCGAATACCACCAAGGTATGCTGCCCGCGATGTAACCAATGTTCCGCGACTGCGCAGCCGGCATAGGGAGCGAGATAGTTGAGTCCGGGGAGGGCGGTCGCTTCGGCGACTACTAGAGTGGTGTGTTCCAAGGCTCCCGCGTAACGCAGGGTATTGATGACATTGATGACCGTAGAACGTTTCTGCCCGATCAACACGTATACACAGTAAGTGCCTTGACCGCGTTGGTTGATGACGGTGTCGAGCGCCAACGATGATTTCCCCGTGCCATTGTCGCCCAGAATGAGCTGGCGTTGACCCCGGCCAATGGGGATCATGGTGTCGACAATCTTAAGGGAACCTCGAAAAACCGTCTCTGTCACCAGCGAAACTATTTTCTGTGTTAGTCAGCGCCATTGAGTAGCGAAACTCACACAACGGCTTCTCCTTCCTCCCGTTGCAGGACAGTTT
>CALZJG010000038.1 GCA_945787555.1 uncultured Chromatiaceae bacterium | reverse complement strand
GCAAGCGTTTCGTGTGACCGACACCTTCGCCATGGAAATGATACCGGATGAAGCGGCCCTGGCGCGCATGAGCGGCTCCATGTTCATCAAGCAAGGTCCCAATTTGAAAGAATTGCTCGGCGCGGAATCGTTCGCCCGCACGGCGCAAGTGATGACTGAATTCGATATCCCGGCAGATATTTTGGCCAAGCTCAATCCCTGGGTGGTGTTCACCGCCCTGACCATGCCCAAGACCGATGAAGGCGTATTCTTGGATGTGATCCTCTACGGAGCGGCGTTGCATGAAGGCAAACCGATCCATGGTCTGGAAACGGCCGATGAACAGGTGAGCAGCTTCGAGGGTATTCCGGTCGCCGATCAAGTGACGATACTCAAAGCCGTGGTGGATAATTACGACGGTGTGGCGCGACACAACGAGCGCATGATCAACAGTTACACCCGCGGTGATTACAGCGCGATCGCGGCCATGGGAAATAATTATCTGGGTCTGAGTAACGGGCACGCATCCCAGGTGCTGCGCAAACACACCGTCGATGATCGTAACCTGCGTATGGTGGAGCGCATGTTGCCGCGTATCGAGGAGGAGAGTGCCTTCATCGCGGTCAATGCCGTGCACTTACCGGGCGAGCGTGGCTTGCTGCATTTGCTCGAACAACGCGGTTATCAAGTCTCGCCCGTACATTGAATCGAAGCGTATAACGCGGTTCTCGCCTGACGGCGTGTGTCAGGCCGGAGCGGCGGTCACATGCCAAGTCACATTCTCACCTGATCGAAACGGTACTACACTGTCATCGCCCATGGGGTAACTGGCGGGAATCTCCTGCGCCTCTTTTCGTAAGGTCACACGCTCGGCATTACGCGGTAGGCCGTAGAAATCCGCGCCATGGAAAGCCGCGAATGCTTCAAGCTTAGCCAAGCCGCCGGCCTGTTCGAATGCCTCGGCATATAACGCCAGCGCAACGGGTGCGGTGTAGATGCCGGCGCAGCCGCAGGCGGTTTCTTTTTTCGAGCGCGCGTGGGGCGCGCTGTCAGTGCCGAGAAAGAATTTGGGATTGCCGCTAGTGGCGGCGCCCAGCAAGGCCGCACGGTCTTCCTCCCGTTTGAGTACCGGCAGGCAGTAGTTATGAGGGCGTATGCCGCCCGCCAGCATATGATTGCGATTCATCAATAAGTGATGCGCGGTGATGGTCGCGGCGATATGGGGGCTGGCCGCCGAAACGAAGTCCACTGCGGCGCGGGTAGTGACATGTTCGAAGACGATTTTCAGGCCTGGAAAGCGCTCGGCGAGCGGATGCAGGCGTTGTTCGATGAACAGGCGCTCGCGGTCAAAAATGTCGATATCGGGAGCGGTGACTTCGCCGTGCACCAGGAGCGGCAGGCCGATTTCCTCCATCGCCGCCAGGGTCGCGTAGGTAGAGGTAATGTCAGTCACGCCGGCATCGGAATGAGTGGTGGCGCCGGCGGGATAAAGTTTTACGCCATGCACGAATCCGCTGTCCTTGGCGCGACGGATTTCGGCCGCCGGCGTGTGGTTGGTGAGATATAAAGTCATCAAGGGCTCGAAGCGAATACCGCTGGGAACGTGGGCGAGTAGTCGTTGGCGATAGGCGGCGGCCTGCTCGGTGGTGGTGACCGGGGGGAGGAGATTGGGCATGACGATGACGCGGGCGAATTGTTGAGCGGCGTGAGGCACGGTGAGCGCCAAGGCCTCACCGTCGCGCAAATGAATATGCCAGTCGTCCGGTCGGGTCAGGGTCAAGCTCTGCATGATGGGTTCCCAGGTCGAAATGACCGTCATTATGCCATTTCAGTCTCAGCCACGCTCTCTACCCGGGATTGAGGTAACATTGCCAAGCCGGTGTTTATGATTCGTCCGCAGTGAGGTGGAGACGATGATGAATGCGTATCGCATCGTGAGTCGCATAGGGACTTTGCTGGTGGTGACGGGATTGTTGATCCCGACGAGCGCATGGGCTCAGGATTGTTCTCCCGGTGTGGCGGCGACGACATCCACGGCGCGGTTCAAGTTGCAGGAGGGTGTGGCAACCGATACCCAGACCGGGTTGACGTGGATGCGTTGCGCGGTGGGCCAGCGCTACGCTCAAGCTGCGTGCAGCATTGACTACGACACCATGAATTGGCATGTGGCCAAAATTGTCTCGGGCGATTTTAACGGACAGGGTGGTTACGCGGGTTACCGTGACTGGCGTCTACCCACCCAGGACGAACTGGGCACACTGGTTGAACAGCACTGCACCGCTCCGGCTTATAATCTTGCCGTCTTTCCGCAGGCGCCCATCACCGGTTATTGGAGCGCCAGCCCCGATCCCGGCTATGCGCGCGGCGCCAAAATCGTCCACTTTTTCCACGGCGGAAAATACATGAGCAATATTTCTTACTCCTGGGCCGTGCGTTTGGTGCGCGGTGGGCGCTGATACTACCATTAGTCCGTGACCACTTTCCGTTCATTTCAATCCGCCTGGTGGTTGCCGGGCGGTCATCTGCAAACCATCTGGCCCAGCGTGTTACGAGCACCGGGCGCCTTGGCGCTACGGCGCGAGCGCTATGAATTGCCCGATGGTGATTTCATCGATCTCGACTGGGTGGGCGAGGGAGATGGCCCCATCGTGGTGGTGTTGCACGGTTTGGGCGGTTCCAGCGATTCTCATTACGTGCGCGGGGTGTTGCGCGCCTGCGTGGCGCAGGGTTGGCGGGGCGTGCTGATGTATTTTCGCGGTGCCAGCGAGGAGCCCAATCGTTTGCCGCGCAGTTATCACTCCGGCGACACCGGCGATCTGAATACGCTCATCGGTGAGCTCCGGCGCCGCGAGCCGGCGACTAAGCTGGCCGTGATCGGGTACTCGCTGGGCGGCAACGTGTTGTTGAAATGGTTGGGCGAACTCGGAGACAGGGCGCCGATCGACGCGGCCGTGGCGGTATCGGTGCCGTTTGATCTGGCTGCGACCGTGACACGTCTGGATCTTGGCTTCGCCAGGGTCTACCAACAGCGCTTATTGCGTTGTCTGAAATGGAGCACTGCGCGCAAGCTGACGCGGATGAGGCTGCCGGTGGACGCCGCCGGTCTGGCCGCGATACGCACCCTCCGTGAGTTTGACCAGCGTCTTACTGCGCCCTTACATGGGTTTCGCGATGCCGACGATTATTATTCCCGCGCCACCTGTCGGCCATATCTGCAACACATCGTGCGACCGACGCTGATTGTGCATGCCGTCGATGATCCGTTCATGACGCCCCAGGTTATTCCCGCAGTGGCAGAATTGTCTTCGGCGCTGAGACTGGAGCTCAGCTCGAGGGGAGGGCATGTCGGGTTTGTGAGCGGGCCGCCGTGGCGGCCGCAGTACTGGTTGGAGGCGCGGATTATCGATTATTTGACAGCAATGCTGTCGTGCTGATCTTAACTATCTGACATCTTGATGTAATTTATTTTTCCTGCCCGAGAGAAGATTGTGACGCGTCCGCTGAGTACGACCTGGGCGATCATGGAAGTTGACATGCAAATCAATATCATTATCATTCGCTCTACGATATACATTAACGACGTGAAAGGTAAGAAAGGTAATAGAGATGAGTAGAAAATCAGTAATGTCAGGGTTGTTGGCCATTGTTATGAGCGCGGGGATGTCCAGCGCCATGGCGGGGGATGAGGGGCCTGACTACGCGTATGGGTCTAAGGACAATCATCAAAAAGTGGTGTCACTCATTGATGGGCTGTTGGCCTGGGCCGAGGGCGAATTGGCTGAACATGAATTGGAAGGCCTCTACGAAGATCGTCCTGGTGAAGAACAGCTGGTGCGTGAAATGATTGCGCGCGCGAAGGGACTACGGCAGGAGGGGCGGGATGCTGAAAAATCGGGTCTAGCCGCTCAGGCGCAAGCGTATTTCTACGCCGCCGAGGCTACCGCCCGCTATGCCGCGAACATGCCGCACCTATTGGAAGCACGCTTGGCGGAGTGAGTCACTGACTCATCCCCTGGGGCGCATGAAACAGCGAGCCCACGCGGGCTCGCTGTTTTTCTATGGTAGTCGGCCTGGTAGGTAGAGGCGGCGGGCAGGTCGGCTTAGTTCCACACTAACGGCGGCTCATCCAACAGCGCGGCCTGTTCCCGCAGGGCGAGGATTTGCTCTTCCCAAAAACGCGGCGTATTGAACCAGGGGAAGGCCTGCTTGAAGGCGGGGTCGTCCCAGCGCCGCGCCAGCCAGGCCGAATAATGCAGCATGCGCAGCGTGCGTAGGGCTTCCAGCAAATTCAATTCGCGTGGCTGGAAATCGTGGAATTCGCTGTAACCGTCGAGGATTTCCGCCAGCTGCGCGGTCATGTCGCGGCGCTCGCCCGAGAGCAGCATCCATAAATCCTGCACAGCGGGCCCCATGCGGCAATCGTCGAAATCGACGAAATGTGGGCCGGCGTCGGTCCACAGAATATTGCCGGGGTGGCAGTCACCGTGTAGGCGGATATTCGTGATCCGTCCCGCGCGCTCATAGCAAGCACGCACTTGTTTCAATACATCTTCCACCAGGCTGCGATAGGGCAGTTGCAATTCACTCGGCACGAAACCCTCCTCGAGCACGTAGCGATAAGAGGCCTCGCCGAATTGTTCGATGTCGAGGGTGGGGCGATGCTGAAACGGCGCCACCGCGCCCACGGCATGGATACGGCCGATGAAGCGGCCCAGCCACAGCAGATTGTCCGGATTGTCCAGGTCCGGCCAGCGTCCGCCCCGGCGCGGATAGAGCGCATAGCGAAAGCCGCCGTGTTGATGCAAGGTCTCGCCACGTTCATCGCGCAGTGGCGGCACCACGGGAATTTCCCGTTCCGCCAGTTCCCAGGCGTAGTCATGTTCTTCTTGTATGGCCGCATCGCTCCAACGACCCGGCCGATAAAACTTGGCGACGACATAGCTGCCGTCCTCCAGGCCGATTTGATAAACGCGGTTCTCATAACTGTTGAGCGCGTGGAGGTGACCGTTGCAACGCAATCCGGCGCTTTCCACGGCGTCAAGGATGCAGTCGGGTGACAAGTCCTGGTAGGCCAGGGTCTGCGCTGTCGGAGTGTCAGTCATGGCTAGGCGGGGGATTAACCACGGCGGACACGGAGCGCACGGAGTTG
>CALZJG010000037.1 GCA_945787555.1 uncultured Chromatiaceae bacterium | reverse complement strand
TGGCAAAGACAGATTGGGGAGCTTGAAAGTCGACGCGTAGACCCGACGTAGCGACTAATTCAACGACGGCATCACCTGGTTGTAGCCATTCCCCCTGTTCGACAAACCTGCTACTGATGACACCGCTGAAAGGCGCGCTGAGTTTATGACGACCAAGTTGTGCCGCCTGGCGCTCTTGTTCCGCAAGAAAACGTTCCACCGCCGCACGGCCAATGCGCACCTCTGCCGCGAGCGACTTGAGTTCGTTGGCGGATACGGTTTGGCGCTTGGCCAACGCCTCGTTATCGACCAACCGACGTCTGGCGTCTTCCCATTCCTCTTTTGCCTGGTCGGTCACAGCGCGTGCCGCCGCCAGGGAAAACTGGCTCAGCTCCGAGTTAAGACGCAGGATTTCGTCACCGGCCTGCAAGCGATCACCAATCTCAACGCTCATCCTTTCGACAATACCACTCACTTCCGTTGATAACCGGGCGACGCGCGGCGAGATGACAGTCCCGGTCAGCGACACCTCTTCGACCAGATTGATCTGTTCGGCTTTATTCACAATGACCGCCGGCGTACCTTGTTGAGCAAGCGCGGAGATGTTGCAGTTGGAGAAGAGAATCACTAACAATAGTGAACTCACTATGAGACGCAACTGGCGACGTTTTTCCGTGGAGAGATCCATAAATACCGCCGGTCGAAGTATAGAAAATATAGACGCCCCCCTTTCTAGTCGCAAGGGCTGCCATCCAGGATGGATACCTCAAGTGGTAGCTTATACCACTGACGACATTGCCAAGTTGACGCGCACCTCGCGCTAGTCTACACAATTGTGGCATGAACGCATGCACGAATCTTTATTCAGGCCATCGCTACCCCGATGAGATTATCGCTCATACGGTGTGGTTGTATTTCTGATCTACACTGAGCTTCCGCGATGTGGAGGAAATGTTGGCCGCACGCGGCATTGTACTGAGTTATGAAACGGTACGTCAGTGGTGCCTCAAGTTTGGTCAGCACTACGCAAAGAACCTTCGACGTCCTCAGGGACGTCTGGGCGATACTTGGTATCTCGACAAAGTCGTCATCACAATCCATGGCGAGCGCCACTCTCTCTGGCGGGCTGTAGATCAAGATGGCGACGTACTGGATATTCTTGTTCAGATCCGGCGAAGTAGGAAAGCCGCCAAGCGATTCTTTCGTAAACTGCTTAAGGGCCAATGTTACGTGACCCGTGAGATCGTAACGGAAAGACTAAACATCTATGGCGCCGCGAAACGGGAGGTCATGTTGAGTGTTGTACATCACCGAGATAAAGGCATGAATTATCGAGCGGAGGTATCCAATCAGGCGACACGGAAACGGGAGCGACAGATGCGGCGATTTAGATCAGTTGGACACGCGCAACGTTTTCTTTCCACTCACGGCCCAATCAACAATCTGTTTCGCGTGAGTCAGCATCTTTTGAAAGCCACTCATTGTCGACTATTCCGCGATCGTGCTTTTTCAACAAGGAGAAAGGTGACTTGCGCCTCTGATTCTGTATGCCGAAATCATATATATCGTCTTGGCCTCTGTTCTGCCTTGTGCATGATAAGTTGACAGTGCCCGCGGCACCCCCAAGTTTTTGGTACTCTCCTCAGATAGCAAAGAGCGTAAACAATTGGTTGCAAACGAAGACGGCCTCTATACTTTGCTCGATGAACTAGAAGCCCGACTCGATAAAGACTGACTTTGGTCGAAGCAAACTAACTGGTTGGAAGCGACTTTGCTGTACAGGGCGTACGAATGGGAGTTGTAACCGAATCTGGTGTTTGGGCGTGTTGAAAAAAAGCGGCGTATCTGGTTGATTTGATGTTGCGAGACAATCAAACAACCTGAGGAGATACGCCACTATGGCTAAGAATAGCGTTGTTGGGTTTACCGGTCGAGACATGAATGCCGATCCGTTAACCGACTTGCTGAGGGCGGGTGCCGAGCAGTTGATTTACCAGACCGTGGAGTTCGAGCTGCAGGCGCTGTTGGCGGAACAGTCAGAGCGACGGGCAGAGGACGGCAAAGCCTGCGTGGTGCGCAATGGCTATCTGCCGGCACGTGAGCTGCAGACGGGGTTGGGGCCGGTAACGATCAAGATCCCCAAGGTTCGTGCAAAGAGTGGCGAGATGGGTGAGGCGCTGAAGGTATTGGTCGGCCCAGAGGCGACGGGTCTGTCGGCGAGCACGGTATCGCGTCTAAAGCAGGTTTGGGCGGAAGAATACCGGGACTGGTGCGAGGAGCGGTGGGTCTATGTGTGGGCGGACGGTGTCTACAGTGGCTTGAGGGCGGAGCATGCGAAGCTGTGTGCCCTGGTGGTGATCGGTGTGAATGAGCGAGGAGAGAAGCGGTTTCTGGCCATTGAGGATGGTGTGCGGGAATCGACGAAGACCTGGCGCGAGGTCTTACTGAAACTGAAGTCACGGGGAATGAATATGCCTGAATTAGCCATTGGCGATGGTGCCATGGGTTTCTGGGCCGCCCTGGAGGAGGTCTACGGCGAGACACGCCAGCAACGCTGTTGGATGCACAAGACGATGAACGTGCTCAACTGCCTGCCGAAATCGGTTCAGGCGAAGGCCAAACAGGCGCTGCACGCGATCTGGAAGGCGGAGACGAAGGCGGATGCTGAAAATGCCTTCGACTTATTCATCAAAACGTATGAGCCGAAATACCCGAAGGCCGCCCTGTGCGTACAAAAAGACAGAGAGGAACTGCTGGCATTCTACGATTTCCCGGCGCCGCACTGGCAGAGCATTCGAACCAGCAATCCGATTGAATCCACCTTTGGGACGATCCGCCACTGCACCAAAAGTTCAAAGGGTTGCCTGTCCCGTGACGGCATGCTGCACATGATGTTCAAGTTGGAGCAATGTGCTGAGAAGAGATGGCGACGACTGCGTGGATTCGACTACCTCGCCAAGGTGATCACTGGAGTGAAATTCAAAGACGGTATCGAGGTGACAAACGTCAATCAGGCCGCCGCTTGATTCATCTGGCTAAACACCACTTTTGACAATAACTCTACGAATGGCGCGGAGTGCACGACGCCCGAGAGCGGCCAGTCGCTCCCGCAGAACTAATCAAGGGGTTCCGGAGCCAGTCACGCAATGGTTTCTGGCGGGTTACCAACAGATTCGCCCATTGCATTCCGACGAAAAATCAAATTCCGCGTTGTTTCTCGCCACGCGGCACGTTTATCCATTATCATCTGGTTCTGCACACATTAATAGAATGGGTCTGGTACCCGGTTTCGATGCAGATTTGCAAAGTTGCTGGGGTTTCGCGAGACGCGTTTTACGAGAAGAGTAAGCTAGTGAAGAAAAAAGTGTTTCATTTCATCATGATTAAACCGTCCCATTACGATGACGACGGTTACGTGATTCAGTTCTGGCGCTCGGCCATGCCTTCGAACACGTTAGCGACCTTATACGGTCTCGCCGCCGACTGTAGCAAACGCGAGATTCTGGGGCCAGACGTCGAGATTAGGCTCCGCGAGCTGGATGAGACTAATAAGCGCGTCCACGTCGGCCAGTATGTGCGCCGGATTCGCCAGGACGGCGGCCACGGGCTCATCGCCCTGGTGGGCGTGCAGTCCAACCAATTCCCTCGCGCCCTGGAACTGGCCCGTCAATTTCGCGCCCATGGGTTAAAGGTTTGTATTGGCGGGTTTCATGTCAGCGGCTGTCTCAGCATGTTGCCGCAGATCACACCCGAGCTGCAGGAGGCGATTGAGCTGGGTGTTTCGTTATTTGCCGGCGAGGCTGAGGGTCGGCTCGACACTGTCATGCTGGACGCCTATCACGATCGCCTAAAAACCATTTACAACTTTATGGCGGATCTGCCCTCCATAGAAAACGTTCCGACGCCGATCCTCTCCGTAAAGGCGCTCAAGCGTACGGGCGGCGGACAAACCAGTTTCGATGCGGGGCGCGGCTGCCCCTATATGTGCAGCTTTTGCACCATTATTAACGTGCAGGGCCGCAAATCACGTTTTCGCAGCGCGGATGATGTGGAACGCGTGATTCGCGCCAATATCGCTCAGGGCATCAAGCGGTTCTTTATTACCGACGACAATTTGGCGCGCAACACCAACTGGGAACCTATTTTCGACCGCTTGATTCATCTGCGTGAGGAAGAAAAGCTTCGGTTCAGTATTGCCATCCAGGTGGATACGGCCTGTCATAAAATCAAGAACTTTATTGACAAAGCCCGTCTTGCTGGGGTTATGCGGGTTTTTATCGGCCTGGAAAACATCAATCCGGAAAGCCTAAAGGGCGCGCAAAAAGGCCAGAATCGGATCACGGATTATCGCCAGATGATTGAAGCATGGCGCAGTAAGGGTGTAGTGACCACCGCCGGTTACATCCTGGGTTTCCCGAACGATACGCCTGAGAGCATTGTCCGGGATATCAAGATCATCAAGCGCGAATTGCCCATCGACATTTTGGAGTTTTTCTTCCTGACGCCATTGCCGGGATCGGCCGATCACAAACACCTTTATGAGCAGGGTGTGGCAATGGATCCAGATCTCAACAAATACGACCTCAATCACATCACTAAGGCCCACGAGACAATGTCGAATGAAGATTGGGAGCTCGCCTATCGGCTGGCGTGGGAGACGTATTACTCAGACGATCATATTGTGACCCTGATGCGCCGGGCACGGGCGAGTGGCATTAGCGTGGGCAAAATTCTTGGCACCATCACCTGGTTTTATGGCAGTGTGCTTTACGAACATGTACATCCGTTGGAGTCCGGGTTTGTCCGGTTGAAGTACCGCAAAGACCGACGCCCTGGATTTCCAATCGAGCCCCCCGTTATCTTTCACTTAAAGTATCTACGCGAGCTCATCAGCAAGACTTGGAATCTCGGCAGGTTTTATCTCAAGTACTATTCCATGCGGCGCGACATTGAGAAAGATCCCGACGCCCGCGCCTACCGCGATATTTCTCTCACGCCGTCAAATGATGACGATGGTCAGGAGCTCGAATTGTTTACGGTGACCCAGGCGGCCCGCGACGCGGTTGCCAAGGCGCGCCGCCGAGCGGCGCTCAGACCATCCTGACAGTGGGCGGTTGCTGGAAGACGGTGATCGGTGGAAGTTCTGACGAGGCGAGCATTTACTGAACAAGCGGATGGGCGAGCCGCCCAAGGTGGTCGGTGGATCGCTATCGTCTGCGCGCGACGAAGAGGGAAACCCCG
>CALZJG010000036.1 GCA_945787555.1 uncultured Chromatiaceae bacterium | reverse complement strand
CAAGGCCAGTTCTACATTCGAAACCTGCCAGGGCTTCTCAATGCCCAATATCTGGGCGTATAGATCTTTGTCTCTCATAGGGGATTACGCTAACCTACCCACCTGATTTGGGGAAGAGCCCAAAACATAATACCGGGGGCGTGCCAGCGCTGCCAGCGACCATAGGGCTCTGTCAGGAATAGTAGATATCGTTCAACGTCGTCGGCGCTGGGGCCTAGGTTTGACGGCAGGTTTAGTCTGCTTGGTGCTCAAATCCAACTTCGCTCGCCATTGTTCTAGTATCTGCTGGGTGTCTTCAAGGATGAAATCGAGAAAGGTCTTGACCACCAATGGCAACTTCTTGCCTTTCAGGTGTACGGCGTACCAGATGCGTTTGAGAGGGAAGTCTTCTACGTCGAGGACGGCGAGCAATCCTGCGGCCAATTCGAGCCGCATATTGTGTAATGAGAGCACGGAGATGCCCAGATCGGCCATCACCGCTTGTTTGATGGCCTCGCTACTGCCCAGTTCCATGTAAGGTTCGAAATTCAGCTTGCGTTCGGCGAGCAGGCGATCGAACGCCATACGCGTGCCGGAGCCCGCTTCACGGGTCAGGCGCCGTTCTTGTAGCAATCGCTCCAGCGGGATGTTTTTCCCTTTCGTTAGCGGATGGTTCGGATGGGCGATGACCACCAACGGATTCTCTAGGAAGGGCCGCGCTTCCACATCGTACTGATCGGGCACTTGGCCCATGATGAGGATGTCGTCTTCGTTCTTGGTTAGTCGGTTGATGACGCGCGCGCGATTGGTGACGGTGAGGCGCGGCTGCACCTCGGAATGAAGGTGTAAGAAGGCGCCGAGCAAATGCGGCATGAAGTATTTGCCTGATGTGACTACGGCAATGTTGAGCGGCCCGCGCACATTGCCATGCATCGCTTCGATTTCTTCATCGAGCGCCTTCAGGCGCTTGAGTACATCCTGGCAGGCTGAGTACATTTCGCGGCCCGCCGGGGTGAGGTAGAGGCGCTTGCCCACCATCTCGAACAGCGGGATCCCCGCGCTGTTTTCCAGCCTTTTGACTTGGGTCGATACTGCCGGCTGAGTGAGAAACAGCTCTTCCGCGGCGCGGGTGAAGCTGCGATGGCGGGCCACCGCTTCGAACAGTTTCATTTGCTGCAGGGTCAGGTGCATGGCCGATTCATCATTTACCTATGTTAATACTCAACCATAGAATTTTTAACTTTTGTTTATCAAACTTGCTCACTATAATCAACGCCACCTGCCCACCCGTCCTGGCCTCAGTCCAGGACCGGCGGCCGGAAAGATTGATCCCTAACGGATTCGTCATGGTCGTCCCGGGCCCACGCTCGGACGTTGCGGAAGCTAGATTTCGAGAGGACTAAATCATGGCCAAGACTTACCAAGCGGGCGTACAGGACTACCGTCTGACGTATTGGACGCCGGACTATGTGCCCCTAGATACCGATTTGTTGGCGTGTTTCAAGATCACCCCCCAAGAGGGCGTGCCGCGCGAAGAGGCCGCCGCCGCGGTGGCCGCCGAGTCGTCCACCGGTACCTGGACCACGGTGTGGACCGACTTGTTGACCGACATGGAATTTTACAAGGGCCGCGCCTATCGTATCGAAGACGTGCCCGGCGACAAAGAAGCCTTCTACGCCTTCATCGCCTACCCCCTCGACTTGTTCGAGGAAGGTTCCATCGTCAACGTGCTGACCTCATTGGTTGGCAACGTATTCGGCTTCAAGGCGATACGCTATTTGCGTCTGGAAGACATCCGTTTCCCCATCGCCTACGTCAAGACCTGTTTGGGGCCGCCCAACGGTATCCAGGTCGAGCGCGACAAGCTCAATAAATACGGCCGTCCGCTGCTGGGTTGCACCATCAAACCCAAGCTGGGCTTGAGTGCCAAGAACTACGGCCGTGCGGTGTACGAGTGTTTGCGCGGCGGTTTGGATTTGACCAAGGACGACGAGAATATCAACTCCCAGCCCTTCATGCGTTGGCAGAACCGCTTCGAGTTTGTCGCCGAGGCCGTGTTGAAGGCGCAGGGCGAGACCGGCGAGCGCAAGGGCCACTACCTGAACGTCACCGCGCCGGACCCTGAGCAGATGATCGAGCGCGCCGAGTTCGCCAAGGAATTGGGCATGCCCATCATCATGCACGACTTCCTGACCGCCGGCTTCACCGCCAATACCGGTCTGGCCAAATGGTGCCGCAAGAACGGCATGCTGCTGCACATCCATCGCGCCATGCACGCGGTCATCGACCGTCATCCCAAGCACGGTATCCACTTCCGAGTGCTGGCCAAGTGCTTGCGTCTGTCGGGTGGTGACCATATTCATACCGGCACCGTCGTTGGCAAGCTCGAAGGCGATCGCGCTTCGACCCTGGGCTTCGTCGATCTGTTGCGTGAATCCTTCATCCCTGAAGACCGCCGCCGCGGCATCTTCTTCGATCAGGATTGGGGCGCCATGCCCGGCGTCTTCGCCGTCGCCTCGGGTGGTATCCACGTATGGCACATGCCCGCGCTGGTCAGCATCTTCGGTGACGATTCCTGCCTGCAGTTCGGTGGCGGCACGCAAGGTCACCCGTGGGGCAACGCCGCTGGCGCCGCCGCCAATCGCGTCGCGCTGGAAGCCTGTGTCAAGGCGCGTAACCAAGGCCGCCAGCTCGAGAAGGAAGCTCGCGACATTCTGATGGATGCAGGTAAGTCCAGCCCCGAGTTGGCCATCGCACTGGATACCTGGAAAGAGATCAAGTTCGAATTCGAAACCGTGGACAAGTTGGACGTGGCCTAAGGCCGCGTCCCTCACGGAGCGAATCAACTAACGGAACCACGAGGTAGACATCATGAGAGACGACGCAAACACCATGGGTGATTATCAGACCAGGCAGACCTACGAGACCTTCTCGTTCCTGCCGCAATTCTCGCAGCAGGACGTGTATGCGCAGGTGGAATACATCATCGCTCAAGGCTGGAATCCGGGTATCGAGCACGAACATCCCAGCAACGCTTTCAACCACTACTGGACGATGTGGAAGCTGCCCTTCTTCGGCGAGACGGACGCGTCGCGGGTCTGGGCGGAGCTGGAAGCCTGCCGCCGCGCCTATCCCGATCACAACATCCGCCTGATCGGGTATGACAATTATGCCCAGACCCAAGGCATGCAATTGGTGGTATTTCGCGGCCGCGGCTGAGCGCGGGTGCAAAGGGTGACGCCGGCCCGGCGCTAGTCAGGCGCCGGCGTCCACGACGGACAGATGCTCCCTTGGAAAAGGGCGGAGTTCATCATGGCACAAATGACAAATCAGAAGCTTACCGACGGCCGTGTTGCGGCTTTGGAACGGCGTCGCGCCCTGTCTACACTAGGCAAGGCCGGTTTGAGCAGTGCATCCAGCCCGCAGCGCACGCGCACGGAAACGGCAAGCTCCGCCCCGGTGGCGGCGCCGGCGCCGGCCTCGCGCAGCACCGTGACGACTGCAGCGACCACGTCGCAAGGCGCGCCGCACTCGGCGGGGCGTGCCGCCTCGCAAGCGCGTCGCGCGGCGCAGTCTAGCCGTGGCAAGGCGGGTGTCGTCTCCGGCGACCGTTCGCGCGGCGAAGGCGACATCCGTGCCCCGGATGCGCAACGCGCCGGTGATTGTGGCTGCGGTTGCAAAGGTGAGAAGAAAGCGGACGGCAGCAGTCCCTGCGCGGACAAGACCCAAGTAGTCGAGAGCCGCGAGCCAATTACTTCAGAGCCTTATATCAGCAGCACAGCGCCCAAGCGCGCGTCGGTGAGCAACCTGTCGGGCGGCGGCCGTTTGTTGGCGCAGGCACGGCGCGAGGCCTTGGCCAAGGGCGGTAAAACGGCGCAAACGGCGTTGAAGAACGGCGGCGTCTCAGTGGCGCAATTGGCGCGCCAGGCGCGGCCCGATGTCAGCGGGCGTGAACTGTCACGCAGCGTGCGCGAAGAGCGCAGCCGCAACGGCAGCCGTGGGCAACGTAACGGCGCGCCATGCGGCCGTACCCGTCCCAAGCCGGACGCGGCGCCCGGTGCCGCGCAAGATGCGCCGTGGAAAGTCGGTGCCAGTGAGACGACACACGGACAGACCGTGACCGGCACAATGGTGGGCCGCGCTCGCGCCGTGACCGGTGATGAGCCCAGCACTTGCCGTGGCATCACGGGTACCGAGTACATGGGCGCGGATATTTTTCGTGACTTCTGCAAGGCCGAGGCGGTGCAGCCGTCGTTCAAGGTGGGCGTGAGTTCGACGTCGCATGGCTTGAATGTCACCGGCACCCTGGTTGGCCGCGGCGAGCGTGTCACCGGCGATGAGCCGGGCACCTGCAAGCGCGTGACCGGCACGGAATACGTCAGTGCCAATCAAGGCCAGGTTTATTGCGGAACCCAGTCCGAACTTGCGCCGCGCAAGATCGGCATGAGTGAGACGCGTAAGGGTAAATCGGTCACCGGCAACCTGGTGGGTCGGTCCGGCAAAGTCACCGGCGATGAGGCGGGTGCGGGACGCCAGACCACGGGCACGCAATACATGCAGGCGGGCGACGGTCAAGTGCCGCCCAAGGTGGGTGTGACGCAAACTCTGCGTGGCGGAGCGGTCACCGGCACCATGGTGGGCCGTGGCCAACGCATGACCGGCGATGAGCCGGGCAGTTGCCGCAGCGTGACCGGCGACGAGTATCTCGGCCAGGAACAGTTCAAGACGTTCTGCGAGAAGGTTCCGTCGGTGCAAGACGCCAAAGTGGGTGTGTCGCACACCCTCAAGGGCGAGACCGTCACCGGCACGATGACCGGCCGCTCCCCGCGCGTGACCGGTGACGAGCCCGGCACCTGCAAGAGTGTGACCGGTACGCCCTACGCGCCGGTGGAGCAGTATCAAGGCTATTGTGACGCCGATGCGCAAAATCAGGCGCAGTCACGCACGCGTGCTCAACGTATGACGCCAGGTTCGGTGATGACCGGGTCGCAGCCGGGGATCAAGGGCAAGATGACCGGCGATGCGCGCGGTGCCTGCGAGCCTATCAGCGGCACGCCCTATGTGGGCGTTGATCAGTATACCCAGGCATGTGGCAGCAACGCAGCGGCCATGCCCGGCAGCCCTGATTTTCCGCAGGCGATCGCCGGCGGCGCGTCTTGGACGGCTTTCAGTGTCAGCTCGCCGGCGCGCGAAGCGTACGTCAGCAAGCGACCGCAAGGTGCGGTGACCGGCACCAGCTATGAGCAAGGCCATATCACCGGTCCCTTCGGCATGGGAACGGGCAAAGTGACGGGTACCGAGCAATTTCGCTTCGGCAACGGCGCGCAAAGTCCGGCCATGGCGATGACAACGGCCGTTCCCGCCCCTGTCGAGCCAGGCGAAGAGCGTCCTCGTGTCACCGGCGAGGGTATGTCGGGCGCCTCGAAGATCACCGGTGACGATTGGGATCGCGGTGATCGCGTGACCGGCACCGAAGGTCGCTCCGCGACAGGGCGCAATCCCACCCGGCGCGGCGCCATAAACAGCGCCATGCCCGGTACGCAGGCGGTCGGTCGTCGCGAAAAAGACCAGGCGGAAGAGCCCGTGAGTAAGGTGACCGGTTCGGCCGGCAGTTACGAGCGCGGCGCGTTGGTGACGGTCTCGGGCGGCGCCCGGGGTTGATTGGTAGTCGGTTAGGTGGGCTGACGAAGGTGCGCTGGACATGCTAAACACACGCCGTAAACCCACACGCAATATCTGCTGGTCGGCAGGTGCGGCGAGTGCGCGCGACGTGGGATCTTCACCCGTGTCCTCGCCTTCGCCCTGTTTCGCCGCGACTCATTCGCATCAGGGCGGTCATGCCTTGACGCGGCACGGCGAGAACGAACGCCTTTACGCTTATGAGACAAGCGTGAAGGGTGCTTTCGATGACATCAAGCCGACGCTCAAAGAGATTTCCTCGCTGCAACATGAGGCGGATTTCGAGCAGCGCACACAGCGTATCGCTGCCGAGCGCCTGGGATTCGAGTTTCCAGCTGAGATCCTGCGTGCCGCCTGGGTGAGCGGTCTGGACATGCGTGCGCTTTATGCCTATGCGGTGTTTCAGTCCGCCCAGGCCTTGGCCGAGGATTTCTTCGTCAACGATCCCTTGGCCGGCGCGTACAGCGAGCCTTTCGAGAAATTTCTGCAAGCCTGCGGCTTCCACGCTATGTCCATCACGCCTTGTGCGGACGGTCGTTTGGCGCATGTGATCAGTTATGTGCTGCGCCTGCCCTACGGTGCTGTGCGGCGCAAATCCTCCGCCGGCGCGGTGTTCGATGTCGAAGAGGCAACCGAAAAGTGGGTGGCAACCGAATTGGGCCGTTATCGCGAAGCCAAACCCAACAGCTCGGACGCGTCGACGCGCTATCTGAAAGTGGTGGTCTATCACCATAGCAGCAGTGATCCCCATCACGAAGGCTGCGCCGCGCACGGCAGCGATACGCGCAAGGCGGCGCAGGCCGGGATGGATCGCCTGCTGGCCTTTCGTACCGCGATCGAAAACAGCTTTTGCTGCGGCGCCTCCATCGACTTGCTGCTGATCGGCTTGGACACGGACAACGACGAAATCCGCGTGCACATCCCCGACGGCGCCGGCACCGTGAATATGGAGCGCGTCATCGATGTGCGCGAAGTGTATGAAGCCACACAGACGATGAGTCCCGCGCAGGCGGAGGCCGAAATCGAACGCCGCGTGCGTGAGCGGGGTCACGGTGGCATAGCCGAGACCGTGCCCGGCATGGTGCGCTTCATCACTCGGCTGCTCATCAACAACATCGCTCAAATGGATTATGTGCGGGCCTATCACGGTGGACGCTATCAGGACATCGGCCATTACGAGCGCTTCATCGGCGTGGGTAAGGGCTTCGAGGAAGTGCAGCTGCGCAATCTCACCTATTTCGCCTACCTCAACACCGTGGAAGAAGGCGCCAAGGATTTGGATGTCGGCGTGAAAATCTTCACGGGATTGAATGTATCGCATGGTCTGCCTATCCCTGTGGTGGTGCGTTTCGACTACGACGGCAAGGTGCCCGGCGCGCGCGAACGCGCGGTGGCGCGCTGCCTGCAAGTCCGCGCCGCCACCTATGCGCGTTACGCGCAACTGGTGGAGCAGGGTTTACTGCATTGCTTGCTGCTGGTGCGTGACCGCAGCGACGTGCAGGGTTTGGAAATCGTCGCTTGCTCGGTCAGCGAGAAGTACCGCACTCAGGAGGCGCACTGATGAAGATCTGTCAGGTTGAAAAACCACTGGTGTCGACCTATCGCATCGCCGGTTTGGAGCACAGGCTCCTGCAGGTGGTACGCGATGGCAGGAGCAAACTGGTGGCGGTCGATCCGGTCGGTTGCAAGCCGGGTGACTGGGTGATCTGCGTGGGCAGCTCGGCCGCGCGTGAAGCGGCCGGCAGCAAGGAATACCCCAGTGACCTGACCATCGTCGGCATCATCGACTATTGGAGCGAGGAAGCCTGAGTTGGAGATTCTGCAGGTCGTCAGTCCTCTGGTGTGTACGAGTCGGATCCGCGGGTTGGACGGTGTCGGGTTGCGGGTGTTGAAGGATCGCAATGGCAAGTTGCAGGTGGCCACCGACCCGGTGGGGTGCCGTCCCGGCAACTGGGTGTACACAATCAGCGGATCGGCGGCGCGGTGGGCCATGGGCAGCTATGCGGTACTTACCGACCTGACCATCGGCGGCATTATTGATAACTGGATCGATGACGGCGATAGCGATAGAGAGCAAGAGCGTGCCGCGGGTACGCGGCAAGACAACAGAGTGTAGAGGCAATGGCGGCGTGGTGCGTCATAAGTGTGAGTGAACTTAAACAGGAGTGATGAAGATGGCTAACGAAACATACGGTATTGCGCTGGGCATGATCGAGACGCGCGGCCTGGTGCCGGCGATCGAAGCGGCAGATGCGATGACCAAGGCGGCGGAAGTGCGTCTGGTAGCGCGCGAGTTCGTCGGCGGAGGTTACGTCACGGTGTTGGTGCGCGGCGAGACCGGCGCGGTGAACGCGGCGGTGCGTGCCGGCGCGGATGCCTGCGAGCGCGTGGGTGACGGCCTGGTGGCCGCGCACATCATCGCCCGCCCGCACAAAGAAGTGGAACCGGTGCTGACACCGGCTGCCAACGTAAAATAGCAGATTTTTCAATCTACTGAACGAGACTGGAGACGACCATGGCTAACGAAACATAAGGAATTGCCCTGGGCATGATCGAGACGCGCGGCCT
>CALZJG010000035.1 GCA_945787555.1 uncultured Chromatiaceae bacterium | reverse complement strand
TGCATCTGAATCTGTTTGAAAAACGAGATCTGATGGCCTTGCTGAGAGATGATCCGCTTCAACATGAAAAGACCGTCATCAACCAGATGACATTGCTGTGAAAGTTAACGGGACAGCAGTGTATGCATATAGAAACATTGGACATCACTCTAGCATTGTCCACGCCGATCTAGATAGGCAAACAGTGATACTGTGGTTCACGTATCAAAAGCGCGTCGAGGGGCAAAATAATGCATAAGCTAAATCAACTGTTTTTATTTGTCAGTCTATGTTTCTCAGCAACCTCCGGCATAGCCGATGGAGAGGCGACGGGATCGATGCAAGACATCACCATCTCCTTTGAGATATTGGATGCGCAAGGTAACGCCGCCACGCAGTTCGCGCGCGGCCAGAGCGCCCTTTTCCGCATCGCGCTCACCAATCCCACCACGCATGAAATCCGCGCTACTTATACCCCCCCCGGTTATGAAATCGGCGTCTACCAAACCGGCACTAAAACATTGCTATGGCAAACGCATGGCGAGATGGCGTTTATTCAGATGCTCCAAGACTATGTGATACAGGCGGGTGAGACGCAGCGCCTGGATCACCCGTGGGATTTGCGCGACTTGGACGGGAAACCATTGCCGCCCGGTCGTTACGATGTGAGAGCGCTCTTGAACATAGGGCTGATAGGCGAGCTTGAATCGCTATCCGTGACCATAAAATAGTCATGCCAAAGCAGCACACCAACGGTCCGTGACTGATGATTGATCTCTATTTTTCGTACTGCTGCCACGTCCTGGAAGTATGTGCCGATGGGGCGGGGAATAAAGGAGCGGTGGAGAGTATGCCAAGTTCAGGCTGATCCGTATCGCGCGTCAGCCTCACCTAGTCTCCCCGCCACCGCTCACAGTCTCATGTGGTAGTCGCGTAGTAACGCTTACCTTCAATCACTCGTGGGGCCCGATCCACCGGGCTGCCCTGGATTTTGCTCCAGCTCCTCGAAACGAGCGAACTCGGCTTCGTCCAGCTGATTATCCTCGTTACTGTCGATTGTGCTGAACTCCGAGGTTAGCTGAGGCGATTGGCGCGCTTCTTCCATGTCGATTAAGCCATCACCATTGGTATCCAAGTGCAAAAATTCTTTCTTCTCCTCACCCTGTAAAGCTGTGCTGCCGGCTTTCATGCCTCCGGCACCTGCACCATAGCTGGTCAGTATCAGCCCTGCTGTGAGTGCCACCATTGTTAAGGTAGTAGACAATTTGCTCATGATCCGCCTCCTTGGCTTTAAACAATGTAAAGGGAATTATTGGTTCAACCGCTCTGGCGCCACAATCATCTTGCAGCTAGCGCGCCAAAGTTGATCAATACTGGTATTTCAATGAGTTGCGACTATACCCATCTCGCATTGCAGGAAATATCGTCGCCGCGTAGAGACATTAGCGCACTGCCTCACAACAACACTATGATAAATTTGATTTAACAGATGTCGCCGAATTGAGACGGTAAACTTGATGGCAGAGACGCACATCAACCACGAAGTGGCATGGTGTTTGCCGTAAATAGTAATGCGACATCAACTTGACGGACACATCCACGCGAGGTGCATGGTGAAAGTTTCCATACTGGCTATCCTGCTGACACTCGCTTGGAGTCCGGTCCACGCGGGTCGCTTCGGCGAGGAAATCCCCATGCGCATCACCTCCGCCTCCACTTTCTATGTGAACGGTTATCTCAACGGCTATGGCGAGGTGGACATGATGGTGGACACAGGCTCCAGCTACACCACCATCAATGAAGCGACGTTGACGATACTGCGCGCCAATGGTGCCGCCGTCTACGTTAAGGATTTGAGAGGCACCATGGCAGACGGGAGCAAACAAGTTGTGCCCGTCTATCGTATCGCCTCGGTGAGCATCGGCGAGGACTGCACCTTCAAGAACGTCGAGGCCGCCGTGTTTCCCGGCAACACCCGCTACATCCTCGGACAAAATACTTTGAAGCGAGCGGCACCCTTTGCCTTCTCCTTGGAGCCGCCGACCTTAATGGTGAGCAACTGCCCTTGACGTCGGGCAATGCCCACGTCAGGCGGGATAACGCCCGACGGACAGTTGACAGGCGACCAAAAAACGGCGCCCCGACATGACAGAGCGCCGTTGGTGAGGAGTATGGACTACGCACGCATCGCGCAGCGGACTTGAAAGATCAGCTCCAATTGCACGTTGGCGATATCTTCCTTCGCCCCCCGCCCGGCGTGATCCAGTTCCTTGATGAAAGCCGCCGATAACTTGATGTTCTAATAGAGCTTGAACAGGACTTCTGCGGTCAGCCGGGTCTCATCGGCGTCAGGGGCCGCCCGAGGCATACCCCGAATTCCACGACCGACACAAGACTTAGCTATATATCGGTACTTATTCAATACACTCATTCACCATCAAGCCATAATCAGCCGTTACCGATTCGGCGCAGCCATCTACATACAGAGCGATAGACTAAAGTTCGGTCCCTAGGTCATCGTAGTTGGCGACCGACGCTTGCCGTAACCGCCGGAACGCCTGGATAATGGATCCACAGCCACCCGGAACATTTAGCCACCCGAACACCATCCACACTCCTTTTACAGCCTCGACCCGAAGTGACCATGTCCATGGAGTTGATGGTATGCATAAAGGCGAACGGTTCAACAGCATCAGCCACCTGATCGGCGCGGCTCTCGCGCTCACCGGCGGCGCGCTGCTCGTTACTTTTGCAGCAATGGATGGAGATACCAACAAGATCGTGAGTTACAGTGTCTACGGTTTCACCCTGCTCCTGCTCTATCTCATCTCCGCCCTCTATCACGGTTTGGCCGGCCAGGCGAAACGGGTATTCCGCGTACTGGACCACCAGGCTATCTACCTGCTGATCGCAGGAACCTACACTCCGTTCACACTGGTAGTGCTGAAGGACAGCGTAGGTTGGTGGCTGTTCGGCACGATCTGGGGTCTGGCGCTGTTGGGGATCGTATTGGATGCACTACCCTCCAAGGGATTAAGAGTCATACCAATCATTATCTATCTCGTCATGGGTTGGCTCTGCCTGTTCGCCCTGGACTCGCTTGCCGCTCTGCCGCCGGCGGGCTTTCGCTGGCTGCTGGTGGGTGGGATTTTCTACACGTCCGGCATCGTGTTCTTCGTCCTTGACCACTGGTACCCCTGGTGCCACGGGATCTGGCATCTATTCGTACTCGCGGGTAGCATTAGTCACTATTTCACGATTCTGTTCTTCTTGTGAACACCAAAATAGAAGGACCTGGCAGAATCACGCCCCGCCACCCTTAGGCATGGAAAGCAGACATTTCGGCTCAACCTGACCTCGACTGAGACTGACCCACAACAGATAACCACCATGAGCGCCGACGGCAGGCCAAAGCAACAGGCTTGTTCATCAGGACTTACACCCGAGTGCTAGACAGTGAGGCCCAGCTCTACTGATCGATGTGATGCGATTGGATGTCTGCGGAGCCCCCCCCCCGGGGTAGGGCCGCGATCTTATCATTGCCGGAGGTTCGTTAGCCGCCCAACAAACTGTCGAAACTCTTTACATCCTCTCCTTTCAGCGCCAGACGGTCTGAACGTAATTTACGGATAATTCGGTTATTTTATTAATATGCATGATATTTGCATGGTATTTATTGGCGCCTACGAACTGAAACTCTTCGCGCACAAGGGAATATCTTCAGGCACAAGGGAAAGGAGCCATAAAATGAGAAAGTTTACTTTCGTAACAGTATGTTTCTTGCTCGCCTACACTGGGGTTACGCAGGCGACGCCGCTGGTACCCCCATACGAGGTTAAGTGGTCTCAGTTACCAGATATGGATCAGGGCACCGATCAGCTTTCAATGCATCGCAGCAACGGCCCGGTCGTGGCAGACGACTTTCGATCTGATGGCCGGCCAATAACGGGCTTCCACTGGTGGGGTTCGTACCTAACCGATCCCACTACTGGTCAGGAATGGGATACGGGCCAGGGCGTTGAGCGGGCCGTAAGATTCGAGATGAGCTTCCACCAAGATTGCCCGATCGGCGATGCCGGCTGCGGTAACGGAGGCCCCTTCCCATACTCCACGCCTCGTGACGGAAACTACTTCTCCGCTATCTTTGACGTCGAGGAAGACCTTTTTGGCACCACAGCTGGCGGGGAAAATGTCTACGAGTACTGGCTCAGGGTAGAGGGTACCCCTGGCCCGGATTTCCTAGGTGGAACGTGGGATGAGGTGGCTGGAGAGATCTACTGGGTGGACTTCGCCTGGAATGCCGGCCAGTTCGGTACACCTTCCAATGGAAATGTCTGGGGCTGGCATGAAAGCTCTGTGCAAAATCTAGATTTTGCAGTTACCACTAACCCACCCAGCCCTGGCAGCAACCCTCACCTGGGTCCGTGGGCCGAACTGGACAGGGACATGGCCTTCGAGGTTTTGACTGTCCCCGAACCCGCCAGCCTCGCTCTGCTCGGACTCGGCCTAGCCGGACTTGGATTCAGCCGTCGAAAACGCGCCAGCTAATAGGTATTCGGTATCGGTATCGGTATCGGTATCGGTATCGGTATCGGTATCGGTATCGGTATCGGTATCGGTAGCAGACCCCGCTTCGGTGGGGTTTGTTTTCTCTGGTGTTCACTTACATATCCGCATTGCTGAATGCCCGGCTCTGGCCGAAAGCGACTAGGCAGAAGTCGATCCGATCCGGACATTCGCGAAGAACTCCTGATACCTCAAGGTCGCGTGTCGCCGAGCCGTGTAATTGACGAGGAGGCATCAGTGGTAACGTTTACCCTGACATTGGTGCCGTAGTAAAAGAGAGCAGAGTTGCCCGTTCCTTGGCCAGTCCGTACCGATCCCGTCAAGCTGGATCCCACCTCCATATTGAGGGTCGCTTGACTGACGCCGCTGATATCGATGTTGGCGTTGCCAATCGGTCGAATGCTGCCAAAATCCAGGAAACTCACGCCGGACACAGTAGCCGCCAAATCACCGATTATGAGCCCTTCGCCTCGCAAACCACTTACGCTCCCAAGGTTGACCGTCATTTGCATTTGATCGAAATCCTTGAGCGTGACGTTGGCTAACGCATCAGCTCCCACGTCGATTCGGTTCAGCAGCGGCATCGTGACAACGGCGTTGAGCATTTGGGTGTTGTTGTTGCCAAAACTGACTGTGTCACCGCTCTGGGTCACCTGCACGTTGTTGATAATCTCCGAATCGGCAGTGACCTCAACCAAAAAGTCGGCTGCTTGCGCTACCGTGACCTTGGAGAGACCGAGCACCGAGATGTTGATGAAGTTATCGAAATCGAATGTCAACGTCGTTCTGTCGTTAACCGGACGACCGAACGTAATCTGGCTGGCCAATACAGTGTCACCCCCGGAGCTGACTTCTCCGTCGACGGTGATTTCTGCATCGGATTGAAGATTACCGACACCACCATTGACGTAGCCAGTGCTCAAATTGGGCGTGATCGGAAAACCATTGAGATCAAAGTCGGTGGCTGAGGCAAAGCGCGTGACGATGCCCTCGAGGCGAACCCGCTCTTCCGGCGCGGCCGCCAAGTTGGCGATGCTTGCGATCTCGTCCACCACCAAGATGCCGTTCGTCAATGATCCGCGAACTATCACGAGCAGCCCGTTAGCCGGCATCCCAGTGGGAAGATCAATGCGGGTGGCGCTGCCATAGTCAACGGTGAGTTGGTTGACAGTAAACAACATATTCGTGAGGTCCAGTCCAGCAACTGTCCCGATGAGCTGCACGCCGGTGCTCGCGGTATCCGGCGCTACGCGCATTGCCACAATGTCTCCAGTGGCGTTGCGATATCCGCTGATCTGTGTGATTGCACCCAGCGTCAGGCCGGCAAACGTATCTGGATCGATACTTGGGTCAAACACGGTATTCGCATTCGTCAAAACCGTCTGACCCATGACCATCAACCGGTCGAGTGTCGCATCGATCGTCTCAAGCGGGCCAATAACCGACGCGAAATAGCCAATCTCGTCGGCTCTACCCGTCGCTTCACTAAAGTTGGCTTCACCCTCTAGCGCGACGACCTGTCCCAGCTCAAGGTCCGATACATTGGCCGGCAGCCCATTGATGATTACGTTGGCGGCATTCGTGTCGTAGCGGATGCCATTGACCGTGGCACTGCTCAACGCGGTGATTGCGCCAAACGCGGAGAGTGCCGCCGTATCATTGTCGATGATGTTAACGGTGGCTGATGAATTTGGACCAAGGGTTGCCCTTGAGACATTGCTCATAGTCACAGTAAACGACTCTGTGCTTTCTGCCGTATTGTCATCGGTTAGGGCGATACTAATGGTTTGGTTACCTGCGAGACCATCGGCATAAGTTAATGTTCCACTTAATATGCCATTCACCACCGTATAGTCCGAACCTTCTACAGCGGTTCCGTCCGCGACCGCAAAGTCCACGCTTACGACACCAGAGCTACCACCGCTGCGGGTGACGAAGATATTGACGACTCTCCCTTCGGTGGCGTCATAAGAGGTTTGTGCAAGCTGAATGGTTCCGGGGAGGGATACATTGTCATTGCCCCCACCTCCGCACGCACTGAGTATCGCCAAGCACACAATGCTTAACCAGCCGAGTCTACGTTTTGGCGTGTTCATTTGTGATTCACCCTTTTTTGGTGCAATCACTGATAGATATGCTCCGAGAATAGGAAACATGAATTGGTCGAGTATAGGAAATTCAAATGGCCTTCTCCTCCCGGTGTCTTGCCACCTGGGCCCCGCCAGCTCGCTGCATGCCGTGGTGGCGGCGAGAGCGGATGAACGCAAAAAGCTCGAACGACTGTGCCGCTAACTGAGGCCGCGCTTTCGACCATGCGTCGCGCGCCGCAGTTGATACAGAAACCGCCGTTATGCGGCGCACCGCATATCCTCGGCGTTTGCAACCAAAGTCCACAGGCGTCCGACTAAGCAGGTGTCACAGCGCGCCCGCAGGAACCCATGCTAAAGACGGCCGCATTTGAGGTCATCCTCAAACTCTTTCTGCACATAACCTGGCAGAGGGTTGCCCTGCCGTTCCATGAGAGCGATTAACGCTAGTTGATACCTTTCAGTGATAAGGTAGAGAAGAGCTTGTTCCGGCTGATGGCGTTTGTATCCCGGTACAGCTCCCATTCGGCAATCCTTGCCGCAGGTATGTTCGAATCCTTATCTATGCCGTATTCATGAACAGTATAGCTTCTACCACGAATGTCCGCTCATGAGCGGCAAGCGACCGATCGGTCGCGGCCGCTTGCCGGGGTTGTGATGGTCTTAATCTTCGGTTTGCTCGGACATCTCCAGTGCATCATCGACCTCTATTCCAAAATATCTGACTGTGCTTTCCAGTTTAGCGTGCCCAAGTAGCAGTTGAACGGCTCGAAAATGCTTTGTTCGCCGATAAATCAACGTGGCTTGAGTGCGACGCAGCGTGTGCGTCCCATAGTTCCCAGGAGCCAAGCCGGCTAGAGTCATCCACTTTTTGACAATGCGAGCGTATTGTCGCGTCGAAATAGGCGGAGACTGCCGCATCCGGCTCGGAAACAGGAATTGACCCGAAGTGAGTTGCGCTTTGGCTATCCATGCCTCAACTGCCTCTCGGGTCTGGTCGGTCAACTCAAACTTCACCGGATGCGCGGTTTTCTGTTGCATGACAGTGGTCCGCGAAAGCGCCTTTCCGCCGTGCGCGACATCCCGTACATGGAGCTTGACCAGATCGCATCCCCGGAGTTTACTGTCGATGGCTAGGTTGAATAGAGCAAGATCTCTGGTGCGCTTGGCCAGTTGTCGCCCGATCCGTATGGCCCAGATTTCTCGAAGCTTCAATGGGGGCTTTGGTCCGATCAGGCGATCCTTGTTCCAAGGAACATGGTGCGCAGTGCCATTTAGAATGCCTTGATTGTGTTCCATGGTGTGCTTCCTCCATAGTGAGTAGGGAAGCACAAGTTTGGTTCATCTCAGCATGGGGCGCTTGCCGACCCGTTGCGGGCATTTGACCTCGCCACCGAGAACGGCAGGTGTCAGCGAAAGGCGCCATTTGAGCTTAGCTCAGTATTCAATCCGTTGCCCCCTCAAATACACTATGCTGTAAATAGAACAAAGGGCTCTTCCCCAAATCAGGTGGGTAGGTTAGCGTAATCCCCTATGAGAGACAAAGATCTATACGCCCAGATATTGGGCATTGAGAAGCCCTGGCAGGTTTCGAATGTAGAACTGGCCTTG
>CALZJG010000034.1 GCA_945787555.1 uncultured Chromatiaceae bacterium | reverse complement strand
TGCCGCCATCGGCGGCTTGGAAGAGACCTTTGTGCTGACGCGTGGCACCAGTGAAAGAGCCCTTGCTATGGCCGAACAGCTCCGATTCCAGCAACGGCTCGGGTATGGCCGTGCAATTGATAGCTACGTAAGGACGATCACAGCGCGGGCTAGCGCGGTGGATGGCGCGCGCCAGCAAGTCTTTGCCCGTGCCGCTCTCGCCGTGGATGAGTACGCTGGTGTCGCTTTCCGCCACCAGCTTGGCTTGTTGCAGCACATCCTCTAGAGCCGGATTGCGTGTGATGATTTCACGGCGCCAACTGTTGTTTTGTTCCTTGTTGACGTGATGGATTTCTTGATTACTGCCGCTGACATGCAATGCCTTGTCGATTTGTTCGAGCAGCATTTTGCTGTCGAACGGCTTGGTCAGAAAGCCGAACACACCACGATTGGTGGCGGCTACGGCGTCCGGAATAGTGCCGTGCGCAGTGAGTATGATGACGGGCAAAGCGGGATTGCGTTGATGCACGGCGTCAAACACCGCCATGCCGTCCATGCCGTTCATGCGTAAGTCGGTCACCACCACTTGTGGGCGGTGCAGTGATAGATGAGCCAGCGCTTTTTCGCCGCTCTCCATGGGGACGACGTCGTAACCGGCGGCGTTAAGGCGGATGGAAATCAGACGCAGCAAGCCTGGATCGTCATCGATTAGCAGAATTTTCGGTTTGGTGGCATTCATTTCTTGGTCGTATCCTCGATTTTGTCGCGCTCGAAGAGGCTTTTTTCTATGGCCTTGAGCGCGTCCAATTGTTCTTGCAGTGTTTGATTATTGGACTGCAAATCCTTAATGCGCGCATTGAGTGTGTTCAGCTTGGCGCGATCTTGCTGTTGACGGTCCAACGAGTCGTGGAGTAACAACGCAAAATCGCGCAAGGTGCTGTTTTGCTGCTCGTCCTTAATGATGTCTTGTAGCCATGACGTGGCCTGAGCGTGGTTATGATAACGCGTGCCGGGTGTGGCGACGAGCATAGCCAGACGCAGTTGATGGCGTGGACTGGGGCGGTCATCCAATTCCCGCCGTGCTTGCCTGAATTTGTTCTCCAACGAGGCGCGCGATTGCCGGGTGATGTGCTGGTAATAATCCAGTAACCAGGCTACGTCGCGCATTGCCGCCTCGTCCGGCGAGGGTTCGGTGGCGCTGTGTGGTCGTACAGGTGCCGGCGTGGCCTCGGGTTGCGGCACCATACGCCCTAGGTTGACGCAGCCCGCCGTCGCCAGGCAGATGGCAAACAAGAGTAAGAAATTACGCGGCATCTGCACGGCTACCTTGTTCTGATGTCGGCAATGTGACGCGGAAATGCGCCCCCTCGTCGGTGTCGGTGAGGGCTTCTATCTGTCCTTGATGAGACAAGACATGTTCCCGGGTAATGGATAAGCCTAAACCCGATCCCTTCACATAACCGTCACTGGCGCTGGAGCCTTGATAAAAGGCTTCGAAAATTCGCTCAGCCTCGTCGGCGTTGATGCCCGGGCCGCTGTCTGTGATGTCTAATATGACCGTATCGGTAGCGCCATGCAAATGGATACGCACCGTGCCGCCTATGGGTGAATGCTTGATGGCATTGGAAATCAGGTTATCGACGATGATTCTTAGTTTTTCCTCGTCACCCATGATAACGGTATTCGTCAGATCGCTTTTCAGTTGAATGCCTTTGGAGGTGATACTGAGTTTGTGATCCTCAAGTACTCGGCGCACTATCTGGTCAAGCGCCACCGGCCTGTGTGTGATGAGCGGGAGTTGCATTTCGGCTTGGCTGAACTGCAACAAGTCCTCGATCAATTTTTGCAGCCTTAGGCTATTTTGACGCAATATTGCTACCACTTCTTTTTGCTCGCTGAGCAGATCTCCGACCACCTCGTCGGCCAACAGTTCCGCGCCCTCGCGCAAAGCGGTGAGCGGCGTTTTCAATTCATGTGACACATGGCGAATGAAGCGATTCTTTTGGCGTTCGTGATCCAACAATCTTTCACGCAGCCAATCCAGCCTGCGCCCAAGATATTCAAGGTCTTGCGGGCCCGTCACATGGATGGCGCCGGCGAAATTACCTGCACCTAAGCGACGAATCGCACGATCGATCTGCTTGATGGGGCGGGCGACCAGCACAGTGAAAACACCCGCAAACAACAGGGCGCCCGGGACCAAAGCCAGCGCCAGCCATAGGAACACTTGTTGTGCCTGCGAAGTGGTTTGTTGCATGGCGTCAACATGGCGATCAATCATATCCGCACTTTGATTCACGGTCGACTGTGCGATGTTGTTGAGGGTGGCGAATTCAGCGATGGCGGTTGTATTCGCTTCGGAGCGAGGAGGTTGCTGGGACAGCGTGTCGTATTGGCTTGTTTCCTGGCTGGCGAGAGTTTGCAACTGGGCGACGATAGCTCGCTCGGAGGCAATATCCGCCAGCTGGCTGAGGCTGTCTTGAAAGCGCCGGTGTTGCTCATTATAAGCAGTCAATAGCGCCGCATCGCCCAAAACTTGGTATTGACGCGCAGTGCGCTCCATGGCGGTCAGCTGACTCATTAAGCTGTGCCCGCTTTGAGTGGTTTGCACGGCCTGGTAAACCGTGCGCTGGCTCTCATTGGCCAAGCGATCCAGATAAACAGCGGCATAGATAAGGGCGGCGGCCAGCGGCAAGGTGACAACGGCAAAGCCCACCAACACTAAGGTGAGGAATGACTTCGGCCCATAAAGATACACTGACTTCAGTCGGCGACGGTTCATAACTTAGCATCCGAATGCCGAAGGTAGGCGTAGTTCGTATTGACCTCGGGGAACGGGTCAGATGAGGGCGCTACGCGGAATCGAGACATTAATTCCCTCATGACGGCTGATCTGAGTGAACGTCATATTATAAGGGAGAGGGTTTGGTTTGGCGTGTACCCGAGGTTGAGCGGGCTTATTTTGCTGCATGCGGCGTGTCGCTTAGCCAGTCATCAGTTATACCTGAGTAAATTGCTAGGAATTAGGCTGGCACCGCTCGCGCTGTCTCCAATAGGCGACATATTTTTGCATTGAGAAACAAAGGACTTAAATGGCTGATTAGAAAGGTGTCACCGATTGGCGACGCATTCAGGGGCGGGCTGCGGAGGGTGGGTGATAACCTAATGATTGTTATTAGTTTTTATTATTGGTATGTTATTTGCATTTCCAGCAACGGGCAAGACTCCGTCTCTTCATGTTGCGGGGACGCAGAGGAGTGAGACGGTTTCGACTAGTACTGACCCACAACTAAGACACACTGTTCAAGGCGGCAATGACAGCCATCAATAGCAGGTGTGAGTGCAGCGAGTGGGGGGCGCCGCTGCACTAGAAGATTGCGGGAGATGTGAGTCTGCCTTTTTGAATCAAGTTGATTGTTGTTAATAGTTGTTACCGAGCAGTGCAGGCCGTTGTTATGCGGCGGAGATCGCCCGCAGGACTAGGTTTGCGCCAATGTTTATGCATGAATAACGGAGGCCCTGAATAGATTGCGGATGGGAAAGCAGAGTGCGGGCCGCTGTAATCGAGCTGTGTGGCCGACGGATGTAAATATTTGTGAACTCACCTTGATTCGGCTTGAGCTGGCGCCATTATGGCGCAAAGTTAATAGGCATTAGCGTAAGGGACAACCAGCAAGGAATCGAAGCATGCCCAGCGAACACTTTGAAGTCTTTCTAGCGGATCAAGAGCAGGCACGTCGCATCCATTTCAAGTTGAGATATCAAGTCTTCTGTACCGAAACGGGCTACGAAAACCCCGAAGATTACCCGGATGGCGAGGAAAAAGACGAATGGGATGCGAATGCAGCTCATTTCCTGGTGCGCGCGCGTGATAGCGGCCGTTGGGTGGCGACCATGCGCATCGTGTTGCCACGTAGCGGGCGTTTGCCCATCGAAAACCGTACCACCCTCGACGACGCTGGCCGTGCGCTCAGCGGATCTAGCGCAGAAATTTCCCGCTTGTGCATGGTGGGCCATTATCGGCGTCGTTTGCAGGGCAGAATGGTGCCTTGTTATAGCGAGAAGTGCACAGACCCACGGGCCAATCTGGCCTGGGCCGAGGCAGAGCTGGGAAAGCGCCGTCGCACAGCAGAAATTCTGCATGTATTGTTTGATGCAGCATTCTCCTATTGCCGCGAGCATGGAATACAACATTGTTATATGTTAACCACACGCGCCTTAGCGAAAATTGCTGGTCACGCATTGCCCATGGATTTGCAACAAGTGGGGCCGGCGTGTTCACACCGCGGTGAGCGCTACCCGTTTCTGACGGATGTGCATGCGGTGATCAATCGTATGGCCGAAAGTGTCGGCGATCTCTTTCATGACCGCGCGCCTTCCTACCGTCACTATAGTGATGTGGTTTCTTTGCCCTACGCGGTCAACATGGGCTAAATAGATAGGAAAGCAGCGCTCGCTGTATTCGGCGAGCGCTGCTATTCATGTCTGGCAAGGTGCTGCCTGTTATGGCGCGCCGTAATTGAAACTTCTACTGCCGACGTTGTTGCCGTTGGCGTCTATGACCGAAACCTGCCACTCACCGGTCCAAGCCGGGACCAGCTTCTTGCTGGACCAAACGCGCCAACGCGGCGCGCCGACATTGAATGGCACTTCAGCCATTACCGCGCCGTTATATTCCCAGCGATGGGACACGGTCTGCCCGGCCATGCCGCGCAGCTCCGTGAAAAAAAATATCTGGTTCACATCAATGCCCACTTGAGTGACATCGTCCACCGGCTCACGATCGTTAATGCCGTTGGTGAATACGGCGCGGGCGACAGGGCCGCTCATGGCAGTGGTTATGTCCTCTTCTGCCCAGATGGCGGTACTCATGGCGGTGCAGATCAGCGCCGTAGCGAAACAAGAACGATAGCGCAGTGTTGCTTTCATGGTGGGGTTCCTTGTGTGCACAGTCCATTTTGATGCGCAGAGCTGGCGCCTGACAAGGATACTGGGCGGATGTTCTCTGCGCTAGACGATGAGCATAGCGGAATAACCGGTCGTTGTGGCGGCTCGGCAAGTGTCGGTGAGCGTGTCGGAAGTAAAAAAGGGGGCGGTCTGAGCCGCCCCCTCTAAGCAAGAAAGATGCTTATCTGCCAGCCAATATGCGCAGCTCCACCCTGCGGTTGGCGGCACGACCTTGCGCGGTGGCATTGTCGGCCTGTGGCTGGTCGGGACCGTAGCCCCTGGCGCTGAGCTTGGTGGCCGAAGCGCCTTTGCTGATTAAGTAGTTCATGACACTTTCGGCGCGTCGTTGGGACAACGACACGTTGTAGGCGCGGGCGCCACGGTTGTCCGTATGACCCGCCACTTCCACCTTGAGCTCGGGGTTGAGGCGCAAAGTGGCGGCCGCTTCGTTCAGCACGGATTGTGATGTCACTGTCAGTTCCGCGGAGTTGTTAGCGAATTTGACGCCTTGCAGCGAGATCACGGCTTTCAGTTCGCAGCCCTTGCTGTCCACTTTGGCGCCGGCGGCCGTGTTGGGGCAGCGATCTTTACTGTCGACTATGCCATCGCGATCGCCATCGCCGTCGAGTTCGCAGCCCTGAGCATCGACCTTGGTGCCGGCGGGTGTGTTCGGGCAACGATCCTTGCTGTCGACCACGCGATCGCCGTCGCTGTCGAGTTCGCAGCCCTGAGCATTCACCTTGGCGCCAACGGGCGAGGTGGGACAACGGTCCTTGCTGTCGACCACGCCATCGAAGTCGCTGTCGAGTTCGCAGCCCTGAGCATTCACCTTGGCGCCGGTCGGCGTGGTGGGGCAGCGATCTAGGCTATCGCCCACACCATCGCCGTCGCTGTCGATTTCGCAGCCGCGCGCATCGACCTTGAGGCGGGCGGGTGTGCCGGGGCAACGGTCCATGCTGTCGGCTACGCCGTCGTTGTCAGCGTCGCTGGGCGCCGCTTTGGGTTTGTCTCCGAAGGGCAATGCCAGGCCTAGCGTGATCAACCAATCACCGAAACGGCTTTCCAAGGCGACATTATCGTTATCGTAATCCATGCGATAGCGCGCATCGGCGCGCAAGGCCAAACCGTGGTCGTTGAGCTGGCTCATGAAGCCGACTCCGACATTGGCCATGGCGTTGGTATTGCTTCTCTTGAAGTAGGTCGTGCGCAACGCACCCGCGCCGATGCCGAGGTAAGGGGCGAAATGACGTTGGCGATGCAGGAAGAACAGGCCGTCCAGGCTCGCGCCGGCTTGTCTGAATTCATCAATAATGCCGCTTTCCAAGTCTAATTCATCATAAACGGCGTTGAGCTCGATATTCCAATGCTCGCTGACCGTTTTGCCTATGCCGAGCTGGAACCCAACATCATCATCGACCAGACGGTCGTCATCGGCGATGATGTAACTTACCCCCGGTGAAATGTACCAGCGATCATCCAGGGTTTCGGCTTGCACGCTGGTCGCCATCAGCGCCGCGCCCAGGGCCAAGAGGCCCAAGCGAGTTATGTTCATGAGTCTGTCCCTCTTTCTGTTGGTAGTTAATCTATGTGCTTTTTTACGCTGCGCCACTTCATGTCAGACCGCATAAGATGCTGTGCCAGGGCGCTGCATTATGAGGCATACACTAAAGATGCGGCTGGTAGGATACAACACCGCATTCCGAGTCTTAACAAGAATTCACACGGGTAACCGGGTTTTGCTGGGGTGGGAGGTCAGGCCTTCGACGCGTTAGTGGGCTGCACCCCTCGGCAGGCAGGCTTAGATGCCATATAAGTGTATGTTAATTAAATAAAAAGACTTTTCTTGTATTGTTTCATTCAAGGGCCTCCCCTAGGTTGAAAATTGTGAGAAAATACCCGTCGCTTAAATAAGTATTCGCTGCGAGGAGAGGGGAGACACGGTGCGTATCGCGTTACTTGAAGACGATGTGATTCAAGCTCAGCATATGCAAGTCTGGTTGGAGGCTTCCGGTCACGTCTGCACCCGATTCTCTACGGGTGAGTCCTTCCTGAATGCCGTCGCCAAGGACAGTTATGACTTGCTGATCCTCGATTGGATGTTGCCGGATATTAATGGTGATGAAGTATTGCGCTGGGTACGCGAGAATCTCGATTGGCAGATTCCCGTGATCTTCATCACCGTGCGTGACAGCGAACAGGACATCGTGCATGCCTTGGAGCAGGGCGCCGACGATTACATGTCCAAGCCGGTCAAACCGCTGGAAATGTTAGCGCGCATCACCGCATTAGGACGACGCGCCAAGGTCCAAGCGGAAAACAGCAAGCTTATCGAAATTGGTCCCTATACTTTAGATTTGGCGCGCCGCACCATTACCCGTGACGATGAAGTTTATGAGCTAACGCATAAGGAATTCGATTTGGCGGCGTTTTTGTTACGCAACGTGGGCCGCTTGTTGTCGCGCAAACATCTCATGGAGAGCGTATGGGGCCAGCGTGCCGATTTGAACACCCGTACTGTGGATACCCATATCAGTCGTGTGCGTAGCAAGCTGGGTTTCATCCCCGATAACGGCTGGCGTTTGAGCGCGATTTACCAACATGGTTACCGTTTGGAACGTTTAGATCAGGCGGACGAGCCCATCGGTCATACTGCTTGAACCGCGCCACCTGCCGCGCTGGGTCACAAAGCTTGGATATGGCGATGCTGCTGTGAGAGTTTTTCTAGCGCCGAGCGCATTTCATCCAGGCGCTGTCTTTCCTTGGCGACCACCTGTGTGGGCGCGCGTTCCACGAAGCTGGGATTGGCCAGCTTGGTGCTCGCCCGTTGCATATCGCCTTCGAGGCGGGTGATTTCCTTGGCAAGGCGCTCCAGTTCCGCGTCCTTATCGATGAGACCCGCCATCGGGATCAGTACTTTCATTTCGCCGACCAGGGCGGTGGCGGATTCCGGCGCGGATTGCTCGGGGCTGAGGAAAGTGATGGATTCCAGTACGCACAGAAAACGGCTGTAGCTGCGTGTAGACTCGACGCGGCGCCGATCTTGCTCGCTCCAGTTTTGCAGCAGTACCGGCAAGGGTTTGCGCGGCGCAATGTTCATCTCGCCGCGGATCTTGCGCACCCCGAGGATAAATTCCATCACCCATCGCATTTCTTCGCTGGCGGCGTGATCGATGAGCGAGTCATCGGCAAGCGGGTAGGGCTGCAACATAATCGTCTCGCCTTGTTTCCCCGCCAGCGGCGCGACGCGCTGCCAGATTTCTTCGCTGATGTAAGGCATCAAGGGATGGGCCAGGCGTAATATGCACTCCAATACTTCAACCAGCGTGCGACGCGTGCCGCGTCGCGCCGCGTCGCTGCTGTCCTCGGCGTTGAGCACCGGTTTGCTGAGTTCCAGATACCAATCGCAGAATTCGTTCCAGGTGAATTCGTAAATCGTTTGTGCCATGAGATCGAAGCGATAGGCCTCGCAATTTTCGCGCGCCTGGCGCGTGATGACCTGCAGGCGCGAGTGTATCCAGCGGTCGGCAAGGCTGAGTTCCACCTCGCCGCTTAATCCGCAGTCTTGACCCTCGGTATTCATGAGCACATAACGCGAGGCATTCCAGATCTTGTTGCAGAAATTACGGTAGCCCTCGATGCGGCCCAAATCGAACTTGATGTCGCGGCCGGTGGACGCCAGCGAGGCGAAAGTGTAACGCAGGGCGTCGGTGCCGTAGGCGGCGATACCGTTGGGAAAATCTTTACGCGTGGTCTGCGCGATCTTTTTCGCCATTTCCGGTTGCATTAGGCCCGTGGTACGTTTTTCTACTAATTCTTCGAGCGTGATACCGTCGATGAGATCGATCGGGTCGAGCACATTGCCTTTCGATTTCGACATCTTCTGGCCATGGGCGTCGCGCACCAAGCCGTGGATGTAGACCTCGCGGAACGGCACTTCGCCGGTGAACTTCAGCCCCATCATGATCATGCGCGCCACCCAAAAGAAGATGATGTCGAAGCCGGTGACCAGCACGCTGCTGGGATAGAAGGTTTGCAGCTCCGGCGTTTGTTGCGGCCAACCCAGAGTGGAAAACGGCCACAGTGCCGAGCTGAACCACGTGTCGAGCACGTCCTCGTCCTGATGCAGATCGATATCCCTGCCATGTCGCGTACGTGCTTGTGCATGAGCGGCTTCCGCGTTGTGCGCGACGTAGACATTGCCCTGCTCGTCGTACCAGGCCGGGATGCGATGGCCCCACCAGATTTGGCGCGAGATGCACCAATCTTCGATGTTGCGCATCCATTCAAAATAGGTGTTTTTCCAATTGTCGGGCACGAACTTAATGGCGCCGCTCTCGACGGCCTCGATCGCCGGCTGGGCCAGTGTACCCGCCTTCACATACCACTGATCGGTGAGAAAGGGTTCGATCACCGCGCCCGAACGATCGCCGCGCGGCACCATGAGTTTGTGCGGTTTGATCTCTTCGAGCAGACCGGCGGCGTCCAGATCGGCGACCACGCGCTTGCGCGCCTCGAAACGGTCGAGGCCGAAGTATTGTTCGGGCGCCGCTTCATTGATGCGCGCGTCGCTGGTGAAGATGTTGATCATCGGTAGGTCGTGACGCTGCCCCACCTGATAGTCGTTGAAGTCATGTGCGGGGGTGATTTTCACGCAGCCGGTGCCGAAGGCGGGGTCGACATAATCATCGGTGATGATGGGAATCAAACGATCTGTCAGCGGCAGTTGCACTTGTTTGCCGATGAGATGTTTGTAACGTTCGTCCTCGGGATGCACCGCTACGGCTGTGTCGCCCAGCAGGGTCTCAGGCCGGGTGGTGGCGACGATCAGGTGCCCGCCGCCGTCGGCGAGCGGATAGCGCATATGCCATAGATGGCCGTTCTCTTCTTCGGAGATCACTTCGAGATCGGACACGGCGGTGTGCAGTACCGGGTCCCAGTTCACTAACCGTTTGCCACGATAGATCAGACCTTCTTCGTAGAGCCGTACGAACACGTCACGCACCGCTTCGGACAGCCCCTCGTCCATGGTGAAACGCTCGCGCGACCAATCCGGAGAGGCGCCGAGGCGGCGCAGTTGGCGGGTGATAGTGCCTCCGGATGCGTCTTTCCATTTCCACACCGCATCGAGAAAGGCCTCGCGACCGAGATCGTGGCGGCTCTTACCCTGGGAGGCGAGCTGGCGTTCCACCACCATCTGCGTGGCGATACCGGCATGATCGGTACCGGGCTGCCACAAGGTGTTACGCCCGTTCATGCGTTGATAGCGGATCAATGCGTCCATGATCGTGTCCTGGAAGGCATGTCCCATGTGCAAGCGGCCCGTCACATTGGGCGGCGGAATCATAATGCAATAGGGCTCGCCTTGACCTTGCGGTGCGAAGTAACCGGCTTGTTCCCAGGTTTGATACCAGTGTTGCTCAATGGCGTGAGGGGCGTAACTTTTGTTCATGGATAGAAGAACCGTAGAAAATCAATAATGAATACTGTCTAGCGCGGCTGACAACGACACGCTGTCGCGCCGCGCCGATCGGCGCCGGGTTGTCGAGTTGGACTGAGACATCATTGTTGAGTGGGACGCTGCTGAGATTCTCCGCGCGCGGCCGCTTGAATGATTTCGGGTAGCATTTGGTCCAGCTGCTCTCGCACGCGCGTCTTGATGCTTTGTGCCACCTCTTCCATGGCCGATTGCAGGCGCTCATACACCGCACCTTCGATGGCGTAGTCCAGTTCGCGACTGATGGTCAGTTGCAGGGCGTCGCGAAAGGCGGCGAGTTGTTCCGCCGTCATGTCACCGGAGGCGTCGCTATGGGCGTCCACCACAGCGCTGGGTTTAAGCACCGGCAGGTCATCCTCATCGCCGGGATGCACGATGTCGCGCAGCACCGGTATGTGTTCGGCAGCGCTTTCTTCGCCTGGTCCCGTTTTGTCGTAACCATCACCCATCGTTGTTCTGTCCGGAAAGGGGGTGGGTTTCGAGAGCATACCCCCGATCGCGGTAAAAACGAAACCTTTCCCGACCGGCCCGCTTGCGCTGCTCGTCTTGGTCGATGACCTCGGCCACGCGCTCATAGCGACTGAAGAAGGTGGGCACCTCGGTGGCCAGATTGATGAGCACGTCGTGACTGTCCGCTGGAGCATCGTTATGGCCGATGAGCACCGGCGGGACGTGGCTTGCGTCGCAGGGGAATAACGCATGCGGTACAAAACTGCCAGCGCGAAAGGTCCATAGCAGGTCGTCGAGGCGACGCGCCAGGTCGCTGGACTCCGCATGGATGTACACGCGATGGCCGAGCTGATAGGCCTTCTCGGCCAGCCGGCAGGCGATCCGCTCGCGCCCCAGGGAGGCGGCATCGGAGAGGAGATAGAAGTCCACCCGCGTCATAGGGTCATACCGCGCGCTTAGTCTTTTCCAGTTCGGCCGCGCGATCGAGCAAGTATTGCGTGAGCAGCGGCACTGGCCGGCCGGTGGCGCCCTTGTTCTCGCCCGACACCCAGGCGGTGCCGGCGATGTCGAGATGCGCCCAGTGAAATTTCTTGGTGTAACGGGACAGGAAGCAGGCTGCGGTAATGGTGCCGCCTTCGCGACCGCCGACGTTGGCCATGTCGGCGAAGGGGCTTTTGATCTGCTCTTGATATTCGTCCCACAGCGGTAATTCCCAGGCACGGTCGCCGCTGGCCTTGCCGGCGTTGAGCAGGTCGTGGGTCAGCGGACTGTGATTGCTGAGCAAGCCTGAGGCGTGCTTGCCCAGGGCGATGACGCAAGCGCCGGTGAGGGTGGCGATGTCGATGACCACACTGGGCTTGAAGCGTTCGCTATAGGTGAGCGCATCGCACAGAATCATGCGACCCTCGGCGTCGGTGTTGAGTATCTCGATGGTTTGGCCCGACAGGCTGGTGACGATGTCGCCGGGTTTGATGGCGCTGCCGCCGGGTAAATTCTCGGTGGCTGGAATGACGCCGACGACATTGAGCGGCAGCCCCATTTCCGCAATGGCGCTGAGCGCGCCTAGCACGCTGGCCGCGCCGCACATATCATATTTCATTTCATCCATTGCGGCCGCGGGCTTGATGGAAATGCCACCTGAGTCGAAGGTGACCCCCTTGCCCACCAACACCACCGGCGCCTCGTCTTTCTTGCCGCCGCGATGCTGGGCGACGATGAGTTTGGGCGGCTCATGGGTGCCGCGTGCCACCGCCAGCAGCGCGCCCATGCCGAGTTTGCGCATGTCTTCCCGTTCCAGTACGTCCACCTTCACGGATTTGTGCGCCTTGGCCAGATCACGGGCTTGGTCGGCGAGATAGCCGGGAGTACAAATATTGCCGGGCAAATTGCCCAAGTCTTTGGCCAGCTTGATGCCATGGGCGACCGCCTGGCCGATGCGCGCCGCTTCTTCGCCGGCGGTGAGGTCGCGGCGGCGCGGCACGCTCAGCACTAGTCTGCGTAGCGGCCGACGCGCGGCGTCCTTCTTGCTTTTGAGTTGATCGAAGCGATACAGCGCATCCTCGACGGTTTCCACGGCCTGGCGCAGGTTCCAGCTAATGTCGCGCCCCTTGATCGTGAGTTCGCTGAGGTAGCACACCGCCTCCATGGCGCCGATGTCATTGAGCGTGCTGGCAGCCTTGGCGATGATCTTGCGATAATTGACTTCATTGAGTTCGCGTTCGCGACCGCAGCCGATCAGCAAGACACGGTCGCAGAGGGTATTGGGAACGTTGTGCAGCAATAAGGTTTGGCCGAGCTTGCCTTCCAAATCGCCGCGCCGGATCAGGTTGGATATATAGCCCCCCGTGACTTCATCCAAACGCTCCGCCACCGCTGACGAGCGCCGTGGCTCGAATACACCCACGACTACGCAGGCGGTGCGTTGTTTTTCCGGGGTTCCGCTTTTTACCGTGAATTCCATAATGACTCCTGAAAACGAGTTCATGACGACCAGTGTCTGGGAACCAACACTTTGTTCTTCTGTGATATAACGCACGCCTACACAGTGTCTCGTGGGCGGGTACGGACCGCTCGACGGGACGCGGTATTATAGGTAAACGCCAATGTTTGCAGAGTGTACCGGAAAAACGACGCTTTTCCAGCCGAAAACCCTACTTAACGATCGCGCCGGAGCGCCGCTTTGATCATTCAACGTTATCTGCTGCGTGAAATCCTGTTAACGCTGATCGCTGTGACCGGGGTGCTATATTTCGTGTATGTGAGCAATCGTTTCATACGCTTTCTGGCGGATGTGGACAGCGGCGGTATCGTCACCGAATTGGTGCTGCAATTACTGGCGCTCAAGTCCTTGAGCAACTTGGTGATGATCCTGCCGCTGGGTTTGTTTTTTGCCGTATTGTTGGCGTTCGGGCGGCTGTATAAGGATCACGAAATGCTGGCGCTGGCCGCTTGCGGCGTGGGGACCCCGCGTTTATTGCGCATCGTGGCGAGTTTCGCCTTAGTATTCGCCGCCGCTGTGGCGGCGCTGTCATTTTACTTCGGCCCCTGGGCCGACGAGCAGTTCTACCTCATCCAAGACCGCGCCAAGGCGGAAGCGGAATTACAGGGCATTGCCGCCGGGCGTTTTCGCGAATTGCGCGGCAGTGGCTTGGTGTTCTACGTTGAACGGCTATCGGCCGACCGGCTTAGCATGCAAAACGTTTTCATTCAGACGCGCCGCGAGGGGGTGCTAAACATCGTCACGGCGGCGCGCGGTCATTACCATACGGATAAGGCCAGCGGCGATCGTTATTTAGTATTGCAGAACGGTTATCGTTACGAAGGGCAGCCGGGCGATGCCCAATTCAAGATCATCGAGTTCCGCGAACACGGCGTGCTAGTGCAAGAGCGCGCCGTGTTCCCGTCATTGCGCAAACTGGCCGCCCTGACGAGCCAGGAGTTGATGGCTCGCGATGATGCCGCTGCGCGCGCGGAGTTTCATTGGCGGCTCGCTCATCCCTTGTCGGCGCTGCTATTGGCGCTGTTGGCCGTTCCCATGAGCCGCACCACGCCTCGCCAAGGCCGCTTCGGCCGTTTATTTCTCGCCGTGCTCGCCTATGTGGTGTATAGCAATTTACTCACCGTGGGGCGCGCCTGGATCGAAAAGGGCACGGTGCCGGCGGAATTGGGTCTGTGGTGGGTTCATGGGGCTTTGCTATTGGTGATCGTGGTGTGGTTGTCGCGCCAGGGCGGCTGGCTGGCCGGCGGCGATCGGTGGTTTGCGGCACGGCGCGTAGGCAAGACCGCGACATGAAGTTACTCGATCGCCATATCGCTTCCACGGTGGCCGTGAGCGCCTTGATGGTGCTGTTGGTCCTGCTGGCCTTGTTTTCCTTCGGCGCCTTGGTGGCGGAATTGGATGCGGTAGGTAAGGGGAGTTACAGCTTGGGTTTGGCGGCGCAATATGTGTTGCTGACTCTCCCGCGTCTGGCCTACCAGTTGTTGCCGCTGGTGGCCTTATTGGGCAGCATCATCGGATTGGGAGTGTTGGCCAATAGCAATGAACTCATCGCCATGCGCGCCGCCGGTGTGTCCTTGGCGCGCATCGGTTGGGCGGTCATGCAAGTGGGGGTGTTGTTGATGGCGGCGGCTTTTGTGATGGGTGAGTACGTGGCGCCGCCCGCCGAGCAGTACGCGCAGAATATGCGCGCCGAAGCCATCAACGGCCGTTTCGCCCTGACTAAGCAGAATGGTCTGTGGGCGCGCGATGGCGCGCATGTTATCCATGTGCGCGACGTGGTGGGGGAAAAAGAATTGAGCGGCGTCACGGTGTATGCGTTTGATCAGACCCAGCGCTTGCAGACGCTCACCCAGGCGCGTGCCGGCATTTTTGAGGGGCGGGACTGGTTGCTGCGCGACGTAGTGCGCAGTCACATCGCCGTTACCGGTGTCGTCACGGAGCACCTCGCGGAACTGCGCTGGCAGCCCCTGCTCACGCCTGACATGATCAACGTCGTCGCCGTCAAACCGGATGCGCTGTCCATCACCGGGTTGCTGGACTACATCAGCTATTTGCGTGACAACGGTCTCAATGCCGAGCGCTATCGGCTGGCGCTATGGGACAAGGTGGCCTTGCCCATGACTACAGGGGTCATGGTCTTCCTGGCCATTCCATTCGTGTTCGGTTCGCTGCGCACTGTGAGCATCGGGCAGCGTATTCTGATGGGGGTGTTGATGGGTATCGGTTTTTATCTTGCCGATCAAGCCTTCAGCTACGCGGGGCTGGTGTATCGATTCAATCCCGCCCTCAGCGCCGTGCTGCCTACGGCGCTGTTTCTGGTGCTGGCGATCGTATTGTTGCGGCGGGTGCGATGAGTGCCGTGAGGTGTGTGGCAGAGTCTAGGCTTTGACGCCTGACGCCTGACGCCTGACGCCTGACGC
>CALZJG010000033.1 GCA_945787555.1 uncultured Chromatiaceae bacterium | reverse complement strand
TTCAGGGCGCGGTCGAGATGCGGTGTGATATGCCCATCGATCTCATCCAAGCGGGTGGGCACTTCACGCAACAGCGCCTGGAAATAGACCACATCGGTTTTGGCCATATCGTGCTCGGCGATGAATTGGGTCTCGATCTCCACCAAGTCCTGCCCGGCCATCTGCCATTGATAGAGGGCTTGCAGCGCGCAGCGGCGCGCCTTACTCCGCGCCCGGCTCATGACCGCGTCCCGAGATTGAACTCACGCTGCATCGTCAATCCAACCGCTTGAGGAGACTGACCATCTCCAATGCTGTCAACGCCGCCTCGGCGCCCTTGTTACCGGCCTTGGTGCCGGCCCGTTCGATCGCCTGTTCGATGCTGTCCACGGTAAGCACACCGAAGGCCACCGGCAGATTTTGCGCCAAGGATACGGCCGACAAACCTTTGGCACATTCACCGGCCACGTAATCAAAATGCGGCGTGGCGCCGCGGATCACGCAACCCAGGGCGATCACGGCATCATATTGCTGAGTGGCGGCGACCCGCTGCACGGTCAGGGGAATCTCGAAGGCGCCTGGCACATTGATTAAGGTCATATCGCTATCGGCCACGCCGTGACGACGCAGCACATCCACGGCGCCGTTGACGAGATGATCGACGATGAAGCTATTGAAGCGTCCCGCCACGATGGCGTAACGGCCGCCGCGCGCGGTGAAATCGCCCGCTATGGTCTTGATCTGCGACATGCGTACCTTCCTGTGAGACGGGAATCCGCGATACTAGGTGCGGCCGGCTATTCTAGCAGAATGTAATCAACCCAAGGTTGGCCGCTGCGCGCTGATACACTCTCATTCCGCGCCGACATACTCAACCACTTCCAAGCCGAAGCCCGCCAGGCCGTGCAAGCGCATGGGCGTGCCCAGCACGCGCATCTTGCCCACCCCCAGGTCGGCGAGTATCTGCGCGCCCACGCCGTAGGTACGCAATTCCGCCGCCGCTGGCGGTTTGGGTAAGTGCACGCCGCGCGCCGCCAAGGCGATGTCGCGCAAACGCTCGACCAATTCGCGATCCGCGTTGGGCTTGCGCAACAACACTATCACCCCGAGATCGGCGTTCGCGATCTGCGCCAAGGCGCCGTCCAATGACCAATGCGCATCGTCGCGGGCCGCCCCTAGTAGATCGCCCAACATGTCCAACATATGCACGCGCACCACGGTCGGCTGCGCGGGGCGCGGCTCGCCGCGTACCACCGCCAGATGGGTATCGCCGCTCACCACGTCGCGATAACTCACCACCCGCAACTCACCATGGCGGGTGGCGAGCTGACCCTCGGCCAAGCGCTCGATGGTCTTTTCGTGCTCCAGCCGGTAGTGAATGAGATCGGCGATGGTGCCCATCTTCAAGCCGTGTTCGGCGGCGAATCGCTCCAGCTCGGGGCGGCGTGCCATGCTGCCGTCGTCGCTGAGGATCTCGACGATGACCGCCGCTGGCTCAGCGCCGGCCAGGCGCGCCAGATCACAACCGGCCTCGGTATGGCCGGCACGGGTCAGCACCCCGCCCGGCTGTGCCATGAGCGGGAAAATGTGTCCCGGCTGCACCAAATCGGAGGCTTGCGCGCCTGGAGCCACCGCGGCGCGGATGGTCGTGGCACGATCGGCGGCCGATATCCCCGTAGTCACGCCCGCGGCCGCCTCGATGGACACGGTGAAATTGGTCGCATGCTGGTCGGCCGTCGCGGACACCATCAAGGGCAACCGCAATTGCTCGCAGCGCGCTTTGGTGAGAGTCAGGCAAATGAGTCCGCGCCCATAGCGCGCCATGAAGTTGATGTCCTCAGGCCGCGTTTTCTCCGCCACCATCAACAAGTCACCCTCGTTCTCGCGATCTTCGTCATCGACGATGACGACCATGCGGCCGGCGCGCAAGTCGGCCAAAATGTCAGAGATAGGGCTGAAAGTCATGATCGTTGGGCGCCGTTCAGGAAGTGGCTGCGTAACCATGACGCGAGAGTAGTTCACGGGCGATTCCTCCTCCGTCCGAGGCGGCGGCCGTCTCGCCCAACAATAAACGCTCCAGATAACGGGCCACGAGGTCGACTTCGAGATTCACCCGTCGCCCAGGCTGAAAAGCGCCCAGGGTCGTGGCCTGCAAAGTATGTGGAACGATGTTCATGGCAAAGGCCGCGCCGCTCACTTCGTTGACGGTGAGACTGACGCCGTCCACGCAAATCGATCCCTTAGCGGCGATGTACTTCGCCAGCGCCGCCGGCACCTCGATGACGAAGCGCACCGAACGTCCGGCGTCGGCGCGCTCACGCACGACGCCCACGCCATCAACATGGCCGCTCACCAAGTGGCCGCCCAAAGGGGTGGCCAGGGTCAGCGACGACTCCAGGTTCACCGCGTCGCCGCTATGGAACTCGCCGAAGGTCGTGCAACGCAAGGTCTCGTCGGAGACATCGAACCAGCAACCCGCGTCGGCCTTCTCCGTCACCGTCAGGCACACGCCGCTCACGGCGATGCTGTCGCCGAGCTGGATGCGCTCCAAATCCATCTTGCCGGTCGCCACCTGTATGCGCGTATCTGAACCCTTGGATTCGAGGGCGGTGAGGCGACCGACTGCGGTGACGATACCTGTAAACATCTCTTTCGTTCCTCCAGGGCGCCAGGATACGGGCGGTGGACTAGACCCGCAACTGCGCGGCTTCAGGCGCCGAGTCTGCTGTGACGCGCGACCGTAACGGCACTCCCACGCGAGCGTATTTCGCAGAAAATGGGGGTCCGGCGCGGCACACGGCGCTGATTAACCGTCATTGCCCGCTAGCCAGATGGGGCCGTGCGGTGATCCGCCAATCCTGCCCCACTGCCCGTACATCCAAAATCTCCATCTCTGGGCACTGCTCCAGCGCCGCAAAATCCGGCAAATTCACTAAGCCGCGAGCACGATGTCCCAGCAATTTAGGCGCCACATAAAGGACCCACTCGTCCACCAACCCAGCACTAAGCAAGGCGCCACTCAGCGTCGGGCCGGCCTCGACCCACACCTCGTTGATGTCACGCTGCGCCAGCGCCTGCATCAGCGCAGGCAAATCCACGCCTTCGCCCTGGCGGGGCAAGGTCAGCAACTCAGCGCCGCGCGCGCGTAGGACCGCGCTTGCCGGCGCCGCTGCGCCAGTGGCGATCAACACCGCTCCCGGCGTATTCAGTAACCGCGCCTGTGGCGGAGTGCGCAAACGGGCGTCCGCCACCACCCGCAGCGGGTGCCGGACAGCAACCGTTGCCGGATCTACGTTATCCAGACAATGCGGCGACAGCTCACCCGCCGCCAAGCGCACGGTGAGGGAGGGATCATCCGCCAGCACCGTGCCGCTGCCGGTTAAAATGGCCGAACTGCGCGCGCGCCAATACTGCACGTCACGACGTGCCGCCTCACCGGTAATCCACTGGCTAACACCATTGGCCAAGGCGGTGCGCCCGTCCAGACTCATGGCCAGCTTGACCCGCACCCAAGGGCGGCCGCGTGTCATGCGGCTGATAAAGCCAAGATTCAGCGTCGTCGCCGCGTCGGCCATCACCCCATCCTCGACCGCCACGCCGGCCGCCGCCAACTGCGCCAGACCGCCACCGGCGACCCGCGGATTGGGATCGCGCAGCGCCGCCACCACGCGGGTCACGCCTGCCGCCACCAGCGCCTCGCTGCAGGGCGGTGTGCGACCGTGATGACAGCACGGTTCCAGCGTGACATAAGCGGTGGCACCGCGTGCACGCTCACCGGCCTGCTGCAAGGCATGAACTTCGGCGTGCGGCGCACCGGCACGACAATGCCATCCCTCACCCACGACCTCGCCGGCGCGCACCAGTACGCAACCCACACGCGGGTTGGGATCGGTGGTATAGAGACCGCGCTCCCCGAGTTTCAAGGCGCGCGCCATATGGCGGTGATCAGCGACGGTCATGGCGGCGGGCGACGCGGGCAAACTTCAACCCGTGGGCTTCTTGCGGCGACCGTGCTTATCCGGTAGCAGCGGTATTTGCTGCTGATCGAAACCGGGCGGAGGTGAATTCTGCAAGCGCTCGATCTCTTCGCGGAAGGCATTCACGTCCTGGAAGCTGCGATACACCGAAGCGAACCGCACATAGGCCACCTCATCGAGGCGGCGCAACTCGTCCATCACCCATTCACCCAATTCGTGCGCGTGCACCTCGCGCTCACCGCTGGCGCGCAGACGGTGCTTGATATGCGTGACCGCCGCTTCCACCTCCTCGGTTTCCACCGGGCGTTTTTCCAAGGCGCGCAACATACCCGCGCGCAATTTGGGCTCGTCAAAAGGCTCGCGGCTGCCATCGCGCTTGATGATTTGGGGCAAGGTCAGTTCGGCGGTTTCGAAGGTGGTGTAGCGCTCGGCGCACGACAGGCACTCGCGCCGCCGCCGCACGCTGTGCCCCTCGCTGGCCAGGCGCGAGTCGATCACCTTGGTGTCATCGGCACCACAAAAAGGACAGCGCATAAGCTTCTCGGTGTATAGGTGAGTGTGGGGAAGGTTCCATCAGCATGTGGCCCGCCCACCGGATCACCCGCAAACTCACTAACCAGGTAACCCTATTTCTGATAGACAGGCAAACGCTTGGTCACTTCCATGACCTGCAGTTTGACCCGCTCTTGCGCTCCGTCATCTTCCAGATCATCGAGGATGTCGCAGATCCAGCCGGCTAATTCTCGGCACTCCACCACCTTGAAACCACGTGTGGTCACGGCCGGCGTGCCGATGCGTATGCCGCTGGTCACGAAGGGGGAGCGCGGATCGTTGGGCACCGCGTTCTTATTGGCGGTGATATTGGCATTCCCCAAGGCTGCTTCCGCGTCCTTGCCGGTGATGTCCTTGTCCACCAGATCCACCAAGAATAAATGATTGTCAGTGCCGCCAGAAACGATCTTGTAGCCTCGCTCGCTCATCACTTGCGTCATGGCGCGGGCATTATCCACCACCTGCTGTTGGTAGGCCTTGAACTCCGGTTGCAGCGCCTCTTTGAACGCCACTGCCTTGGCGGCGATGACATGCATCAACGGCCCCCCCTGACTACCGGGAAAGACCATGGAATTGAGCTTCTTCTCTAGCTCGGCATTGGCCTTGGCCATGATCATGCCGCCGCGCGGCCCGCGCAGTGTCTTGTGGGTGGTGGTCGTGGTGATATCAGCGATCTGTATCGGACTGGGATAGAGGTCGGCGGCGATGAGTCCGGCCACATGCGCGATATCGACGAACAGATAGGCGCCCACCTCGTCGGCGATGGCGCGAAAGCGCGCCCAGTCCACTACCCGTGAATAGGCGCTGAAACCGGCCACGATCATTTTTGGTTTGTGCTCACGCGCCAGTTCGTCCACATGATCGTAGTCAATTTCACCGGTGGCGACGTTCAAGCCATATTGCACGGCATTGTAGAGTTTGCCGGAAAAATTCACTTTGGCACCATGGGTCAAGTGACCGCCGTGGGCCAGACTCATACCGAGGATGGTGTCACCGGGATTGAGCAGTGCCATGTACACCGCTGCGTTGGCCTGCGAACCGGAATGGGGTTGCACGTTGACGTAATCAGCGCCGAATAATTCCTTGGCCCGATCAATGGCTAACTGCTCCGCAATATCGACATATTCGCAACCACCGTAATAGCGCTTGCCGGGATAGCCCTCGGCGTATTTATTGGTGAGCACCGAGCCCTGCGCCGCCATCACGCGCGGACTAGCGTAGTTCTCGGAGGCGATGAGTTCGATGTGTTCCTCTTGGCGTCGCGCTTCTTCTGATATGGCTACCCATATTGCGTCGTCAAAACCGGCTATACGCATGTCACGTGTAAACATGGCTATCCACCTGGCGGAGTTGCTGAATTGATTGGAAAAGGAGAGAAGGATACCCGATTTCCGGTCGCTGTGCAGTACATACGCGACCAGTCCACGACTCGCCTGCGGCGACGCCTACAGGCGAGTGTCGCCGAAGAGCGACGACCACGATGATCGGCCTCTACAAGCGTCGCGTCCGTGCTATAGCGTGCTATAGTTACGAGCTTAACGCTGGCTAGCCCCTAACGACAATCCAGGATCTCGATGCGAAGCGTTCAAAACAAACCATCCGGGACACACCTAGGCAAAGCGGCGACTAGGAACACGGCTTAGTTATAGTCATAATATTCGCTTGGCCATCATAAAAATGACAATTTTCGCAAGCTAATTGAAGCAATGACAGCACCTAACAAAGACCGTTTTGCGCCTAGAGGACACGCGCATGCCGCCCCATAATATGAAATCCAAGAACGAGCACATGGATGTTTGACGAGGAGCACATTCGTGTCGGATAAGTCACAAGAACAAGCCTTGACCAGCCTATCGGGCAAACTGCTGCGCCTCCTGGAACCGCTACGACGCAGCGAAGACGGCGCCGCCGTGTATACCTATATCGAGCAAGCTCTGCGCGATCGCGACCAGACTCAGCAACAAGTCGAGCATTGCTACGCTGATCTCGTGTCGTTGTTGCTAGCCGCTTTCGCCCATGTATTGCCTAGTGGCTCCCCCCTGCTGGTTAAACTGCGTTTGCTCCAGATGCGCTTGGAACCGCCGTTACCCGCCCACGACCTGGCGCAACTACAAGAAGCGTTGCAACAAACTCTCACCCAGAACGCCCTGGCGCATGTTCACACTACCCAAGAAACGATAGAGACGGCCATGTCACCCCTGTTCGGCTGTTTCGGCCTGAGCTACGCCACGACATCCACTGCCCAGCAAGCACCCCCTGAACCGCCGGCGCCGGAGATACCTAAAAATCATCCTCGTGCGGCTTCCACGCCCATCGTACCTACCCAGCCCGCCTCCACCAGCGAACAATTCAGCACCGAGCCCGAGCGACGCGTGGACATGTCCTATCGCCGTCACTTGGATGAGAAGCGTCAGGGCATACAAAAAATTCATCTAGCCCTCGCCAAACACATCGACGCCACCATCGATCGGAACCGCGAATTCAGCGCCTTACTGGAATCGCAACTGGAAAAACTTCGCGATCTGAGCGACCAACAGGACGTCGAGGCCATGCGCCAACACATCATTGAAGAGACCACCCACCTGTTACAAGCCCAGCATGAATTGGCCGAACGTCTGGACGACACGCGCAACGATTTGCGCGTCATCGAGGCCGACAGCCAGCAGCTCAGCGACGAGATGACTCGCGTGCATTTGCTCAGTCTCACCGATGACCTCACCGGCTTGGCGAATCGGCGCGCTTTCTTACGCCGCATGCAAGACGAAATCGGGCGCGTGCAACGTTATGGCAATCCGTTATCTTTGGCGGTGATCGACCTTGACGGCTTCAAGGCCGTCAATGATCAATTCGGTCACGCCGCGGGCGATGAAGTGTTGAAGGTATACGCGTCCGAGGTACTCACCACTTTTCGTCATCACGACATGGTGGCGCGTTACGGCGGCGAGGAATTTGCGGTATTGCTGCCCAACACCACCAGTGAAGGGGCGATGCGCTCTCTGCGCAAGGTCCAAAAACGCTCCACCGAAGTCCCTTATGAGCACGAAGGCGATTCCCATTCCCTACCAACCTTCTCGGCCGGCATCACCCTCTACCGACCGGGCGAGTCGGCGGAAGATTTCATGCAACGCGCCGACCATGCGCTGTATCGCGCCAAACGCCTGGGACGCAATCGCATCGAGTCAGCCGAACAAGAAGAGAGCGGCAACTCGTCTATGGGCTGAGGTCGAAACCGGACAGCAAAAGATACAATAAGAAAAGGCCCTTCAGGGCCTTTTCTTATTGTTCAATGAGAGCATTCGCTCATGGTCTTGCATCGACATCGGCGCCTTCTTTCTTCACAGGCATGAGATCTACGCGGCTGACACCCAAGGCCAAGGCCGCCGCCGTCGCCACGTAGATGGTCGAATAGGTGCCGGCGATGATGCCGACGATCAAGGCCAAGGCGAAATTGTGGATGATCTCACCACCGACCAGGAATAAAGATGTCAACACTACCAAGGTGGTGCCCGAGGTGATGATGGTGCGCGACATGGTCTGATTGATGGATAAATTGACCACGTCCACGACTTCACCCTTGCGCACTTTGCGGAAGTTCTCGCGCACGCGATCAAATATCACTATGGTGTCGTTGAGGGAATAACCGATGACCGCCAGCACCGCCGCGAACACGGTAAGATCGAACTCCAACCAGAACAATGAGAACACGCCTAAGGTCACGATGACATCGTGCACCAACGCCACCACCGAGCCCAAGGCAAAGCGCTTTTCGAAGCGCAACATGACGTAAATCAAAATACCGAACACCGCCCCCAGCATGGCGAGTCCGCCTTGCTCGGTGAGCTCCTCGCCCACTTGCGGGCCGACGAATTCCACGCGACGCATCTCCACGTCGCCCGTACCGTGTAAGGATCGCAACACCCGTGTACTGAGATCGGCGTCGGCGCGCTCCTCGCCCTCGGGGGGCAAGCGCACCAATACATCCTGCGCGGTACCGAAATGCTGCACGATGGCGCGATCGAAACCAGACTGAGCCAAGGCGTCTCGCACCGGCCCGAGTTCCACCGCTTGCTTATAACCGACTTCGATCAGCATCCCGCCTGTGAAGTCGATGCCGAAATTGAGGCCACGGACGACCAGGGAACCCAGTGACAACACGATGAACACAACGGAGATGGCCACCGCCAAGCGCCGCTTGCCCATGAAATCAATATTGAGTGGTTGCTTGAAAAAGCGCATGACTCGTACCTGTCCTTCGATAGCAGCCTTACACGGCCAGCTTTTGAACCTTGCGACCGCCGTACAGCAAATTCACCACCGCACGCGACACCATCAGGGCGGTGAACATGGAGGTGAGGATACCGATGGACAAGGTCACCGCGAACCCTTTCACTGGGCCCGTACCGAACATGAACAGCAGCATCGCCGCAATCAGCGTAGTGAGGTTCGCATCCGCGATGGCGCTCAGCGCGCGTTCGTAACCCGAATGAATACTGGCCTGAGGCGTATTCCCATTGCGCAATTCCTCGCGTATGCGCTCAAAGATCAGCACGTTGGCATCCACCGCCATACCGACGGTAAGCACGATCCCCGCGATACCCGGCATGGTGAGGGTCGCTTGCAGCATGGACATCACGGCCATGAGCAATACTACATTCAACACCAGGGCCATGTTGGCGATAAGGCCAAAAACCTGGTAGTAAATCACCATGAAGATCATCACGACGACTAAGCCGATGATGGCGGCCAATTTGCCTTGATCGATATTGTCCTGGCCCAGGCTGGGCCCCACGGTACGCTCCTCGATAATGTCGATGGGCGCCGACAACGCACCGGCGCGCAGCAACAACGCCAGCGTGCGTGCCTCCTCGGAACTGTCCAACCCGGTAATCTGGAAGCGGGCGCTGAAGGGCTCGCGTATCACCGCTTGATTGATAACTTCCTCGATGCGCTTCTTGGTCTTGACCGGCTCACCGTCGACATAGCGGGTCTCCGTTTTATTCTCGATGTACACCACCGCCATCAGCTTACCGACGTTGTCCTTGGTGGTGTTATGCATGGAGCGGGCGCCCTTGCCGTCCAAATTGATGGACACGGCGGGACTACCGTCACGCTGATCGATGGTGGAGGCGGCGTTGGTGATTGAATCACCGGTGATGATAAGGCGCTTCTGCAACAACACAGGCTCACCGGCACGCGTCTTATAGAGGCGTGACTTGACCGGCACGCGACCTGCCACGGCGTCTTGCACACTGCTCTGCTCGTCCACCATGCGAAATTCCAAGGTGGCGGTGGCACCGAGGATTTCCTTGGCGCGCGCAGTATCCTGCACGCCGGGCAATTGCACCACGATACGGCTGTCACCTTGCTGCTGTATCACCGGTTCGGCCACACCCAACTCGTTGACACGGTTGCGCAAGGTAGTGACGTTCTGCTGCACGGCGAAGCGCCGCACTTCGCGCAGTTGATCTTCGCTGATCTGCACCTTTATGGCGGGGGCGCCTGCGTCACCCGCCACGTTCACCACCAGCTCGGGAAATTCCTTGCGTACAATTTTCTCGGCTTGAACTGCGTCCTCGGCGCTGCGGAATTTGACTTCCACCCCACCCTGGACATGACGTGCCACGCTGAGATAGCGCACTTTTTCAGTGCGCAAGGCGGCCCGCAGGTCCTCCACGTAGCGTTCTTCGGTCTGATGCACCACCGCGTCCATGTCCACTTCCAACAGGAAGTGCACACCGCCGCGCAGATCCAGGCCCAAATACATGGGCTGAGCATTGATGGCGCGCAACCAGGCCGGTGTGGTTTGGGCCAAATTCAGCGCCACGATATAGTCATCACCCAAGTCGCGCTTGACGAGGCCTTGCGCCTTGAGCTGGGTTTCCGTATCGCCAAAACGCACCAGCATAGTGCCGGGACTAAGCTCAGTGGCTTTATAGGTGATGCCGGCCTCTTGCAGCAGCACCTTTAAACGATCTTCGATCGCCTCGTCCACTTGCGCACCGCGCACGGATGAGATTTGCAGCGCCGGGTCCTCCCCGTACAGGTTGGGCAAGGCGTACAACAGGCCCGTCAACAACACCAAGGCGACAAGCAGGTTTTTCCACAATGGATATTGATTAATCATCAAGGGCGGTTCCGAAGCTCAGACTGATACGTGACTATTTAGCTCTTGGCAGTGCCCTTGGGCACCACCGAGGAGACGGCGTTGCGTTGCACTTTCACGCGTACGCCGTCGGCGATCTCCATGGTCACGAAGCTCTCGTCCACTTCAGTGATCTTACCCAAAATGCCGCCGCTGGTGACCACTTCATCGTTCTTGGCCAGGGCCTCGACCATCTTGCGATGCTCCTTGGCGCGCTTCATCTGCGGGCGCAGCAACAAGAAATAAAACAGCACGAAGATAATCAACAGAGGCAACAAACCCATCAGGCCGGCATCTTGCTGGGCGGCCGGGGCGGCTTCGGCCCAGGCGTCGGAAATGAAAAAGCTCATGATTGCTTCGTTCTCCATTCAGGCATACATGAGCGGCGCACCATAGAATGTGGGGGGCGGGCGCCGCGAAAGGGCGGTATTATGACACAGCCGCCCGGTTTTGCACGCGCCGGGCATAAAAATCCCGCACATAGTCGCCCAAGCGCCCAGCGGCGATCGCCTCGCGCAGCTCACGCATCAAGGATTGGTAGTAATAAAGGTTATGGAGGGTGTTGAGCCGCGCCCCCAAGATCTCGTTGCATTGATCGAGATGGCGCAAATAAGCTCGGCTATAGTGTTGGCAGGTGTAACAGCCGCAGCTCTCATCGAGTGGACGCGGGTCGTCACGGTAGCGGGCGTTGCGGATGCGAATCTCACCGGTGCTCACGAACAAATGACCGTTACGCGCATTACGCGTCGGCATCACGCAATCGAACATATCGATGCCACGCCGCACCGCCTCGACAAGGTCCTCCGGCGTGCCCACGCCCATGACATAACGCGGCCGCGCCACCGGCAACTGCGGCGCCACCTCATCGAGGATATGCAGCATTTCCTCTTTAGGCTCACCCACCGACAGACCACCTAGGGCATAACCGTCGAAGCCGATGTCAATCAGCCCCGCCAGTGACTCGCGCCGCAGAGACGGATACATCCCTCCCTGCACGATGCCGAACAGGGCGGTACCCTCTGTGCCAGCACAGTTGAATTCGTGTGCCGCTTTGCTGCGCGCCGCCCAGCGCAATGACAGCTCCATGGACGCCCGCGCCTGCTGTGCCGTAGCCGGATAAGGCGTGCATTCGTCGAAAATCATGACAATATCGGCGCCGAACGCACGCTGCACCGCCATGGATTCCTCGGGACCGAGAAACACCTTGTCGCCGTTGACCGGCGATTGAAAAGTCACCCCCTGCTCGGTGATCTTGCGCAAGTCGCCGAGGCTGAAGACTTGAAAGCCGCCCGAGTCGGTGAGAATGGGACCGTCCCAATGCATGAAATCGTGCAGATCGCCATGCAGCTTGATGACCTCAGTGCCGGGGCGCAGCATCAAATGAAAGGTGTTGCCGAGGATGATCTCGGCGCCTAAACCGCGCAGCTCCTCCGGCGTCATAGCCTTGACCGTGCCATAGGTGCCCACCGGCATGAAGGCCGGCGTTTCCACCGTGCCGCGCGCGAAGGTCATGCGGCCACGCCGCGCCAAGCCGTCGCTGCTGATCACGTCAAATTTCATCCGTCGCCTCCGCCTGCGCTTGCCGGGTGACAAACATGGCATCCCCGTAACTAAAGAAACGATAACGCTGCGCCACCGCATGACGGTAGGCCTGCATAGTGTGTTCATGGCCGGCGAAGGCGCACACCAACATCAACAAGGTGGATTCCGGTAAATGGAAGTTGGTAATCATCGCGTCCACCACCCGAAAACGAAAACCGGGATAGATGAACAAGCGCGTCTCTCCCTCAAAGGGGAGCAGCTTGCCGTCCCGGACCGCGCTTTCCAGACTGCGCGCCACCGTCGTGCCGACCGCAATGACCCGCCCACCCCGCGCGCGGGTGGCGCGCACGGCGGCGCACACCGCTGCGCTTACCGACAACCATTCGGCGTGCATGTGGTGATCGCGCGGATCATCGACTCGCAGCGGCTGGAAGGTCCCCGCACCCACATGCAGGGTGACATACGCGCTCGCCACGCCCTGAGCCTGCAACACGGCCAACATCGTCTCATCGAAATGCAAACCAGCGGTGGGCGCGGCCACCGCGCCGGGCCGGCGTGAGTAGACGGTTTGATAGCGCTCGCGGTCCTCGACAGCGTCGGCCCGCGCGATGTAGGGTGGCAACGGAATATGGCCGTGGCGTTCCAATAGCTCCAGCACCGGCACCTCACCGGCCAAGGCCAGCTCGAACAACTCGCCCTCACGCGCCCGCACCTCGGCCTTCAGTCCCCCTTCCAGAAGCAGATCCGCTCCCGGCTTGGGTGCCTTGCTGGCGCGCACATGGGCCAGCACCCGCTGAGCGTCCAGCACCCGCTCCACGAGCACTTCCACCCTGCCGCCGCTGTCCTTGCGGCCGAACAGCCGCGCGGGAATCACGCGAGTGTCGTTGAAAACCAGCAAGTCACCGGGGCACAACAAATCAGGCAGGTCACGAAAGAGGCGATCGGTCAACGCCCCGCTGTCACCGTCGAGACACAACAAACGGCTGGCACCGCGTTCGGGCGCTGGCCGTTGGGCGATCAATTCCTCGGGGAGCGGATAATGGAAATCACTGCGGCGCATGGCGCGCGCATGGTAACAAGTCCGGGTAACCGAGGCGAGTCGATGAATAAGGCTTGCCGGATGCAGAGAAATGCATATACTAGGCGGCCTTGGCGCCGGGATGGCGGAACTGGTAGACGCGCCGGACTCAAAATCCGGTGATGGTGACATCGTGGGAGTTCGATTCTCCCTCCCGGCACCACGCCTCTTTCTTAGCGGCTTCGTTAGCGACTTATCGTTAGCTTAGCAAGGAAGCGGTGACAAACTGCGCCAGATTCTTCGCCAGAGTACGGTGGCGACCCAACCTCTCCTGCACCAAACCGCAGCCACTCGCACCGCAAAGGTGCGCGCAGCGTGACTGTGCCCCCATGCCGCTGTGCCGCACGCGCCAACGACACACGCCCTAACTCTACGGCATGGTAATTGCTGTGCCTATGACGCCGATCGGCTAAACTATCATACTAGCCCGCTGGGGCAATGGCTCTCAGGGCTGGCTAGGGCGGCCAAGAGCCACTACTCAGGAGGGCCGCTTATGGCCTCGCCCATCACCCTGGTGAGGCATCGGTCTTGCCAAAGACATCGCCAATAACCACAATTTATCAATCAGCCACGCGGATAATGCGGATAATAAGGAAGACAAAAATGCCTGGAACTCGCTACAGCCTCGAAGTACAACCAACACTTCCCGCCCGCATCCAACGGTTGGCGGAATTGGCCAGCGATTTACACTATAGTTGGGATCGTCGCTCACGCGGTTTGTTCGTGCGCCTGGACCCCGAGCTATGGGAAAGCTGCGGCCACAATCCCAAGCTGTTCCTGCGCCGCGTTGCTCAGGAACGCCTCGACGAAGCGGCGGAAGATCGCGTGTTTGCGGAAGACTTCAACCGTGCGCTATCGGCCTACGACACCTATCGTCAGGAAGCCATGCACGCGGATGTGACTCCTCACCTAGATCCCGACCAGGACCTGGTGGCCTATTTCTGCGCCGAGTTCGGCCTGCACGAGAGTCTGCCCATCTATTCGGGGGGCCTGGGCATCTTGGCCGGCGACCATTGCAAGGCGGCCAGCGACTTAGGCATTCCTTTCATCGCCGTGGGCATGATGTATCGCCAGGGCTATTTCACCCAAACCGTCGACGGGCATGGTAAGCAAATCGCCCATTACATGCCGACGGATTTCGACAAGCTGGCCATCTCGGCGGCCCGCGACAGCGACGGCGAACACTTGCATGTCACCGTGCCAATACAGCAGCGCGCGGTGAAATTGCGCGTCTGGCAAGCCAAGGCCGGGCACATCACGCTCTATCTACTCGACAGTGACGTGCCGGACAACAGCGATATGGATCGCTCCATCACCTATCAACTCTACGGCGGCGACATTCATACTCGCATTCAGCAAGAGATCGTACTCGGCATCGGCGGCGTGCGCGCGCTACGCGCCTTGGGACTCAAACCCACAGTCTGGCACATCAACGAAGGACACGCCGCCTTTCAAATCCTGGAACGCATCCGCGAACATATCGCCGAGGGCATGGACTTCGACAGCGCGCGCGAGCTGGTGGCCTCGGGCACCGTCTTCACCACTCACACACCGGTGCCGGCGGGCCACGATATTTTCGATCATCAGCTGATGGATGAGTACTTCGGCAACTATAGCCGCGAGCTTAAGATCGACATGAGTGACTTCCTCGCTATCGGCGCCAGCAGCGGCAACGAGCGCGGCTTCAATCAAACTTCGCTTGCCTTGCGCGGTTCGCGCTTCCACAACGGCGTAAGCCGCATCCACGGTGACATGGCCTCAGGCATGGAAAGTTATGTATGGCCGCAGATTCCGGCGGCGGAGAATCCCATCTCCTATGTCACCAACGGCGTGCACGTCCCCACTTTCATGGCACGCGAATGGCTGGGGCTGTTCGACATGCGCTTCGGCGGTGAATGGCGCAATGAGCTGACCAACGAAGATTTCTGGCCGCGTTTGAACGAGATTCCCGATTACACTTTCTGGAGCATGCGCCAAGCGCTCAAATCCGAATTGCTCGAGGACGTGCACGAGCGGGCACTGTTGCAACATCGCCGCAACGGATTGAGCCCGACCCAGACCAAGCGCCTGACGCAGTTGATCAGCGCCGAGAATACCGACATCTTGATACTGGGTTTCGCGCGCCGCTTCGCCACCTACAAGCGCGCGACGCTGTTGTTCTCCGATCCGGAGCGCCTGGCGCACATACTCAACGATCCCAAGCGGCCGGTGTTGCTGGTCTTCGCCGGCAAAGCGCACCCTCACGATATTCCCGGCCAGCAGCTCATCAAAACCATCCACGAATTCTCGCGGCGTCCTGAATTCGAAGGCAAGATTATCTTGCTCGAAGGTTATGACCTGTCATTGGGACGCAAGCTGGTCACCGGCGTGGACGTGTGGGTCAACACCCCGCAATACCCCTTGGAGGCCAGCGGCACCTCGGGCCAGAAGGCCGGCATCAATGGTGTGTTGAATCTAAGCGTACTCGATGGCTGGTGGGGAGAAGGCTACACGGGCGACAACGGCTGGGCCATCATGCCGCACGGCCCCGATTATGAGGCCCAACAACGCGATCGCGAGGAAGGACAGGAACTATTGGACATCCTCGAACGCGACATCGTGCCCATGTACTACAATCGCAACGGCCACGGCTATTCCGAGGAATGGGTGAAGATGTCCAAAGCCTCCATGCGCACGCTGATTCCCCGTTTTAACGCACAGCGCATGCTCATGGATTACATCACGCGCTTCTACGGCCCGGCGGCACGGCAAGGACGCTTATTGGGCGAGAACAATGCCGTACCGGCGCGTGAATTGGCGACTTGGAAAAAGCATGTGGCGAGTGTATGGTCGCGCGTCACGGTGCATCGCATCGACCAGCATGGGCATCACATCCGCGCGGGCGTCACACTCCCGATAGAGCTGGGCGCGCGCTTGCATGGCTTGCGTCCCGAGGACATCGTGGTGGAATGTTTGGTGGGAACCACGTCGGATACCGACGAATTCATTGTGCATGCCAGTCATACCTTCCGCGCCAGCGGCGAACAGCTTAACGGCGAAACCGTCTTTCGACTCGATCTACAGCCACCGCTGGCCGGGCTGCAATACTACAAGGTACGCGCCTATCCCTACCATCCCTTGCTTAGTCATCGCTTCGAGATGGGCTGCATGGTGTGGGTGTAGTCACAGCGAGCGAATGACCAACTGATGAGGGCGCATACGGCGCCCTCTTTTCTTTGGCAAATCAACGCATGCGCTCGGCGGCGAACTCAACCGGCACATGCTCGGAAAACCCACCCTCGGTACGCATCACGAATTGAATGCGCTCGCCCAGCGCCTTGCCGGTGTAGTGGTGCACGACATCACGCGTGATGTCATCGCCACCCAACACTTCCTGAGTCTTGATGATGAAACTGAGCCTATCGCCCTGGAGGCGCCCATCAAAGAGTGTTCGCTTCTTCCCTAGGTAGGACGCGGTTCCCATTAGTTCCACGCCGTCGTGAGTAAAGATGAAGTTCTCCGTGTAAACATCACCCCAATCATAAGTCACTTTCGCGCGCCATTCCCCAACCACATCGGCGGCGGCGCCGACATTAGGCGCAGAAGCCGAGGAATCGCCAGGCAGACTACGCAACGCCGCCACACCGAAAGACACTACACCGACGAACATCAGTACGAACATACCCATGCGGGTGCGTTCCGATGCGTCGCGGAAGAAAAAGAATCCCAATATAGAAATCGCCACGATCATCAACGCGAACAAGCCCAGGGGACTCTTCGCCGCCTGCTCGATAATCGCCGGAATATGTTGGATCGCACTCCCTTCCATGAGCACCCCCGCGTTGGACACTATAGAATCACAGAATCACCGTCGCAGATTTCGACTACCAGACGTCATGGCCGCCGCTTCACTCTACCCTAGCCACCGGTTCACCGCCAATTTCCACTACCGCCACGACCCACGACCAGCCGCAACACAGCGAACGAAGCCTACGCTCGTATGTCCCAGCATGACTGCGGCGATTCGGAATGCGCGTCTTGCGGCGCTTCGCCCGCCGCAAGCACGTCCCGCATCGAGATGCGCCCGGCGATGATATCGGCGCGTTCCACATGACCGGTCAGAGCCAGCTCATCGGGAAGATCTTCCGGGCTACGGTGATCCTCATGTGAACTGACATCGCAAGAAAATACCAATAGCGCCAACATGGCCAGCAAAGTATTTCGATAGCACATCTACAATTCCTCCAGCTCAGGAAATTGCCGATGCAAGTGCACTTTCATCCTTGAGTCCTAGCGCACCCCTCCTAGAACAGCGCGCAACTTTCCTACAACGGATTGTGAATTAGATAAGTAGACTTATTCAGTTGGCCCGTAAGCGGCCGTACAACTGCACTAAACGCCGCATGCGGGGCGCGGCCTCGTGATTGAGTTGCTGCCACTGGAAACGCCAACGCCAATTGCCTTGCGTGGTGCCAGGCGTATTCATGCGATGCGCACCATCTAGCCCCAGCACATCCTGCATCGGCACAATAGACAACACTGCGACCGAGGCCAGTGCCGTGCGCATCAACAACCACGGCATAGGCTCACTCGTATCACCCAAATACTCATGCATATAGTTGCGCGCTTCGTCGGTCAGTGAGTTATACCAGCCCAAGGTGGTGTCGTTGTCATGGGTGCCGGTATAGACGACAGAAAGGGGCTGATGCATGTGCGGCAGATAGGGATTGTGCGGGCCACCGTCGAAGGCGAATTGCAGTATTTTCATGCCGGGAAAGCCGTAACGTTCGCGCAGCGCGTCCACCTCGGGCGTGATTATGCCCAAATCCTCCGCCACCAAGGGCAGCGGATCGAAGCGCTGCTTAAGCGCAGCGAACAAGGGGTCCCCCGGCGCCTGTACCCAATGTCCGTGCATGGCGGTGTCGTGATCGGCGGGAATTTCCCAGTAGGCCTCGAAGCCGCGAAAGTGATCCACGCGCATCAAATCGAACAAGTGCAGCTGACTGTCCAGGCGTGAAATCCACCATTTGAAACCATCCGCTTGCATACGATCCCAGCGATAGTGCGGATTACCCCAGCGCTGGCCGGTAGCGGAAAAATAATCGGGCGGCACCCCCGCGACTACGCTCGGACGGCCGCCGGCGTCGAGTTGAAAATAGTCACGCTGCGCCCACACGTCAGCGCTATCATGCGCCACAAAGATGGGCATGTCGCCGAACAACAGCACACCATGATGATTGGCATATTCCTTCAGCGCATTCCATTGCCGGAAAAATACGAATTGCGCGAATTCGAATAATTCGATACGTGACTCTAAACGCCGGCGCGCCTCACCCAACGCCGCCGTATCACGATCACGCAGCGGTGCCGGCCAATCCAACCAGCCACGATGCGATTGTTCTTCGCGCACCGCCATATACAAAGCGTAATCGTCCAACCAGGCGCGACGTCGAGCGATAAAGTCGTGCAAGGCACGACGCTCGCCTTCATTGGCGTGTTGTTGGAAATGCGACCAAGCACGCTCTAATAGACGATGCATCTGCGCAACGGGAGACTCTCCGGCACTTGTTTCCGCCCCACCCTTCAACCAACCGTCACGCCTTAGCAGCTCGGCACTGATAAATAGCGGATTACCCGCATGTAGCGATAGGCATTGATAGGGTGAACCGTCGTCATGGGTGGGGCCGATGGGCAGCATTTGCCATACGCTGTGACCGGAAGCGACGAGAAAATCTACGAACCGGTAGGCATCTGGCCCCAAAGTCCCGCACTCGCCCGCACCGGGCAAGGAAGTGATATGCAACAAGATCCCCGCGCGACGCGTGGCGTATGGGCTGTCAGACACGCCTGTGTTCCTTATGATTGCTGACCGGGTCGCATAGTCCCGCCGTGATTCGGTTCCCCCCCGCCGTGACTGATGACGTGAGTCAAATAGTCGGGTGGTTCTTCACCGATCATGTGATAGAGATTGGACAAGTGCAGGCGATAAAGATGTTCGAAGTCGCTCACCGTCGCACCCGGATTGTAGTCGCCGAACCACCAAAACCAATCCGAGCCTTCACACACTGCCAACTGGCGCTCGGCCGCGGCCAACTGATCGCCCACCAAATAACCGGAGGTACGCGCCGCGTCAAAAGCGCGCTTGACTTCGCCCAACATATCCCAGGCGCGGTTTTTGTCCTTGTCGCCCACCCAAGTGGAAAATGTGCCGTACACCCAACTGCCTGCCACCAATTTGGGCAACGTGGCAGCCTTGCCGCCACTGGCGAGATAGTCCGAAAAGGTCGTCAATTCGATGCGCGGGTGCGATGCCAACTTGGTATACAAGGCATTCAAAAAAAAGTACCCGTTATAAGGGTAGTACTCCCACGCATTCTCGCCATCGAGAATTATAGGTACCAAGGCGTCGGAATCGCCTGCCGTGGTATCGGCGACACTCTCCAGGTGATGCACTAGGTTGTTCACCGCATCATCACCGTGCCAATCGGCATAGGTAAACCCCACCAAATCAGACAAACCGTCATCGCGAAAAAAACAATTGATGGGCAGCTTCCCAAAGCGATAGGGGCGGAAGAACATTTCGCTGCGACGTTTACCCGCTTCGAATCCTGCGGCCGTCGCGCTGTGACGCCAGACCGATTCACCCGTTGCGGTCCATTGGAAACCTTGCTCACCCAAGGCTTTCAAGGCGGCCATACTGAGACCGCCTTCCGACGGCCAACAGCCTTGCGGCTTGTAGCCGAAATGTCGTTTGAAGGTCGTCACACCCTGCTCGATGTGCCAACGCACCCGTTCCTCGCCGCCAGGATAGGCGCTAAGTAAGGGCAAGCTGGCGGTCGGCAACGCCTCGCGTGCGCTATGCATTTCCAACATCAACGGCACGATCGGGTGCGCGTAGGGATTCAACGACAACTCCACTTGGCCGCGCTCGGCCAAGGCGCGATAGCGCGCAATCACACCGGTCAGCAACTCTCCAATCACCTCCAACAACTGACGTCGGTCATGGAGCGTGTAGGCGCTACCTTTTTGGATCAACAGCTTGACGCGCTCATCCTGGCGGCGCACGGTTTCCCCCAGCCATGCTAAGTGGTACCACACCAACAAGTCACTCAGATACTGTTCGCCCACATACATGATGGCGTCGGGCTGGCGATCCAACCAATCGGCGATTTGCGCCAAGCGCTGATAGGCTGGATAAGGCTTGATGAGACGATCACGATTGGCACGCAAACAAACTTTGACCAAGTCCATGCGTTGCTCTTGACGTACCGGCAAGGCGGGCTCATCCAGTGCCGCCAAGAGCGGATCACGCAATGCTGTGCTTTCATTGAGATAACCGTGAACTTGCTGAGCGTAGTCGTGGATTTGATCAAGCAGTATCGGCGCGAAGTTCACCACTGCACGCGCGCCGGGCACTTGCTCCAAGTGCGCGGCCATATCGACATAATCCTTAATGACATGCAGATAGGTCCACGGCAGCTGATACTCACCGCTGACCAGATCGCGATACTCAGGTTGGTGCATATGCCAGCACAGCACCACCTTGAGACGCGATTTATCGGACATCGTGTCTACGTTCGCCGAACATTTCCGGAATGACCAGCACCACGCCATCCTCGCTCACGTAGAAACGCTTGGCATCCTCTTCAGGATCCTCACCGATTACCGTGCCATCTGGAATTCGACAGTGTTTGTCGATCACCACGCGAGTGAGCCGGCAATTCTCGCCGACATCCACATCGGGCAACACCACGCAGTCCTTGAGTTTGGAACCGCTGTGCACACGCACGTTGGAGAACAACAAGGAGTGCCGCACCTCAGAGCCGGAAATGATACAGCCACCGGAGACCATGGAGTCGATCGCCATGCCACGCCTATCCTCGTCGTCGAAAACGAATTTCGCCGGCGGCAACTGGGCTTGGTAAGTCCAGATCGGCCAGGTCTTGTCGTACATATTGAGTTCCGGCGTTACGCCGATCAGCTCCATGTTCGCCGACCAGAAGGCATCCACGGTACCTACGTCGCGCCAATAAGCCTGTCCACCCGTCTCATCGCGGTACGGGTAGGCGACCACGTGATATTTGTCAATGGCCAGCGGGATGATGTCCTTACCGAAGTCGTGCGTAGACCCAGGCGTGTCGGAGTCCCGTATCAATTGTTCGTACAAAAAGGCCGTATTGAAAATATAAATGCCCATCGACACCAATGCCGTATCGGTACTGCCGGGCATGGGCTGGGGATGTTCAGGCTTTTCGGCGAAGGACTGCACTCGCAAATCGTTGTCCACCGACATGACGCCAAAGGCCTTGGCCATTTCCAGCGGCACTTCAATGGTACCTATGGTCAGATCCGCCCCCTTGGCGACGTGATAAGCGAGCATGGGGCCGTAATCCATTTTATAAATATGGTCACCGGCGAGTATCAGCACGTACTCGGGTTTGTGATTACGTATGATGTCGAGATTTTGAAACACCGCATCGGCCGTACCCGCGTACCACGAGGTCTTCACACGCTGCTGCGCCGGCACTAATTCGACAAACTCATCAAACTCGGCACGCAAGAAACTCCAGCCTTGCTGGATATGACGTATCAGTGAATGCGCCTTGTACTGGGTTAACACCGCGATGCGGCGTATTCCCGAGTTGACGCAATTGGAAAGTGGGAAGTCTACGATACGAAATTTCCCCCCGAAGGGCACCGCCGGTTTGGCTCGCCATAAAGTGAGATGCTTGAGCCGTGAACCGCGACCGCCGGCCAATATCAGCGCCAGCGTATTTTGAGTGAGCCGACTAACGAAGCGCTCAGTCTGCGGATTATCCATCCCCCACCCCCTTGTGCAGACGTGAATGTAGTGACAATTCGCCACCCCGATCCCCGATTTCCAATTGAGCACCCGGATGGTGATGTTGATATGCTACCATTAAATCACAATTGGATTATGTATCGTCAAATGTACTCGCAGCCTGTTCCGAAAGCGCCCTGACCACGGGGCGCAACCCCAACGGAACAGCGGAAGGGAGTGGGTGAGAGAGCCATGGCCGCGCAAGCATCGTTGAGTTCCGACCTGCAACGCATCACCGAAGCCCGTCATCACGACCCCTTCGCCGTGCTCGGGAAACACCGTAATCACGACAGCGAGATTGTGCGCGCCTACTTGCCGGGAGCCAGCGCCGTCACCATCCTGGACGGTGAGCTGGCGATGCGACGCCTCGACGGCAGCGACTTCTTCGAGTGGCGCGGCGCGCCGGGCACGGTGCCCGATCGCTATCGTCTACGCCTGGACTGGGGACAAGGGCGCAGCGGCGTCACTTATGACCCCTATTGCTTCCCTCCGCAAATTCCCGACTTCGACCTGCACTTATTCAATGAAGGCAAGCACTGGCACGCTTATCAGTTCCTGGGCGCGCACCCGCGCACGGTGGACGGCATCGATGGCGTGCTGTTCGCCACCTGGGCCCCCAATGCGGCACGCATCAGCGTGGTGGGCGACTTTAATCAATGGGACGGGCGCTGTCACCCCATGCGTGTACGTGGCGGCACCGGGGTGTGGGAACTGTTCATCCCGGGGCTGGGACCCGGCACGCTATACAAATTCGAACTGCGTAATCGCGACAGCGGTTACATCTATCTCAAATCCGACCCCTACGGTCAGCAATTTGAATTGCGTCCCAGCACCGCCTCAGTGGTCCGCAATGAACAACCCTATTCATGGCGCGACGGCGAGTGGATGGAACATCGTCAACGCCATGACTGGCAACACGCGCCCAGCTCCATTTATGAAGTACACTTGGGTTCGTGGCAGCGCGACGAGCAAGGAAATTTTCTGAATTATCGCGAACTGGCCCATCGACTGGTGGACTACGTGCGCCAGATGGGCTTCACGCATATCGAATTGCTGCCCATCACCGAACATCCCTTCGACGGTTCCTGGGGCTATCAGACCATAGGCAATTTCGCCGCTACCAGCCGCTTCGGCACACCGGATGACTTCCGCTATTTCGTCGATCACTGTCATCGCCATGACATCGGCGTATTTTTGGATTGGGTACCGGGACACTTCCCCAAGGACCCGCACGGTCTGGTGCGGTTCGACGGCAGTGCCTTGTACGAACACGAGGATCCGCGTCTCGGAGAACATCGTGACTGGGGGACGCTGATCTTTAACTACGGCCGCAATGAAGTGCGCAATTATCTGCTTTCCAGCGCCGTGCTGTGGCTGGAGGAATATCACCTTGACGGATTGCGCGTGGACGCCGTGGCTTCCATGCTCTATCTCGACTACTCCCGCGAACCGGACGACTGGGTACCCAATATCTACGGCGGTAATGAAAACCTTGAGGCCATCGACTTCCTGCGTCAACTCAACGAAGTCACCCACACCCGCTTCCCCGGCACAGTAGTGATGGCGGAAGAATCCACCGCCTGGCCCATGGTGTCGCGGCCCACCTACCTCGGCGGCCTGGGCTTCAGCATGAAGTGGAACATGGGTTGGATGCATGACACGCTGGAGTACATGAAAAAAGATCCGATCCACCGTCACTATCACCACGATGTGCTGTCCTTCGGCTTGCTGTACAGCTTTACCGAGAACTTCGTCTTACCCTTCTCACACGACGAAGTGGTACACGGCAAACGCTCACTGCTCTACCGCATGCCCGGCGACGAATGGCAACGCTTCGCCAATCTGCGCTTGCTGTATACATATATGTATACCTACCCCGGCAAGAAGTTGCTGTTCATGGGCTGCGAATTCGGCCAAGGCAGTGAATGGAATTTCAACGCCATTCTGGATTGGTATGTGCTCGAATATCCTTTCCACCAAGGCACGCAACGCCTGGTGGGCGATCTCAACCGCCTATATCGCGATGTGCCCGCCCTGCATCGTCACGATTTCACGGTGCAAGGCTTCGAATGGATAGACTGTCACGACGCCGCGCAGTCGGTGTTGAGCTACCTACGCCGCAACGGCGACGAAATAGCCATCGTGGCGCTCAACTTTACGCCGCTGCCGCGCTTCGGCTATCGACTGGGAGTTCCTCATCCCGGGCGTTATGAGGAGATATTCAATTCCGACTCGGCGCACTATGCGGGCAGCAATCTGGGCAATAGCGGCACAGTCTACGCCGATGAGGTGCCATGGATGGGCCGCCCCTACTCTATCGTGATCACATTGCCGCCCTTGGCGGGCGTGGTGCTCAAAGCCGTGTCTGATTGAAAATTATTCCAACGCCCCCACCCCTCCCATGATCACGGTGAGCGCTATCGGAACCAGCCATTGCCACAACGGTGCACGCCGCTGTTTGGGGATGGTAATAGGCTCGCACGGCGCAGCTTCGGCGCGCGCCAACGCACCCTGAAATAGGCTGGACGCGACCTCACCGGCGCGGGCGTACCAAGGCCCAGCGCCGGCACGCGCTATACTCATTTTCTCCCCCATCTCAGTCACCACCGCCAAGGTCAGCGTCGTGCGCACCGCCACGCGCTCGCGGGCCACGCCGAACCACGCCAGGGGCGCCGCCAAGCTGTGCAGGGCCGCCAATAATTGTAGTTGGGTGGTCGACACGCGTAGCGCGCTTACCGCCACGATGATGACCACCAAAGCACCCGCGCGCAGCGCGCCCAACAGCATTCCGTCCACGCTGGGCAGCCATCCCAGCAATGCAGTGGGGGCTAGCGGCCACACCGCCAATCCCGGCGTGAACCAGAAATACACCACCGTGATGGACAGCAATAGCCAGCGTGCGCGCCGTACCATGCGCAGCGAAGCGCGCCGGCATTCCTCACCCAACCAAATACACAAGAAACCTACCAACACAGCGCCTACCAGAAACTGCGGCCAAGCACCCAGCGCCACCGCGGAGGCCAGCACTAACAGGCTGATAATACGTATAATGGGATGTAGAGAAAAAGCGGACACGCGAGGGTAACGATGTGGGCGTGGTGACAGCCTAGGCGTGCGCGCCTAGGCCGTCAAGCGGGATCAGACGAGTTGATCGGAAAGCGCTAGCGCTTCCTTCTTCTGTTCGTCACTACCTTCTCCCAGTACTTCTTTAAGTATCTCACGGGCACTTTCATTGTCGCCCATGTCGATATAGGCCTTGGCTAAATCCAGCTTTGTGCCCACGACATCGGTGCCGGCCAACAAATCAGTGTCGTCCAAACCGAAGTCCATGGCGCCAAAATCGGACATGGCCGGCTCAACGTCCCAACTTTCCTCCTTAGCCGAGTCGGACTTGTCAGCCTCGGAGGCGGACTTGGCGAATTGATCCTGAGCCGCTTCCGCGCCTCCCAGGCCAAAATCCAACTCATCCGCCAGAGTAGCGCCACCCGCCTCCGTGGCTAGCGCCGCATCTTCGCCCAAGTCTAAATCGAAATCCAGCGCCTGCTCCGCTTGCGCGGCCATATCCAAGTCGAGGGCATCACCGGTCTGCTCTGCGCCAGCGTCCGCCACAGCGAAATCACCTAGCCCGTCAAACAACTGCGAATCATCGCTGTCACTGGGCGCGGGCGCACCTTCTGCGCTGGCGAAGAGATGATGGCTGGGACACAGCTCCTGCCCCATGGGAATCACGCGCAACCACAGCGGATCCTGCGGATTCTCGCCCAAGCTGGCATAAAACCCTTCCACGGTAGCCTGAAAGGCATCGCTGTCTTTAGCGGCGTAATGCACTTCCAGCAGTTTGGCCATTAACTCAGGTTGATTCGGGTTCTGCTCGAGCGCCTTCTTCACCAACTCTTCGGCTTGGTCAAAGCGGCGATAGGCCAAGTAGACATCGGCCTCGACCAAGGGATCGACGTCCCCCTCGGCACCTTGCATCATGTCCAGATTATCAGCGGTTTCCTGCACATGGCCGGCGGCGTCCTGAGCCACTTCCTCGGCCACTTGGTCCATGCGCTCGTCATGATGCAGTTCATCTTCCGAAGTCGCCGCCGCGGCTGTGGCAGCGGCCGCTGTGACGGCACTCGCCGTGGCAACGACCGGTGTCGCCACGTTATCTTCTTCAACCGCAATAGTGCGCGGGGACTCGTAATCCTCCTCTTCGGCAGCCGCACTGCGCCGACGCCGTACCATCATCCAAAGCAAGGACAATAATAGCAATCCCGCCCCGCCCGCGGCGGCAATCACACTGGGATTGCTGAGCAAACCCTCGGGCACGACAGGCGCCGGCGTGGGACGTACGACCTGCGGCGCGGGCGCCGATTCCAGCGTAGGCAAGGGCACCACGGGCGACTCCGTCACCGGCGGAGTCGGTTCTCCGGTCTCGGGCGGCGCCACACCGCCGGCACGTTCTTGCACCTGGCCCAGGGTGTCGTCCGTGAGGGTCAACATGCGTTGCAGAGTATTGATTTGCTCTTCCAAGGCACCCAGACGCGAGCGTAGCTCCACGTTCTCACGCTGCACTGCATCAGCCGTTTCCAACGCCACGGCCAAATCACCGTGTAGCTTGTTCATATCTGTCGAGTCACCAGCGCCGCTTTCACCCCCGGGGGTGACCAGGCGCAATCGCGACGCCGCATCAGGCTGCTGGGTCGCGGGAGCCGCGCTCGTTTCAGGCCCCGCCGGCGGCGAAACGCCCGCTTGCACTGCGGTGTCAACCACGCCTTGCTTGGCTTGCAACCAGCGCTGATATTGGCGTTGGGTCTCAAGTAATGCGTCGCTGTGTGACAATGCGGCGATCAACTCCCGCTCCGGCACGCGCAAGACATAGCCGGCCTTGAGGTTGTTGACGTTGTTGCCATAGAAAGCGTTAGGATTGGCCCGCAGCAAAGCCAACATCATTTGCTGCACGCTGATGGCATTATCGGGACGCAACCCCTCGGCGATATTCCACAACGTATCTTTACGCTGCGTGGGGCCGTAGGTGCCCGCAGCCGACGCTGCAAGCGACGCAGAGCGTGGTGCAGGCGCGGACTGTGATTGAGAGGGCGATGTCGTTGCGGCCGGCAGCGGCGTTCGCATGGGAGCGGGAGCCGGTCGTGGTGCCACCGCCGTCCTAGGCGCCTGCAGAGGCGGCGGAGCTTCGTTAGCCAACACCGGTGGATCCAGCAATACCGTATATTCGCGCAACAAACGGCCGGCGGGCCAGCGCAATTGCACTATGAAATCGAGGAACGGTTCACGCACCGGTTGTGCCGAAGTGACCTTGATCACCGGCGCACCGTCCGGCCGTCGCGTGATGGTGAAATTCAAATCGGACAAGCCGGCGGCGCGATCCACACCCGCTTGCGCGAAAGCGTCGTTTGACGCCAGTTTAACTATGGCGCTCTCCAACTCTCCGGCCCGCTCCGATACCAAACGTATTTCGGCGTCCAGCGGCTCGTTGAGCGCGGAATGGAGTTCGATATCCCCCAGGCCCAGAGCCTGAACCTCGCCCGTCGTGGCCATGGCTAGCGCCACGGCCAGGGCCAGCTTGTGTACCTTGTAGCGTGTCCCTGTTTTACTTGTCACCCTGATACCCTTTGCCATCGTGGCCCACTGACTCTGACGGCTTGCGACACCGCCAACTGTCCTTACCTATCGGTAGGGAACGCTAATGCTTTAATCGACACTACGGGGGGTGGCAACTCCCTGCCCTTCAAGGACTGAGTCGTCTTGCACGCCTCCGTGACCGAGACAAGACTAATTAACGTAATCTTTTACCAAAATCTCAGCAATTTGAATACCGTTAAGGGCTGCACCCTTACGAATGTTATCGGTTACGACCCAAAAATCTAAACCACGCGGATGCGAGATATCCTCACGCACGCGTCCGATATACACCGGGTCCTCTGCCGCCGCGTCGGTCACCGGGGTAGGATAAGCGCCGGCGCGACGCTCATCCAGTAATTCGACGCCAGGGGCATGCGCCAACAAATGCCGCGCCTCTCGCGCAGTGAGCTTGGCGCGCGTCTCCACATGCACTGCAGCGCAGTGGCCGTAGAACACCGGCACGCGTACCGCCGTGGCGTTGACCAGGAGACGCTCCTCAGCTAACACTATGCGCAACTCCTCAACCAATTTCATTTCTTCGTCGGTGTAACCATTATCAGACCAGCCGCCGATTTGCGGCAGCACATTGAAGGCGATTTGCTTCGGGAAGGTCTTGGTTTCGAGGTCCTTCATGTTCAACAATGCGGCGCTCTGCCCGGCCAATTCTTCGATGCCGCTCCTGCCCGCGCCGGAGACCGCTTGCAGCGTACACACATTGACCCGCTCGACACCCACCGCATCGTGCAGGGGCTTCAGCGCCAGCGCCAGCTCGATGGTCGCACAACTGGGATTGGCAAGTATTCGCCGTTGCCCATAGCCGGCGATCGCTTCGGGATTGACTTCCGGCACCACCAAGGGCACGTCCGCCTCGAGACGAAATTGCGGCGTGCGATCGATGACCACGCATCCCTGCGCCGCCGCACGCGGCGCATGCTGCGCCGATATGTCGGCGCTGGCCACGAAGAACGCCAGCTTGGCGCGCGAAAAATCGCAACTCGCCACATCCTCCACCAGGAGGTAGCGTCCTTTGAACGCCAAGCGCGTGCCAGCCGCGTGGCGCTGATCCGCCAAGAAAATGTTACCGACAGGAAAGTCGCGCTCATCGAGCAACGCCAACAAGGTTTCCCCCACCAGCGTGGTGGCACCCACCACGACCACATCGACGCTACGACTCATGCCGGCGTGCGCTTAATGGTCAAGCAAGATGCGCAACATCCGCCGCAGCGGCTCCGCAGCACCCCATAGCAATTGATCACCGCAGGTAAAGGCGCTGAGATAGCGCGGCCCCATGTTCAGTTTGCGTAAACGCCCCACCGGCACGCCGAGTGTGCCGGTCACGGCGGCAGGGGTGAGTTCGCGCATACTGAGGTCGCGCTGGTTGGGCACCACTTTCACCCAGGCATTGTGATCGGCGAGCATGGCGTGGATTTCATCTAGCGGAACGTCTTGAGTGAGCTTGATGGTGAACGCCTGGCTGTGGCAGCGCATGGCACCGACGCGCACGCAGATGCCGTCGATGGGTATGGGGTTACTCTCGCGGCCGAGTATCTTGTTGGTCTCCGCCTGCGCCTTCCATTCCTCTTTGCTCTGCCCGCTGTCGAGCTGTTTGTCGATCCACGGTATCAGACTCCCCGCCAACGGCACGCCGAAGAACTCCTTGGGATAGGCGGCGGAGCGGATGTGCTCCGCCACCTTGCGGTCGATGTCGAGAATCGCACCGGCCGGATCGTCTAATTCCGTAGTCACGGCGCCGTGGATACTGCCCATCTGCTTGATCAATTCGCGCATATTGTTGGCACCGGCGCCGGAGGCCGCTTGATAAGTCATGGCGCTCAACCATTCCACCAAGCCGCGCTGATACAAACCGCCCAGCGCCATCAGCATCAGACTCACGGTGCAATTACCGCCGATGAAATTCTTCACCCCCTTGGCGAGACCGTTTTTTATGACATCGCTATTGACCGGATCGAGCACGACCAGGCTGTCCTTATCCATGCGCAAGGCGGAGGCCGCGTCTATCCAATGACCCTTCCAGCCGGCGGCACGCAGCTTGGGGAAGATTTCGCTGGTGTAATCGCCGCCCTGGCAAGAAATGATGATCTCCATGTTCTTGAGCTCATCGAGGCTGCGCGCATCCTTCAGCGGCGGCACCTCCTTGCCGATGACTGGCCCCTTGCCGCCCACTTGCGAGGTGGTGAAGAACACCGGGTCTATCACCTCGAAATCACGCTCCGCCTGCATGCGCTGCATCAACACGGAACCCACCATGCCGCGCCAGCCTATCAGCCCAACTCGTTTCATTGCCATTTCCTTGCTCTCAAACTCATAAGCAACAACACATAATCACGGAGCGCACAGAGAATACGGAGATCAATAATTATCTCTTCTCCGCACCCTCCCAGATCTCCGTGGTTAATTGTATTTGTGTCTTTGCATCGATTGTTAACCCCGCAGCGCCGCCACCACCGCATCGCCCATGGCGGCGGTGCCGACCCTATTAGTGCCCTCGGTGTAGATATCACCGGTGCGATAGCCCTGCGCCAGCACTTTCTGCACCGCTGTGTCGATACGATCGGCCAGCACTGTCTCATTCAAGGTATAGCGCATCATCATCACCACTGAAAGAATTGTGGCGAGCGGATTGGCGATGCCCTGACCGGCGATGTCGGGGGCCGAGCCGTGGATGGGCTCGTACATCCCCTTGTTGCTTTCATCCAGTGAGGCGGAAGGCAGCATGCCGATGGAGCCAGTGAGCATGGACGCCTCATCGGATAGAATGTCACCAAAGATATTGCCGGTGACGATTACGTCGAATTGCTTGGGCGCACGCACCAATTGCATGGCCGCGTTATCCACATACATGTGACTGAGTGCGACGTCTGGATACTCCTTGCTCACCTCTATGACGATTTCTTTCCACAGCTCGCTGCACTCTAGCACATTGGCCTTTTCCACCGAGCACAGTTGGCCGCGACGCTTCATGGCGATCCCGAAGGCGACATGGGCGACACGCCGCACTTCCGACTCGGAGTACAGCATGGTATTGAAACCGACACGCTCGCGCTGCCCATTTAATCCAGGGCGCGTCTCGATGCCGCGCGGCTGTCCAAAATATATGTCGCCGGTGAGTTCGCGCACGATCATGATGTCCAAGCCCGCCACCACCTCGGGTTTCAAACTAGACGCCGCCGCCAACTCCGGATAGAGCAGTGCAGGACGTAAATTGGCGAACAGGTTGAGTTCCTTGCGGATGCGCAACAGGCCGCGCTCGGGACGTAGGTCGCGCGGTAGCTTGTCGTAATGGGGACCCCCCACTGCGCCCAGCAATACCGCATCGGCGTGTTTAGCCAACTTCAAGCTCGCTTCCGGCAGCGGATCGCCCGCCGCATCGTAGCCGGCACCGCCGATGGCCGCTTGCTCGGTTTCGAAATTGAAACCGAAGTCGCGCAACGCTTCCAAGACCTTGACCGCCTCAGCAACGATTTCCGGCCCGATGCCATCGCCGGGCAATACTGCGATTCTTTTTGTCATCTCAATCGATTCCAATCAAAAACAAACATCCGACGAAAAAAAACCAAATCATATGGGGTCGATGACGCGGTGCTTGCCCCTCGCCAACCCACCCTACGACTACATTACATTCCCAAAAACAACCACGGTGCCTCAACACGGCGACGCGCTTCGTAGGCTTTAATCGCCTCGGCATGCTGCAGACTCAGACCGATGTCGTCCAGGCCGTTGAGCAATTTATATTTGCGGAATTCATCGATCTCAAATCCAAACGACTCGCCGCTCGGGGTGGTGACGCGCTGCGCCGCCAAATCCACGCTGAGTTGATAACCGGGCGTGGCGAGGGTTTCACGAAACAGCCTATCCATTATCGACGCCGGCAACACGATGGGCAGGATGCCGTTGTTGAAGCAATTATTGAAGAAGATATCGGCATAGCTAGGCGCGATGATGACACGAAAGCCGTAATCGAGCAGCGCCCAGGGGGCGTGCTCGCGCGAGGAACCGCAACCGAAGTTGTCGCGCGCCAACAGGATTTGCGCACCTTGGTAGCGCGACTGATTCAGCACAAAGGCAGGATTGATGCGCCGTTGGCTGTGATCCATTCCCGGCTCGCCCGGATCGAGATATCGCCAATCGTCGAACAATGTCGGCCCGAAACCGGCGCGGTGTATCGACTTCAAATACTGCTTGGGTATGATCTGATCGGTGTCCACGTTGGCGCGATCCAGCGGCGCCACCAGGCCGGTCAAGGCTGTCAATTTTTCCATCATGCACCTAAAAATTTACCAACCACGGCGGTCACAGAGAGCACAGAAAACATATTAATCACTCCGTGTTCGCCATGCTCTGCGTGGTTGATGTTTCCTATTCAATGCCACTCCCGCACATCGACGAAATGCCCCGCCACCGCCGCGGCCGCGGCCATAGCTGGGCTCACCAAATGGGTACGTCCACCCGCGCCCTGACGCCCTTCGAAGTTGCGATTCGAGGTAGAAGCACAGCGCTCACCCGGTTCCAGGCGATCGGCGTTCATGGCCAGACACATGGAGCAACCCGGCTCGCGCCACTCGAAGCCGGCGGCGGTGAAGATTTCATCTAGCCCTTCTTGTTCGGCTTGTTGTTTCACCAAACCCGAGCCAGGAACGATCAGCACTTGCTTAACGTTGTCCGCTTTCTTATGGCCCTGGGCCACGGCGGCGGCAGCCCGTAAATCCTCGATGCGTGAATTGGTGCAGGAGCCGATGAATACCTTGTCCACTTTAATCTCGGTGATGGGCGTGCCGGCCTGCAACGCCATATAGTGCAGCGCGCGCGTCATGCCTTCGCGTTTAACAGGATCGCTTTCCTGCGCCGGATCGGGCACTCGGGCATCCACCGCCACCACCATTTCCGGCGATGTGCCCCAGGTGACTTGTGGCTTGATGCTCGCGGCCCCAAGACGCACGATGTGATCGAACTTGGCGTCGGCATCGCTGTGCAAATCGCGCCACGCAGAGACCGCGAGTTCCCACAGATCGCCCTTAGGCGCGTACGGACGGCCGCGCACGTATTCGATAGTCTGCTCGTCCACCGCCACCATACCGGCGCGCGCACCCGCCTCGATAGCCATGTTACACACCGTCATGCGGCCCTCCACGGACAGTGCGTGGATCGCCTCGCCACCGAACTCGATGGCATAGCCGGTACCACCGGCGGTGCCGATCTCACTGATGATCGCCAGCACGATGTCCTTGGCGGTGACACCGGGCCCGACGCGGCCGTCGACGCTCACCAGCATGTTTTTGGACTTCTTCTGCACCAGACACTGGGTGGCGAGCGCGTGCTCGACCTCGGAGGTGCCGATTCCGAAGGCCAAGGCGCCCAGGGCGCCGTGGGTCGAGGTATGCGAGTCGCCGCACACCACGGTCATGCCCGGCAGGGTGGCGCCCTCCTCGGGACCGATGACGTGGACGATGCCCTGACGAATGTCACCCATCTTGAATTCGGTGATGCCGAACTCGGCGCAGTTGTTATCCAAGGTTTCCACTTGCACGCGTGATACGGGATCGGCGATGCCGCGCGAGCGGTCGGTGGTCGGCACGTTGTGATCCGCCGTGGCCAGATTGGCCGCCTGCCGCCACACCTCACGCTGGGCCAGCCGCAACCCGTCAAAAGCCTGCGGCGAGGTGACTTCGTGCACCAACTGCCGGTCGATGTACAGCAAACAACTACCGTCGTCGCGGCGACGCACCACGTGGGCATCCCATAATTTGTCGTATAGGGTTCTTGCGTTCATGATCTACCGCTGAGTTATCCTGGGCCCGGAGAGCGGCGGGGAAGTACCGCCGAGGCCTGACGGCGCCCTCCGGTTCGAACCGTTAATATTACGCCAAACGCCGCTTTTCCTCAAAAATTCCCTGGCCTCGCGCTTGTCCCCCGCCGCGCGACCGTGAGAAAATCGCGCCTCTCTAATAGACTCAGGTGGGTAGCCAAGACATGAGCGCGCAGATCATCGACGGCAAGGCCATCGCCGCCCAGCTTCGAGGCGAGGTGCAAGCCGCGGTGCAGCGCCGCCTCGCCGGCGGCCTGCGCGCGCCCGGCCTGGCCGTGGTACTGGTGGGCAACGACGCGGCCTCGGAAGTCTACGTGCGCAACAAACGCAAGGCCTGCGAAGAGGCCGGCTTCATTTCGAAATCCTATGATTTGCCGGCCGACACCACCCAAGCGCAATTGCTGGCTCTGATCGACCGCCTCAACGACGACACCGACATCGACGGCATCTTGGTGCAATTGCCGCTGCCTAAAGCCATCGACACCGAAACCGTGATCGAGCGCATCCACCCCGACAAGGACGTGGACGGCTTTCATCCCTACAACATCGGTCGCTTGGCGGCGCGCATGCCGGCGCTGCGCCCGTGCACGCCGCATGGCGTCATGACGTTGCTCAAATCCACTGGTTTATCCCTGTACGGTATGGAGGCGGTCATCGTGGGGGCCTCCAACATCGTGGGGCGCCCGATGTGTCTGGAACTCCTGCTGGCTGGCTGCACCACCACCGTCTGCCACCGCTTCACCCGCGATTTGGCCGCGCATGTGGAGCAGGCCGACATCGTCATCGCCGCCGCCGGCAAACCCGGCCTGGTACACGGCGCGTGGATCAAGCCCGGCGCCGTGGTCATCGATGTGGGCATCAATCGGCTGCCCAACGGTAAGCTGGTTGGTGACGTGGAATTCGAAGTCGCCAAATTCCGCGCCGGCTGGATCACCCCCGTACCGGGCGGCGTGGGGCCCATGACCGTCGCCACGCTGTTGCAGAACACGCTCTACGCCGCCGAACAACTGCACGCCAAGTAAGTCGTGCGTCCGCGCGCCCAAGACATACAACGCAGACAAGCTAAACCTGCCATACGACTCTGAGAGTTTTTATTATTTAACATTCACGCCCGAGGCGTTCAGCCTAGGGTCGAGAACGCCGTGCTAATCTGCCCCAAGACACGCGGAGGACTCGCCATGACCGAGCACCCGGAAATCATCAGCCTCATCGCCCTCAGCATGGGCGCGGCTTGGGCCAGCGGCATCAACTTGTACGCCGCGCTGTTCGTGCTCGGCTGGTTGGGCAGCAGCGGCAATATCGTGCTCCCTGAGCAACTCATGATCCTGACCGAGCCGGTGGTCATGGCCGCCGCGGCGTTCATGTACATGGTGGAATTCTTCGCCGACAAGACCCCCGGTCTCGATACCGGCTGGGACGCCATTCATACCTTTGTACGCATCCCCGCCGGCGCGGTACTGGCGGCGAACGCCCTCGGCGACGTCAGCCCCGCCATGGAACTGGCCGCAGGGCTGGTCGGCGGGGCCTTAGCCACTACCAGCCACCTCACTAAGGCGGGCAGTCGAGTGTTGATCAACACTTCGCCGGAACCGGTGACCAATTGGAGCGCCTCGATCAGCGAGGACGTGTTGGTCATCGCCGGGTTGTGGACCGCGCTACACTATCCGGTGGCATTCTTAATCTTGCTGGTGCTGATGGTGCTGTTGATGGCGTGGTTGCTGCCCAGGATTTGGCGCGGCATCAGACTGCTAGCGGGCAAGGTACGCGGCTGGTTTGCCGCGACCAAGGTCAGCGAGCCCACCGCCCCCACTAAAGCGCTGCCGCCGTCCCCGCCGCCCGCACGCGAGCTACCCCCAAGTTCACACTCATGATCCAGCCCGCGGGCGCAAACGGCCGCGGCTCCGGGGTCGGCCCGTGCCGGCACTAATTCGGCGGCTCGTGGTGTTTCAGCGCTTCCACGGGTGTCTCGGCTTGTGACTTCGCCTTGGCCTTGGCTCTAAAATGGCGCTTGAGCACGAAATAAAGCACGAATACCGCCACAAATCCCGCCACCCACATCACTTCAATGGCGATCAGCACACCGTGCATGTTGTCTTTCACCCAATCTTCAATCATTTCACCCTCCGCCGCACGGCATGACCTACCCGGCCGACCCGCTGACACACCATAGACCTAATCCTAGCTCAATCACGCTCACCCTGCCGGCAAGCTTGAGGGCTCAACTTCGGCTCAGGACGGGACGGTATCTCAGCTGCACCAAACCGCTCGGATAAGTGCGCGTTTCCAAGCAGGTCATATTGACCTGCGGACCGGAAGCCGCCCATAAGGGGATGCCGCTCCCGAGCAGGGTCGGCACCACGGAGATGACGTACTCGTCGATCAAACGCGATTGCTGAAAAGTGGCCAGCAAGCGTGCCCCACCCACCAGCCAGATGGTTCCCAATCCCGCTGCGGAGCATTGCGTAAGCCACTCACGCGGCGCCAATGCGGTGAATATGACATCGTTCCGGTCCGTGGTCAGCGGCCGCCGCGTGTACACATAGGACGGCTTGCCCGGATAGGGCCAGGCGCCAAAAGCCAGCGCCTGCTCGTAAGTCTTGCTGCCCCTCACCAAGGCGTCGATGCCGCGATAGAAGTCCGCATAACCGTAATCGGTGGCAGCGCTCTCCACCTGGTCTAGCCAGTCGATACCGCCATCGGTGCGGGCAATGTAACCATCGAGGCTGGTGGCGATATAGAGGATGACCCGCGGCATGACCAGCACCTCCCTGAGTCAGCTGTTTTCGTGATGCCAGCTTGCGCTACGCTCCAGGCACCGACCGCCTTGACGGCGCGCCTAGGAAACCTCTGCTCAATCTGATCAGCGCTTTCCTAGAACGGCCATACCAGCGGCGCGATAATCACGGTAGCAATACCTTTGACCAGCGTGATGGGTATTCCCATCTTGAAGTAGTCGTTGAAGTGATAGCCACCCGGACCATAGACCATTAGATTGGTCTGATACCCGATGGGCGTGGCAAAGCTAGCCGAGGCGGCGATCATCAGCGTGAAAATAAACGGCAGCGGATTAACGCCCAAGCTCTCCGCCGCTTGCAGCGCGATGGGAAACATTAACACCGCCGCCGCGTTGTTGGTGATGAGGGCGGTGAACACCGCAGTGATGACATAGGTCAACAGCAAGGTGATCCACGGGTCGCCCGCCGCGAGAGCAATCACTTGTTGCGCGATAACCGCCGCCGCGCCCGTCACTTGCAGCGCGCTGCCCAAGCCGAACGACGCGGCGATGACGATCAGCACCTGCCAATCCACGCTGCGCCGCGCAGTGGTCATACCGATGCACTTGGTCACCACCATCAATCCGGCGGCGATCATGGCCGCCTCCAGCATACTCAGCCAACCGGCGGTGGCAGCCGTGACCATGCCTAGCAAGGTGAGCAAGGCGATCTTGGCTTTGTCATGACGCAGCGGCGCGGAATCCTCCACCTGGCTGACTAGAAAAAAGTCACGCGAATTGCGCTGTTGCGCGGCGAAGGACGGGTGTGTTTCCAGCAACAAGGTATCGCCGGGACGCAACTCGATGTCACCGATCTTTTGTTGGATGCGCTCGCCATTGCGCGCCACCGCGATCACTGCGGCGTTATAAGCGGTGCGAAAGCGCCCGGCGCGGATGGTCTTACCCACCAGCGGGCAGCTGTCTGACACCACCGCCTCCACCAGGCAGCGCTCGCTGCGCGGCGAATCCAGTTTGAATACTTGATCGGTGGCTGGCTGCAGACCGCGAATCTTGTGCAGGTCCACCACCGACTCCACCACCCCGGCGAAGATCAATCGATCATGCTCCGCCAAGCGCTCCTGGGGCGAAACCGCCGGCAGGCTGTGCCCGTTACGTTCGATCTCGATCAAATACATGCCGGGGAGATGGCGCAAACCAGCCTGCTCGATGGTCTTGCCGCGCAACGGGCTACCCCCCTCGACGATCATCTCTACGATATAGTTGCGCGCGTTGTCCAGCTTGCTGATAGCTGATTGGCGATCAGGCAAGAACCAGCGACTCAGCAACATCACCATGGCGATCACGATGAACACGCCGGGCAATCCCACCCAGGCGACCTCGAACATGCCGAGACTGGCGCCGCCGCCCGCGGTCCACAAGCCGTTCACCACCAGATTGGTGCTGGTGCCGATGAGCGTGCAAGTGCCGCCGATGATGGCCGCGTAACTCAGCGGCATCATCAGCTTGGAAGGCGAGATTTGATATTTCTTGGCCCAGTCGCGCACCGCCGGAATCAACATCGCCACCACCGGCGTGTTGTTGAGAAAGGCGCTCATGACCGCGACCGGTGCCATCAAACGGATTTGCGCATCGGCCACCGAGCGCGGTCGCCCGAACAGCGATCCCGCCACCCATTGCACCGTACCGGTCTCCTGTAAGCCAGCGGCGACGATGTACAGCAAGCCCACGGTGATCATGCCCTCGTTGGCCATACCCGCCAGGGCCTGTTGCGGCGTGATGACCTTGGCGATCATCAACACCATGACACCGCCGACCAAGATCACATCGGGGGCGAGACGATTGCTGGCCAATGCCCACAGGCAGAAGGTGATTACACCCAGCGTAAGCCATGCTTCCCAACCCATGGTGGCGACAACCTCACATTATTTATATGTTAGTCATAAAACTATGCCGGCCTAGAACTGCAGCAAGCGCGAAACGAGGTGCTTGAACCCCGATCTCCCTTCCCCTTTTAGGGGGCAGGCTAGGACGAGGTACAAACTCAAGACGGGTGCCCCTCGTCACGCTCACCCCCCACCTGGGCCTCCCTCACTCAGGGAGAAGGAAACCGGCGAGAACGGGTATTGCGAACAGAGAGAGCATCCCTTGCGCCCCGCCCACTGCGCGCGGCGAGAGACACCCCCGCCAAATCCCAGCGGCGCTCACGCAAACGGCCGGGGTCACCGGCCGGTTCGATCGCTCAGACTGGCGGGAAATGTTAGCAACCCCGCCCTATAACAAAAAAGAATATGATCTTCTACAGATATCACGGGATACTATAAGTGGGGGTAGGGCTTGGCCTGGCTTTGAGGCTAGAGCAGCCACCCGTAAACCTAGTCCCCTCATACTACCTTCCACGCTCTCCCCACCCATGGGAGAGGAGATATGAATCAGGCTTCCTGCACCTTAGGTCCGCCGCCAGGTGGTCCCCTGCGGACCATCTTCGAGGATGACGCCTTGCGCTTTCAGCTCATCGCGGAGGCGGTCGGACTCGACCCAGTTCTTGGTCTGGCGGGCGGCGAGGCGCTGAGCGATCAAAGCATCGATCTCCGCGTCACTCAGGCCCGCCGTGGCAGTGACACCTGCCTTTAGAAAAGCCTCCGGCGCATCCTGCAACACACCTAAGACACCTCCCAAATGCCGTAATACGCCCGCCAAGGTCGTCACGACGGGGGGATCGTTTTCCGCCTTGGCCCGATTGAGTTCGCGCGCCACATCGAATAACACCGCCACCGCCTCGGGGGTGTTGAAATCATCGTCCATGGCGGCGTTGAAGCGCACCACATAATCGCTATGATCGGCATCCACCCCCGCCGCACTCTCGGGCACCTCACGCAGTGCGGTATAAAAACGATCCAGCGCTGCCTTCGCACTGTCGAGGTTCTGCTCGGAGTAATTGAGCGGACTACGGTAGTGGCTGCTAAGGATGAAATAGCGTACGACTTCGGGCTGATAGCGCTTGAGCACTTCGCGCACGGTGAAGAAATTGCCCAGCGACTTAGACATCTTCTCCTCATCGATCTGCACGAAGCCGTTGTGCATCCAGACATTGACGAAATGGCTCCCGGTGGCCGCCTCACTCTGCGCGATTTCGTTTTCATGATGGGGAAACATCAAGTCCATGCCGCCGCCGTGGATGTCGAAATGATCACCCAAACACTGCGTGGACATGGCGGAGCATTCGATATGCCAACCGGGCCGACCCGGTCCCCAGGGCGAACTCCAACTCGGCTCGTCCGGCTTGGCGGCCTTCCACAACACGAAGTCCAAAGGATCGTCCTTGGCCTCGTCCACCGCCACCCGCTCGCCGACGCGCAAATCTTCCACGCGCTTGCCGGACAGCGCGCCATAGCCTTCAAAGCGGCTCACATCGTAATAAACATCGCCATTGGCGGCGACATAGGCAGAGCCGCGTTCCACCAAGCGTTGAATCATGTCGATGATGGCGTCCATCGAGGACGTCGCGCGCGGCTCAAGATCCGGCGGCAACACGCCCAGCGCCGCGCTATCCTCGTGCATGGCAGCGATGTAGCGCGCGGTGAGCGCACTCATGGGCTCGTCGTTTTCGTTGGCGCGTTTGATGATCTTGTCGTCGACGTCGGTGATGTTGCGCACATAGGTCACCTGGTAACCGCTCGCGCGCAGGTAACGGGCCACGATATCGAATACCACCATCACCCGCGCGTGGCCGACATGACAGTAGTCATAGACCGTCATGCCGCACACATACATGCCCACCTGACCGGGCACCCGCGGTGTGAACACTTCTTTTTGCTTGGTGAGGGTGTTGTGGATTTTCAGCATGGTTACTTCATCAATAGGTTAGACGAACTCACGCGGCGCCGCACGCCGCCCTCACATTAGGCGGACCACATTCCCGCCCTCACCCCAGCCCACTCCTTCCGGCCTGTGGGAGAGGGGGGAATGGGATGAGAGGCCGCAGTCACCCACATTAACATCGTCTTAGGCCCAGCGCGCCAACCGCGCCCGCGCCCGCGCCGCCGTCATCAGGGCCAAGAGCGGCGCCAATTCCGGGCCGTCCAATTCACCCGTCAGCGCCGCACGCAAGGGTTTGAACAAGGCCTTGCCCTTGGCGCCACTGTCACGCTTGAGCTGCTCAACCATGGCGGTGTAATCGGACGGATGAGCGTCCAGCGCCGCGACCGCCGCCGCAAAGAATTGCCCGCCGGCCTGGCCGATCAGCTCGCTGACCTCAGCGCGGATCGGCAACGATTCGGAATAAATGACCTGGGCCCAACCTAGCGCCTCACCGGGCAGCACAATATTGCCGCGCACCGCCGCGACATAGGCCTCGCGCTGGGTGGCGGGCACTACGGCGTGCACGGCCTCGCCCATCCACTGCCACAAAGTGTCGACGTCGGCGTGCTGCACCGCCTGGCGTTGCCAATAGTCCAGCTGTGCGGCGTCATAGCGCGCCGGCGAGCGACCGAGCTTGGTGAGTTCAAACTCATCCGCCAAGCCATCCAAACTCATATACGCGGTGTTCTCGTAGTGATGACCGAGGCGTGCCAGATAATTCACCACCGCCAGCGACAGATACCCTCCCTCGCGTAATTCACGCACACTGCGACTACCGGTGCGTTTGGACAGGGGCGCGCCGTCGGCGCCGACGATCATACTGATATGGCCATACTGGGGTGTGCGCATATTCAAAGCACGATGCAGCAATATTTGGCGCGGCGTATTGGTGAGGTGATCTTCGCCGCGCAGCACATGCGTCACTGCCATCAGCGCATCGTCGATAGCGTTGCTGAAGAAAAAAGCGGCGCTGCCGTCGGCGCGGCGAATCACGAAATCGCCTATGCCATCGGTGGGAAACGCCTGCGGACCGCGCACGAGATCATCGAAGCGCACCACATCGCCGTTATCGACGCGAAACCGCAGCGTGGGCTGCAGCCCTCTATCCAAGCGCTTCTGACGCTCCTCTGCATTCAAGTGCGCACAAGTGCCGGCATAGCGCGGCGGACGACCGGAGGCCAGTTGCGTTTTGCGCGACAATTCCAATTCGCGCTGTGAACAAAAACAGGGGTAGGCCAAACCTTGCTCTTCGAGTTCGGTGAAGAAACGCTGGTACATCTCACCGCGCTGCGATTGCGCGTAAGGGCCGTGCACACCGCCCACGGCCGGGCCCTCCTGCCAATCTAAACCCAGCCAGCTCAGATCGTCCATCAGGGCCGCGGTATGCTCAGCGCGGCTGCGCGCCTGGTCGGTATCCTCGATACGCAACAGAAACACCCCGTTACCATGGCGGGCGTAGAGGGCATTGAACAAGGCAGTGCGCACATTGCCCAGATGGATCAAGCCGGTGGGGCTAGGCGCGAAGCGGGTTTTGACGGCGGCGTGACGGGTTGCGTGACTCATGGGCGTGCATGGTAGCGGAAACCGCGTCCGGTCAAAAGGCGGGCACACCCTTTTTCCCGGCCGGCAAACCCTCTATCATGGACCTCCCCTCATTTCAGCAGTCACAGAAGGATGCGACATGAAGCGCTGGCTGACGATCTCATTGCTTACCCTGAGTCTGGCCTCAACCCTGGCAACGGCCGCCGATTCAATCCAGGTGCGCATGGAAACCACCCTGGGCGATCTGGTGCTGGAACTGGATCAGGCCAAGGCGCCCAAGAGCGTGGACAATTTCCTACGCTATGTGAACGAAGGCTATTATGACGGCACGATCTACCATCGCGTGATCCCCAACTTCATGATCCAGGGCGGCGGCTTCACGCCCGACATGAAGCAAAAAGAGTCCCATGAACCCATCGAGAACGAAGCCAACAACGGCCTCGAGAACGCGCGCGGCACCATCGCCATGGCGCGCACCATGGATCCCCATTCCGCCAGCGCGCAGTTCTTCATCAACGTGGTCGACAACGACGCCCTCAATCATCGCGACCAGAGCACGCGCGGATGGGGCTATGCCGTGTTCGGAAAAGTGGTCGAGGGCATGGAGATCGCCGATCGCATCGTCGCCGTCCCGACCACCCGCAACGCCATGCATCGTGATGTTCCCAAAGAACCTATCGTCATCAAGAAAATGACCGTCGTAGAGTAATCACATCGTGACCATTCTCTTTATCTCAGATCTACACCTCAGCCCGGAACGTCCTGACATCAGCGCCCTATTCCTGGAATTTCTCCAAGGGCAGGCGCGGACTGCCGAGACGCTATATGTACTGGGTGATTTATTCGAAGTGTGGCTGGGTGACGACGCCGTGCATCCGGCATATCAGCCGGTCATGGCGGGGTTTCGCTCTCTGGTACAACACGGCACGCCGGTGTTCGTGATGCACGGCAACCGCGATTTCCTCATGGGCGAGGGCTTCGAACAGATGAGCGCTTGCAAACTCATCAACGATCCCATGCTGATCGATCTTCTCGGCGAGCCGACCTTGCTCATGCATGGCGATACCCTATGCACCGATGATGTGGAATACCAGCAATTCCGCGCCCAAGTCCGCGATCCGCACATGCAACAGCAGTTCCTCGCCCTCCCTATCGATCAGCGTATCGCCGTCGCGCGCCAATATCGCGACGCCTCGCAGGAGCGCATACAGCTCAAGAGCGAGAACATCATGGACGTGAATCAAAACGCCGTGAGCGCCGCGATGCGCGAACATCGGGTGCACAGACTCATCCACGGCCACACTCATCGTCCCGCCGTACACGACTTCATACTCGATGACGCGCCGGCACGCCGTACCGTATTGGGTGACTGGTACGAACAAGGCAGTGCCTTGGTTTGCAATTCAAGCGGTTGCCGTTTGCAGTCCTTCTCGAATTAGCTGCTTACCGCTTAGTTAACTGCGCGCAAAGCCAACCTCATAACAAGAGCGGCTAATCTGGTCACCAACTTCGCCCCCACTAGGACACGGCCCATTTTCCTTACCAAGGAAACAAGGCAGTGTGGTGCTTGGCATTTTAGCGGGCGTTCTTGAGAATGACCGAAACAATTCCTCAGATTGTGGCGGGCTTGGAGCGAGCACCGCAATGACACCATGTGAGTCCCTTGTGCACGCTCATCCCGACCCTCTCCCGCCCGCGGGAGAGGGGGTGAAGAGACTATCGCGCACGACCTCAAGAATAGGGCTTTGTTAGCGCCTATTCTTGTACTAGTACGTCGGGGTACACCTAAACGCTTGCTGACCTACTGACGTCAATAGCGTTAGGTTGCCGCTTACGCGGCAACCTGCCTACGATAATCCTCGTGCTGCAAATCCCATCGAGTGTAAATAGGCCCCATCACTGCAAGCCGCTACGCTCAAGCGCGCAAAGGTATGGCGCTAACGGGCTATAATGAGCGCATGAAGCTGACCTTGATCATTCCCACCCTCAACGAAGCGCAGCACATCCATGCGACCCTCACACCCTTGCAGGCTTGGCGGGCCGAGGGCCATGAAATCCTCCTCGCGGATGGCGGCAGCGCTGATGAGACGCTCGCTCTCGCCGCGCCGCTTGTGGACCGCGTCGTAACTGGCGTAGCGGGGCGCGCACGGCAAATGAATGCCGGCGCGCGCGCCGCACACGGTGACATGCTGTTGTTTCTGCATGCCGATACGTCACTACCCCCCAACTGCGCTGCCTTGATCGCTTTTGAACTCCAGCGCTCGCCACGCCGCTGGGGCCGCTTCGATGTAAAACTCGACGGCCGCCACCCAGCGCTACGCCTGGTCGAACACATGATGAATCTGCGTTCGCGACTCACCGGCATCGCCACCGGCGATCAAGCCATGTTTGTCGCGCGCGCGCTCTTCGAACAAGTGGGCGGTTTTCCTGAAATCGAGCTGATGGAAGACATCGCGTTGTCGCGCGCGCTCAAGCGCCACGGCCGACCGCTGTGCCTGCACGGGCCGGTCATCACCTCGGCGCGACGTTGGAACACGCAAGGCATATGGCGCACCGTCCTGCTCATGTGGCGTTTGCGTCTAGCCTATTTTCTCGGTGCCGACCCGGCGCGTTTGGCGCGGCGTTATTACCACTCATGAACGCTCATGATGACATGCGCATCGTGGTCTTCGCCAAAGCCCCCCATCCCGGCAAGGTGAAGACGCGCCTCATGCCCGCATTCAGTGCCAGCGCAGCGGCGCAACTGCACGCGGCGCTGGTGATACATACCTTGCAGACGCTCACTACCAACCACCGCTGGCCCGTGGAATTGTGGTGCTCACCCAGCGACCGACATGATTTCTTCCAACGCTGCGCGCAACGCTTTCCTATCACTCTGCACACACAGCACGGCGAGGGCTTGGGCGCACGCATGCGCGTAGCGGCCGAGGCGGCGTTACAACGCAGCGCGCACCTGATGCTGGTGGGGACCGATTGCCCGACCTTGTGCGCGGACGACATAACCCTATGCGCGGCGTCATTGCACGATCATGATGCCGTGCTCGGCCCTGCCGAAGATGGCGGCTATTGGCTGCTGGGACTGCAGCGCGTGGATGAGCAGCTGTTTCATGACATCCCCTGGGGTAGCGGGCGCGTCCTGGCCCACACGCGCACGCGCCTGCAAGAACTGGGTTGGCGTTGGCGTGAACTCAACGCCCGCTGGGATGTGGACCGGCCGGAAGATGTGGCACGCTTACGTGATGCAGGGCTCGTGTTGCTCGCTCAGGCAGTAGAAATCCCCCACAGTCAGGCGGCCCAGATGACCCCTTGAACGAAAGCAGTTGGCGCCAACTAGACCGGCACCGCCTTATCTACCCGCCTCGCGCTCCAGCCACACCGCCAACCCCTGCGCGTTCAATTCCACGTCTAAGGACAACAGTTCCAAGGTGCGTGCTCGCGATAAAGCGCAACCGTGGGCCGCGAGCGCGTCGATCAAGATATCCTCCAAACCCGCCACCAAAGCGACGTGGCGAGCGCCCCCGGACCCCACCTTTGACTCGGCCACCGCGCGCGCCAAGTCCACCATGGCGTCAAGCAGCCGATGTAAATCCGCCGCAAGCCTAGTCACCTCCTCCACGCAGCCATAGTGCGTGAGATACATGCGTTCGGGGCGGTAGCCCAACAAGCGGTCGATGGAGACATGCAGGGCCTCGGGCTCAAACTGCACCGGGCTGGTAGTGGGAAAGATGAATGGCCCCCGCACTGTGTCGAATTCCCGATACGACAAGCCGAAGGTGTCGCCGGCGAAAATACCGGCGCTGCGTGCATCAACGATGCAGTAGTGGTGGCGCGCGTGCCCGGGGGTATCCAGGAACAACAGCGGACGATTTTGAAAGTCCAATTCAAATCCGTCCCCCGCCTCGATGACGCGCGCGGCGGGCACCGGTGCGATCTCCCCGTAGAGCGCAGCGAAGCGCTCCTCGCCATACACCGCGCTGGCGCCGGCGATGAGCTTGGCGGGGTCGATCATATGCCGGGCGCCGCGCGGATGCACTACCAGGCGCGCGTTGGGCAAGTGACGCAGCAATACCCCCGCGCCGCCGGCGTGATCGAGATGCACATGGGTGACCATCACATACGCGACGTCTTCGCGAGAGAGGTCTTTATCCCGCAGCGCTTGTAACAAGCGCGGCACGGCATGCGCAGTACCGACATCAACGAAGGCGGCCAGGCCGTTGTCGATTAATAAATGACTGGCGTCGAAACCGGGACGCAGATAGCCGGTATCGATCGTAGTAATGCCGTCAGCGAGCTCAGTGCAATAGCGGGTCATGGTGCGCCGTAGGATGACAGGCCGTCAGACGATGATGGCTCGCTGGGAGAGGTTATTCAACCGTACAAAAAGAAAGAGGGAGGGGTAAGCCCCTCCCTCGCCGGTAACAGGCATGCAAATGCGTAGGGTTAATAATCCGGCCAAATAGTCATTACACTAGACCCTTAGGGGATGGTCATGACCGGCGCCACAGCACCGAACGGTTGCACCCAGGTCCACGGCGTGGTCGACGCCCCGACTTGGAAGTCGGAGATCGAGTCGGCCGCCGCGGTCGTGAGGTTGTCATAGAACTGGAAGCGGAACGACTCGACACCGGAGACCGGCATCTGCTGTCCAACCCAGACCACTTTGACATCATCCGTCGCCGCCCACGCCACGTCGGTGACCGCCGCATTCGGCAATAACACCGGCGCACCCAAGACATGGGCGTTGTTGTTCAAGTTGCCGGAGGCTTGACGCATGACGAATTTCTGCATGTCGTCACCTAAGTTGTCGGTGGTCGTGGCATCGGCGGTGATCATCACCGCTTGGGTGACGTCCATGTATTTACCGTTGACAGTACCGGCCGCGTCCGCCGCTTGATTCAAGGTGAAGGAATTAAAGGCCGTGTCTTGCGAACCATCATTGACGGTGATGGACTGGGCCACTTCCAGTTCATTGTAGGTGCCGGCACCGTTCAGCGCCGCCCAACCCGAATTAACGATGGTGGAGGTGGCGAAGGTCGTGCCGGCGGCGGTTTCCGATGCGGCTTGCTTGCCGGAAAGACCGGTGGTACCGACTCGCACAAAGGTTTCGTCACTGAAGGCCAAGGCGGCGGGGGCGCCGACCGCGTCTTCAGGCGTGACGATGGTCTGGAAGAATTGATTGCCACCACCATCGATCAGCTGACGCTGCAAGAAGCCTTTACCGGTGACCGGCGTGCCGCAAGTATAGCCATCAGGACAGGTTTGGGTACCGGCGGCCGCGCCATAGTCACCAAATTGAACCATGTTGGTGCCGTCGAGGGTGTACACGTCGAAATTCGCCGGGGGATCGGCAACCGCTGTCCCGGTAAGGATCAGCGCTACGGATCCCGCGGTGGCGACGGTTTTGATAAATTTATTCATATTCATTTCCTCATATCGCTGTCTTTGATCAAAAACAGAAGTTGTAGTCGCTACAAGAACGCATGCCCTTGCTTGCTGCCCACCGACACCGTGCTAGCTTGGTGCCGGCGCGGCGATAGCGCATCCATGCTCCGCTTCCTAGCGAGATACTCATCCGTGCTACGGCTACTTCGTGTGCGCGAGAATTCCAATTTCTGTGATCTGGTTAACGGCCATGCTCAAAAAAACTTGAGCATCCAGAGATCAACGCTAGGGAGGGCGACTCCATAGCGACAAAACGCCACGACGTGCGTGCAACAGCGATATCGGCCTGTTGGATTATTTTCTTTATGCAAACCCGATGATTCGCCAGCGCCGCGCGCGCAGCCGCCGCTTGACAGTCAATAACCGCCCGCTTAAAGTGCCGGCACCTCTTAACCTAGGGTGTCCAGCGGCGTTATCGACGCTGGATGAAACGGGAAGCCGGTGCGCCGCTCAACAAGCGAGCCAGTCCGGCACTGCCCCCGCAACGGTAGGTGGGTACAAGGTGGGTCATCACGTCACTGCGCATTCGGCGCGGGAAGGCGATCCGCCCGGGCCAAAAGCCCGCCCACAAGTCCGGAGACCGGCCCTAGGCGAATCTGAAGGTCAGCGTTAGCTAACTGCATGTCAGGGTTAGCTGATGCAGGCTCAGTGTTGCGGCGGGCAACGCGGGCGGATCATGCCGGCCGGCTTCTTCCGTCGCACATTGCCGCCACGCCAGCGCGCGGGTGTGCGCCTATTCTCAATAGGAAGAAGTCTCATGTCGGCCCTCAAACGTTTTAATGCCCATATCGTTTTAAGTGGCGCCATGGCCGCCGGCGACTGCGCGCTCGCCACAGAAGAAACTATCCTCGTTACCGCGACACGCACGGCGCAAATCGCCGATGCGGCCTTGGCGCCGGTCATCGTCATCACGCGCGAGGACATCGAGCGCAGCGCCGCCAGCGACGTGGCGGATTTGCTGCGTTTTCACGCCGGCATGGACCTGGGCCGCAACGGCGGACCGGGGCAGGCCACCTCCGTCTTCCTGCGCGGCACCGAAAGCAATCACACCTTGGTGATGGTCGATGGCATGAAGATCAATCCCGGCACCGTGGGCGGCGCGGCCTGGCAGCATCTCGACCCGAACATCATCGAGCGCATCGAGATCGTCAAGGGACCGCGCTCCACACTGTATGGTTCAGAAGCGATAGGCGGCGTGGTCAACATCATCACGCGCCGCGCGCAGTCGGGTGGGCAAGGACATGTCGCACTCGGCGCCGGCCGCTACGACACCTACACCACCCGCACCGGCGTACACCACGGCGGCGAAATCGTGCGCGCCGGATTGGACGCGAGTGCGTACACCACTAACGGCTTCCCCACGCGCGTGGAGTCCGATCTCGCTAATGCGCACGACAAGTTCACGCTCAACGCCTACCTCGGCAGCCAGGCCGGCCCGCTGGACTGGGAACTCACTCATTGGCAAGCCAGCGGCAACACGGAGTATCTGAGTTTCTTTTTGAGCCCGTTGGATCTGGATTTCACCAACAGCGCCACCGCACTCGCCCTCAAGGCGGCGCCGAGCGAGAGCTGGGCCACCACCCTGCGCTTGGGCCATGTGGTGGACGAAATGACTCAGAATCAATCGAGCGACTTCAGCGAAACACGCCGCAATCAAATCGATTGGCAACATGACTTTCAGCTCGATGCGCAGCAGTTGTTCAGCGCCGGGTTGTGGTATTCACAAGAAGATACGCAAGCCTCGGTGTTCGGCACCGGCTTCGATGAAGACACCGAGGTGGTCGCCGTGTATGCGCAAGATGACATCAGCGTCGGTGATCATCGCGTGCTACTGGCGGCGCGCTACACGGACCACGACAGCTTCGGCGGTCACACCAGCTGGGACGTGGAATACGGTTATCGCTGGAGCGAGCGCACGCGTTTCACCGCCGCGGTAGCCACCGCGTTTCGCGCCCCGGATGCCACTGACCGCTTTGGCTTCGGCGGCAATCCCGACCTCGATCCTGAGACGTCCCGCAATATCGAAGTGGGCGTCAGACATGCGCTCAGCACGCGGCAATCCGTGGCGGTGCAGATGTTCGAAAATCGCATCGAGGACTTGATCGAATTCTTCGACCCCGATGATTTTCTCGGCCCCTTGCCGGGCGCGATGGAGAACATCGAGGAAGCGCGCATCCGCGGTATTGAGCTCAGTTATGCGTGGGCCGCCGCGCCGCTGGCCGTGCGCGTCGCCGGCAGCGTGCAAGATCCCGCCAACATCACCCGCGACGAACCGCTGGCACGGCGGGCCGAACGGAGCCTCAGCGCCAACCTCAGCTACGAGTTCGGTGCCATGACGTTGGGCGCGGATTTTCTCGCACAGAGCGAGCGCAAGGACTCGCCGTTCTCCACGACCCACAACGGCGGTTACGGACTGGTGAATCTCACCGCACAATGGCGCCTGCAACGCGACTGGCGCGTCAACGCCAAGCTGGAGAATGCACTCGACAAGGACTACGCGCTGGCCCAGGGCTTTACCACTACGGATCGCGCCTTGTTCGTGGAAGTGCGCTATGCGCCACGGCGCTAAGCTCAAACCATGACGACCACGGCGGCACACTTCTTCACCCTCTCCGCCCTCCTGCATGCCGGGTTGGTGGCGTGGGGGTGGCCGCCCTCTACGCCAACGCAGGCGCCCACGTCGCCAATGCCGACATCGCTAGCGGTGACCATACTGGCGCCAACCCCAGCGGCGACGCTAGTCTCCTCCCCAGCGTCCACCGCACCCATCATGGCAATGCAGCGGACGGCTGTTTTGTCAGCTCCCTCTCCCGTTACTGCGCCTGCGCTGCCGCAACCCGCCCGTGTAGCGGGGCGGGACCTGAGTATCGATGCCACAACGACAATGGCACGACCTACGGATGGCGAACTCACCACGCCTATCTTGCCAATGGCTGGCACCGAGCTGGGCTCGGCGGAACCGCCTGTCGAGATGGCAGTTCCCACGGAATCACGCCTTGCACAACAACATGCGGCTCCATCCTCCGCCCCGGCCCCCTACTCCGCCGCCGAACTGCAAACACGTTTAGAACGACGCCTGCACGCGGCCTTGCGCGGCCACTTCGCTTATCCAGCGCTGGCTAAGAAGCGCGGCTGGGAAGGGCTGGTCAAAGTGGGGGTGCGCGTCCTCGCCGACGGTCAGCTGCATGACGTTCACGTACTGGCCAGCTCCGGTCATCGCGTGCTGGACCGGGCCGCGCTGCGCAGCGTGCTGGCCATCCAGCGTCTCGACCAACAGGGCGACCCTTGGCCACCTACCCGTCATTTTGATATCGTGCTTCCCATCAAGTATCACCTCGTGGATGGATGAGCCGACATGGGACACCGTTTATCGAAGATATACACGCGCACCGGCGATGCAGGCAGCACCGGCCTGAGCGACGGCCAGCGTATCGACAAGGACGACCCGCGCATCGAAGCGATCGGCGACGTCGATGAACTCAACAGCGCCCTGGGCGTGCTGCTGACCCATCCCCTGCCCGAAACGTCACGCAGTTATCTCACCCGCATTCAGCATGATTTGTTCAATATCGGTGGCGAGCTGTCCATTCCCGGCCATAGCCTAGTTCACGATGCCGATGTGGAACGGCTGGAGCGCGCCATCGACCATTTAAACGCCGATCTGCCACACCTGAAGGAATTCATCCTCCCCGGCGGCAGCCCGGCGGCTGCCAGCTGTCATATGGCGCGCGCCATCTGCCGGCGCGCCGAACGGCGCGTGGTCAACCTGGGCCGCAAGACGCCGATCAAACATGCTTCACAGCGCTATTTGAATCGCCTGTCCGATCTGCTGTTCGTCGTCGCGCGGGTGCTGGCCCGCAGTGACGGTGGCAAAGAAGTGGCCTGGCAGCGCAACTGGAACTGAACGGCGCGCCGACTTTGGCCCACCGCTGCGCAACGACTTGAAGGAACAAAACGTATGTTATCTCCCGCAGTAGTCATCGGTATCGGTGAATTGGGCAGCGTCTTCGCACGCGGCCTGTTGCGCTCGGGCCATCCGGTCCATCCCGTCACCCGTGACATGGACATGGCTCAGGCCGCCGCACGCATGCCGACGCCGGAGTTGGCATTGTTGGCGGTAGCGGAAAACGACCTGTATCCCACCCTGGAAGCGCTGCCCGCGCTGTGGCAAGACCGCCTCGCCCTGCTGCAAAACGAACTGCTACCGCGCGACTGGCAAGCCCACCAAATCGAGGAGCCCAGCGTGGTGTGCGTGTGGTTCGAGAAAAAGAGGGGCATGGACGCCAAGGTATTGCTACCCTCGCCGGTATACGGCCCGCATGCGCAAACCCTCCTACGCGCCCTCGCCGCGGTACACATACCCGCCCGCGAGGTGGACAGCGCAGACGCCCTGCTGTTCGAACTGGTGCGTAAAAATGTCTACATCCTCACCAGCAACATCGCCGGCCTGGTGGTCGACGAGACGGTGGAAGACTTGTGGCGCGACCACGAGGCACTGGCGCGCGAAGTGGCCGACGAAGTCATTAGCATTCAAGAATGGCTCACTGACTGCGACTTGCCGCGCGACCGCCTCATCGAGGGCATGTTGGAAGCCTTCCACGCCGACCCGGCCCATCGTTGTCGGGGTCGCAGCGCGCCCGGACGGCTGCAACGCGCCCTCACCCATGCCGACCAAACCGGCCTAGCGGTACCAAAGCTGCGGGAAATCCACCATCAGCACCAGGCTCGCGCGAAATAAATCAGCCCTTCGGGACAAAAAAAACCCCGCACGAATGCAGGGTGGCCATCTGGCTAGGGTGTGTGCGGAGAATTTCAGGGAAAAACAACGCGGCGGGGACCGAAGACGATCAGCGCTACGCGGAGAAGGGTACACCGCTCCGGCAGGTTGCCGCGGCAGGATAGTGTGAGGTGAGCGTAACGACGAGTGGCTGCCACGCTGAGCCAGAGTCTGAACAGAGCCATCATTCCACACGCACAACTACGAAATAACACTCTGCCACTCCAAAACCACTCGGCAAAACAACTTAATGCAACGGCTAACACTAGCACAAAAATCTAGCGCATTTTAAGACCCCGCTACCGGCGACGCCTAGCAATTCTCGATTTTCCTTTAAGCTCAATATGTTATTGCGTGATTGTCATAGTGAGGCCGCCACCCTTGCGCGCAATTCGTGCAACCAGCGACGCAGCAAAGCATTGGACAGCGCCACCGGCAAAGACAGCCCTATCAGCCGATACACCTCGCTGCGTGGCACTTTGATCGGCTGAGCCGAATCCAGCCAGTTCGCATGGTTGGCGAGGCGCGCCAGGGTCTTCAAACCAATCAGCACCGGCCACAATGCCGCCAAGCGCAACCGCCAGCAACGCCGCGGAATGGTCAGCGTGTATTCAATGGCCGCTGCGTAATGGTCCAGCGCGATTCGTGTCCAATGCACTAAAATCGGCCGAACTGTGGGCCCGGCCTCCACACGCAACAGCTCGGTCGGCATCAAATCCAGTGTGCGCAACTCCTGTTGCGGCAGATAGCAACGCCCGTGGCGCACATCACGCGCGACATCGCGTAACACATTGGTCAATTGCAGTGCCTTACCAAAACGCACTCCCAAGGCGGCGGCTTGCTGGGCATCCCAGTGCGACAGCGCGGGCTCATGGGCGCACAGCATCTCGGTCCAAAATTCACCGACGCAACCGGCCACCAAATAGATGTATTGATCCAAGGCGGCGGCATCGGGCAAGGCGCTCACCTCCCCCGAGGTTTCGTTGGGGAAGGTGGCCAGATCCAGCTCCATACCCTGCGTAAGCGTCGTCACCACGGCAATGACGCGTGCGCGATCTGCCTCGGGCAAGGCCTGCAATAGCGCATACAAAGACCTGATCGATTGCAGCAAACGCCGTTCACCGGGCTCACCGTGCTGATCGGCTAGGTCCGCCGCGAGCGCCGCCAGTGCCGGCGAGGGGGTCTTTGCGTGCAGTTGATCACGCACCAACAGTAGGTATTCCAAGCGTCGTGCGGGTGGCAACGCCCGGGTATCGGCGAGGGTGTCCGCGGCGCGCGCCAACAAGTAGGCCACGCTGATCGGCTCACGCACCGATGCGGGCAACACGCGCAAGGTCAAATAGAACGAACGCGACAC
>CALZJG010000032.1 GCA_945787555.1 uncultured Chromatiaceae bacterium | reverse complement strand
GCACTCGCCATTGCCCACCATATGCTGGTCAACGGCAACTGGGAGCGCAGCTTTGTTGGTGATTTTGTCGATGGCAAGAATCGGTTTGTCGCCGGCAGAACGCTCGACCCGGCCGATTTCAGTGAGAAGTGGGTCCATGGCTTGATTGAATGGTGGAATGTCGAACTTAAGGATCGTACGCCAAAATGGGCAGCAGGTGTCACGACGCTTCCGGAGAAAGACATCATTGCTGTGGCGCAGGAGTTTGGTACTACACGCCCCGCCATCGCCTTGTTCGAGCGCGGTGCGCATAATCACACCAACGGTGTGCCAAACGCCATGGCCATTCACTCCCTAAATGCCCTCTCCGGCTCCATGTTTGCCAAAGGCGGAACTGGTTATCAAATGGGACCATCGTACGGGGGGATGCCGGTCGATGCAGGCGACTTCATGGACGACTGGTCCAAAAACGGGGCGTGGAAAAAGCAGCCCAGGATCGACATGAAGGGCCATGCTGACGGATACCAGATGGCCTCGAGCATGGTGCAAGAGCTGCCCGTTAACCACCTGAAGGGGGCACCCTACAAGCTCGACACCATCATGTTCTATCTCACCAATCCGGTCTTCAGTGCCCCCGATGGCAAGGTTTGGGAGGAGGCGTTGAAGTCGATGTTTGTCATTGACACCTCTCCGTTCCCCGGCGAGAGCGCCTGGATGGCCGATATCGTTCTGCCTGACCATAGCTGGGCCGAGCGCATGCACGATGCGCCCACCTATCCCTTCCAGGGTTTTCCGATGGCGCAGATGCGGGTTCCGGCAATCAAGCCGCTGCATAACACCAAGTCCTACGGCGACACCCTGATCGAGATCGGCAAGCGGATGAAGGGGCCAATGGGTGACTACTACAAGGCACTCGATAGCCAGGAGAACGTGATGCGTCACCTGGCCAAGGGCTTTGAGAAAGATCCCGGTGATAACGGCGTCGATTCGTTCGAGAAGTGGGTCGAGAAGGGCGTCTGGTACAAAAAGCCCTACATATGGCGCCAGATCAACGGGGAGTTTTTCGAGTGGGACAAGGCGACAGAGTCTTACAGCAAACGGATGAGCGCCGCGGATGTGAAGGCCAAACTGCTAAAGACGCCCACCGGTAAGTTTGAATTCAAGTCCAGCAAGATGGAGATGGAAGCCGATTTCATTATGAAGGCGACCAATCGATCACGGGCTAAACTCATGTTCCCGCACTGGGAAGAGCCGAAGTACACCGGTGGCGGCGATCTGCACTTTATCAGCGCCAAGACGGCCATGCATGCCGAAGGACGTGGCGGCAATCTGCCACAGGCTATCTCCCTGATGCAGCCACAGGCGGGTGGGCGCAAGGAGACCCTCATGGAGATCCACCCACAGGCCGCCAGCCAACGAGGCCTCAGTGACGGCGACAAGGTGCGTGTCAAATCATCGGTTGGAGAGCTTACCGCGACCGTGAGAGTGACCGAACTGGTGCGGCCCGACACGGTATTCCTGCCTTTTGGACAGGGCCATTGGCAACACGGGCGCTGGGCCGAAGGGCGTGGGGCTAATCCCTCCAGCATTGTCGTTAATCAATCCGATCGTATCAGCGGCATGGCGACCTATTACAGCGCCAAGGTCTCTGTCGAGCGCGCATAAACAACTAGGAGGAAATGAACCATGGCCAAATGGGGTATGGTAATAGATCTGGAGAAGTGCACCGGCTGTCAGGCCTGCTCTTCTGCCTGCCAGATGGAAAATACGCGCATGCCGGGAGAGAACTGGCAGGACGTGCTCTTCTATGACGAAGGCAAAGACCTGAAGTGGTTCCCGCGTCCGTGCATGCATTGTGAAGAACCCTCTTGTGTGACTGTCTGTCCGACACGGGCAACCTACAAGAATGATGATGGGACTGTCACCGTCGACTGGAACAGATGTATCGGCTGTAAGTACTGCATGATCGCCTGTCCCTATGGCGTTCGCTTCTACATGGATAGCAAGCCGCTGGTTGAACCGGATGTCCGTACGGAATTTCCGGGCGATGGCAAGCACACCTGGAAGCCGCCTTATCGACAGCCAGAGTCGCAAGAGGATTGGACCCATGGGGTCGGTATCCAGCCCGCGGGGGTCGTGTCCAAATGCACCTTCTGCTATCACCGCATCAGTCAGGCGCCCGATGGCGTGGCGGACCTGGACGAGGACAACCCAGCCACCAAGGAGTATACGCCGGCGTGTGTACGCACCTGCCCGCCCAAGGCGCGTTACTTTGGTGATCTGGATAATCCCGACTCAAAGGTCAACCAGCTCATCGCCGAGAAGAGTGGCACCCGGCTGCTCGATCACCTTGGTAACAAACCCCAGGTCTATTACCTGGCGGGTGAGTCGACATCCATCCCCGGTGCTCGCGCCAGTAAAAGAGGAGGTTAATCCATGAATACCGCAGTTGGATCTAAAGCGACGTCTGGGATGTTGTTACCCGTGACGGTCATCGGCCTCTTGGTCACAATCGGCTACGCATTGAGCCAAGTGTTGTCCGTTGGTCATGCCTCCTTCGCGACTTCGAGTGACGGTGTCTCCTGGGGTCTGCCGGTGGTGACCTACGTCTTCCTGTCGATGACCTCGACCGGACTGGCCTTGGTTGCCGCCCTCGGGTCGGTATTTGGCAATCGGGCCTACTACCCCATCGTCAAACGCTGTACTTGGCTCTCCATCGCCACGCTAGTCGGCGGATTTACCGCCTTGGCGTTGGAACTGGGTCATCCGTTCCGCATGTTGTGGGCCATCCCCACGGGGATGCAGATGCAATCGCCCATGTTTTGGATGGGGGTCTTCTATCTCATTGTCTTGAGCCTGCTGGCGCTCAAGTTCTTCAAGATCCATAGCGGAGATTGGAGCGGCAAGTTGCTAGGCCAGGCCAGTGTGGTCGCGGAGATCGCTGCGCTTGGCACATTGGGGGCGGCGTTCGGCATGATGGCGATGCGCCCGGCCTGGTATGGGACAGCGATTCCGGTCTCGTTCATGCTCGCCGCCATGGCGGCCGGCACGGCGGCCGTTGGGTTCACCATCTACCTCTCGCACGGGATGGATCAGGAGCGTATGCCTACACCGCTGAAGGGGCTGATGCAGGATCTGTTTCCCAAGATCTTTGCGGCCACGCTGTTCGCCTATCTGACCTTCTTCGTGTTCCACAACGCCACTGGCGTATGGAGCAACGCAGAGGGATTGCAGGTGTTTGAGGATTACGCGGGCTCGGCTTTTTTCCACCTGGAGTGGATCGGGCTCGTTGTGGCGCTTTATCTGATGGCCAATCCCGGTACACATCGGCAGGGCAATATGCAGATACTTGCAGCCGTACTGGCATTAGTGGCGCTGTTTATTGGTCGCTATGAGTACATCGTCGGCGGGCAGCTGGTGCCGCTGTTCAAGGGGACCTGGGTTCCAGAGTTGATCCAGTATACGCCCTCATTGACCGAGTGGATGGTGACAGGCGCGGGGCTGTTCCTTGCGCTAGCCATCTATGCGATCGGTGATCGCTTTCTTAATCTCGGTGATCAGCCTCAAGGCTAGGCGACAGTAAACAACACGGAGGGGGCGGCAGCGTCGCTCCCTCCGCGTATCACTGGAGACAATGAAGTGCAAGACGAATTAATTGACAACGAGCAGCAGTTGCACTCGCGTGCGGAGTTTTATCTTTGCCTGGCGCGTGCGTGGCGTACTCCTGATCAACCGGGTGCACTCTCCGCATTGCGTGATGAGTTTGCCGAAGACACCATTGACCTGGCCCGTGAGATCGACTATCCGCAGGTCGAAATGGCGGCGCGAGAGATGCGCTCTGCACTGGATCAGGTTGAAGATGATCTTGAGTTGCTGCAACTCTTTAGCCGTCTGTTTCTTTATGGCCCTCGCCGGACTCACCTCAATGCTGCGATCTATATCGATGGCAGCATCATGGGTAGCAGCACATTGGGCATGGAGGCCATGCACGCCAAGTATGCGCTGCAAAAGTCCGATGACATCCACGAACTGCCGGACCATTGGTTGGTACTCTGCGAATTTGTGGCAGTCTTGTTTGCTACGGCACACAACGCTCCAACAGATGAGCGCCAGCCGATCATTCGGGATGCAGGCGATTTTCTCAATGATTTCCTGGTCAGCAGTCTTCCAGGCCTGATCCAGTCGCTTGAACATGGGCAGAAGACGCAAGGGGAAAATGCGGCCTATGGCATGTTGGCTCGCATACTCTGGCACGCGGCACAGTATGATGCAGAGCTCTTCTCCCCCCATATGAAGGAACGTAAAAAGGTGGTGCACGCCGCCGAGCGAATCCAGAGTGCGCGCAAGCGAGCGATAGAGAAGGGCGCAGTATCAGAGGAAGGGCGATGCCATACCTGCGGCGCCGTGATCCTGCCCGATAGGGAGATGCGTAAGCTGCGCCGTAAACTCGAATCGAAGGGCTTGGAGACGGACCATCTCAATTACTGCCCGAGCTGCCGGCAGGCTGAAGAAGGATGGCACCACAAGGGGCAGGTCGTCGGGCGGGCGTGAGGTCGGTTGTTCTTACCATTGTTCTCGCTGTGTTGTTGGCAGTTCGAGGGGGTATCGCGTTTGGTGATGTCGGCATCGAGGACCTCGTCAAGATCGAATCAATTAAGACCGAGGAAGAACGCCAAGCGGCACGCGCGCGCATTCAGCAACAGATCCGTGAGGCCGAGGCTCGTGCCGCCGAGGCCGCCGAAGAGGCTGAGCGGCGGCGCAAGGCAGCGCGGCTCGGGCGGACGCTCGAAAGGAGATCGGGCAGCCATGCGACAGAACAGCCAAAGCCTGCGAGCGGTTGCGGCGCGGTGTCTTAGCGTCATTCTGTTGGCATTGGCGCTCCCGGGCTGCTCGCCCGAGGCGCGCACGATTGCGCCGCAAGACTTGGCGGACTATCTTGAAAAGGGAAAGGTCGGAAAGGCTTACAACCTCGTGGATCTGCGGTCACAAGAGGCCTTTTCGAATTTGCACCTGCCGGGGGCGATCAACATTCCCTACGAGCGCCTCGCCGCGGACCGGTTGCTCTTTCTCGATGGCCTGCCTGTAATCTTCTATGATGAATCCGAACCAGACTTGGATCGTCTGAAAAAAGCAGTCGGCGCGCGGCTGCCTCGGAACGTCGTGGTCCTTGACGGGGGTTTCCGCGGTTGGGTGGCGGCCCGG
>CALZJG010000031.1 GCA_945787555.1 uncultured Chromatiaceae bacterium | reverse complement strand
GCAATCTAGCGTGCTGATCCGTGAACAAGCTTTGCAGGCGTTGGGCGAGGATATCGCCATGCGTCGGGAACACATCGAGGGATTGCAGCAACAAGCGGAGGAGAGCGCGGAGCGTCTCGCCGTATTGGAGCAGGCGCGCGAAGAATCGCAAGTGCGGGTGCGTGATGTCACCCAGCGCCGGGCCGACGTGCAGGCGCAACTCGGCGCCAAGCAAGAGCGTCTGCAACAAATGCAAGTGCGCGGTGAACGCCTGCGTCGCGAACTGCAGGATCTGCTCGGCGATTTGACGCGTGACGAGCAAGAGTCATCGGCTGCGCGGGCGCGCTTGGAGCAGGCCTTGGCCTCGACCGAAGGGCATGACACACAGCGGGAAAAATTGCTGACCCAGCGCGATGAGCACCGTCGCCAGCTCGATGAAATCCGTGCCCGAGCCCGCGCCGATCGTGAACAACGCCATCAAACCTCGTTGAAATTGGAAACGGCGCGCGCGCAACTCAATGCGACGCGTGACAGCTTGGAAAAGATGCGCGGTCAGCTCAATCATTTGGCGCATCGGCGCCAGGAGTTGCAGGCCGTATTGGCTGATGGCGGCGCGCCTATCCAAACCATGAGCGGGGAACTGGAGGGTATGCTCTCGCAACGCCTGGAAGTGGACGAGCAACTCGCCGTCGCGCGGCGTCAGGTACAGGACATCGAACACAGCTTGCGTGAGGAGGCTGAGCGCCGTTCACAGTCCGAGCGCAAGGTGCAGGATGTGCGTGCCCAGCTAGAGCAGGCGCGCATGGCTTGTCAGGAAATCCGTGTGCGGCGCCAGACCATGGAAGAACAATTGGTCGAAGCAGGTTTCGAGTTGCAGCAACTGCGCACCGACATGCCCGAAGGCGCCGAGGAATCGGTGTGGCATGCCAACGTCGAACGTGTCAGCAACCATATCCAGCGCTTGGGCGCCATCAACCTCGCCGCCATCGACGAGTTCAAGGAGCAATCCGAGCGTAAGGGCTATCTCGACGCGCAATACGCCGATCTCACCGAGGCGCTGACGACGCTGGAGAACGCCATCCGTAAGATCGACAAAGAAACCAAGCAGCGTTTCCAGGAAACTTTCGACAAGGTCAACGCCGGTTTGCAGGCCATGTTCCCGCGCTTGTTCGGCGGCGGTCATGCCTACATGGAATTGACCGGTGAGGATTTATTGGAGACCGGCGTGACCATCATGGCGCGCCCGCCCGGCAAGCGTAACAGCACTATTCATTTGCTCTCGGGTGGCGAAAAAGCGCTCACTGCGGTGGCGATGGTGTTCTCGATCTTCGAGCTCAATCCGGCGCCGTTTTGCATGCTCGACGAGGTGGACGCGCCGCTGGATGACGCCAACGTGGGGCGTTTCTCTCGCATGCTCGAAGAAATGTCCGATCGCGTGCAATTCATCTTCATCACCCATAACAAGGGCACCATGGAGATTTCCAAGCAACTCATGGGTGTAACCATGCATGAGCCGGGCGTCTCACGTCTGGTGACCGTTGATGTCGACGAAGCAGTGGAATTGGCCGCCGCGTCATAACACTTTGCAACGAGGGGGAAGGAATGGATAATTTCAGCCTGATCTTGATCGTCGCCGGTGCGGTTGTTATCGCTGCCGCGCTGTTTTTCCGTCATCGTGCTCAACGCCAACGCCATGATTTACCTTCATCCTACGAGCCGGCTCCGCACACGGTTGAGATACCCGATGAGTTCGACCCGCTGTTCAGCACGGCTGACGCCGACGCCGGCACTGCCTACCATGAGCTCGATAAACTGGGGCGCATGCTCGCCGATGAGCCCGAAACGATGACCGCGTCGGCGGCACCGGCGGGGCTGCAAAGTGATGACGCCATGGCAGGGGCGTCGTCGCGGACACCGGCATCTCGCAAGGCGCCCACGCGAGCCTCGCGCCCGCCGGCCGCGGTTGCAACGACCCAGCCCGCCATGAGCGCGGCGGCCGCTGCGCCGAGCACGCCAAGACGTCGTCCACCGCGCGCCATGGGCGCCCATGATCATCTGGTGACGGTGAATGTCATGGGCAAACATGGCGTGCGCTTCAACGGCGCGGCGGTGCGTGACGCTTTATTGCACGCCGGGCTTGAATACGGTCACATGAATATCTTCCATTACTATCCCCCTGATTCCCCCGAGGCCGCGCCCGTGTTCAGCGTCGCCAATGCCCTCAAACCCGGCAGCTTCGATATGAACCTCATCGATAGCTTCGCCACCGCCGGTCTCAGTATGTTCCTGGTGTGCACCGGTGACAGTAAAGACTTGCATCACTTCGACCACATGCTCGGCATCGCCCGCGATCTGGCAGAACACCTCGGCGGTGAAGTGCGCGATGCGCGCCGCAACGTCCTCAGCCGTCAAGCCATCACCCACCTGCGCGAAGAAATCAGTGAGTGGTGTCGCAAGGCCAGAGTGGTGTCTTGAGTTATCGATTAGCCATTTCGCACTCTGACTACTGTGACGATAGGGGACGCGGGTGAGCGCGTTTGCCGCATCGGCGCTATGTCGCGATGCAGTTCCTCGCTCGCTCGTGGGTACCTAAAGGGGATTAAGCCCAACTAAGGATCTCGTCGGGCAGCGAGGATAAGTCGCTGCCAGCTTCGCATTTCGGTTCATCATCCATTAAGCTAGAGTTAGGACAATGGTAGTCAGGAGGCGGCTATGAACACAGGTAAATCCGCATTTAGGATCTTAGGCACCTTGGCAGTGGTCTTGATGCTCGCCGCCTGCGCCGGCAAGACGGTCGTGGAGAGCGATCTGCACATCAAGGGTGCGCCGGATTGGGTGAACGAGGGGACCAATATCCTCAAGACCCGCGGTGGCCGCTTGTTCCACGGCGTGGGTTCATCACCGGCCATGGGCGATATGTCCTTGCAGACGTCCAGCGCCGATGACCGCGCTCGCGCTGAGCTGGCGCGAATACTCACCTCTTACATGGACGTGGTATCGCAAGACTACGTGGGCTCCGCCACGGCGGGTGGGGAAGCGGTGACGGAGCAAAGCGTATCGCGCGAGATCGAGAATGTCACCCGACTCAACCTCACTGGCGCGCGCATCATTGGCCGTTGGCGAGACACCCGGACCAATGTGATTTACGCTTTGGCGGAGTTGGACTTGAGGCATGTCAAGGATACGGTGAAATCGGTCGAAACCATGAACACTGGTTTGCGGGCCTATATCGGCCAGCAGAGCGACAATATCTTCGATAAATTGGTGGAGGAACGGCGCAAATGATGACCCGTGCAACTAAGTACGCCTGGCTGGCGGTAATAGGCCTGGTTATGGTGGCGTGCGGCACCAAGGTGGAACGCATCGGCGTCGAGGAAGTGCGCGACTTGAGCGGTCGTTGGAACGACACCGATTCCCGGCTGGTTTCTGAGGAGATGATGCAGGATGTGTTGTCGCGGAGCTGGTTAAGTGATTTCCTGCGCGGCAGCGGTCGCGATCCGGCGGTGATCGTCGGCGAGATCCGCAACCTCAGTCATGAACACATCAACGTGACCACCTTCGTCAACGACATCGAGCGCGAGTTGATCAACTCCGGCAAGGTCGCTTTCGTGGCCTCCAAGCAGGAGCGTCGTGACGTGCGCGAGGAACGCGCCGATCAGGACATTCACGCCAGCGAGGAAACTCGCAGCGCTATGGGCAAAGAGCGTGGCGCGGATTTCATGTTGAAGGGTGATATCAGCACCATACTCGACGTCGAGGGCAAACGTCAGGTGCGTTTCTATCAGGTCGATCTCACCCTTATCAGCCTGGCGGACAACCGCAAGGTGTGGATTGGCCAGAAGAAGATCAAGAAATTCGTGACGGGAAGCAAAGCCAGACCATGATGTGGCGCACTCGGGCATTCAACGTCCGATTATGACCCGGACCGACTGCGCACGACTGGCGTCTCTCGCTCTGGTCGTGCTGTTGAGTGGCTGCGCCACCTACAGTGACCGCATCGGGGTGATGGAAAGAGCCATCGTAGCCAAGGATCCCGTGCGTGCCTTACGGGTGTTGGAGGCGCAGCCCGGTGGCCGCAAGGACGATGTACTGTACCTGCTCAATAAGGCCATGCTGCAGCGTATGCAAGGCGAGTATGCCGCTAGCAACGCCGCGCTAGAGGAGGCCAAGCCGCTGATGGAGAAATTCGCCACTTTGAGTGTGAGCGAGCAGGCCGCAGCCTTTGCCATCAACGAGAATGTGCGCGCTTACGCGGGCGAGCTGTTCGAGCAAGTGTATGTGCACGTCATCGCCGCCCTGAACTATCTGGCCTTGAATGCGCCGCACAGCGCGCGCGTTGAGGCGCTGCAGCTCGACGTCAAGCTGAACCAAATTAAGCAAGGTGCGGCAGTGGACGATGGTTTCCCGCGCTATCTCACCGGTTTGATCTACGAGCGGCTGGGCGATTGGGATGACGCGTTGATCGCCTATCGTAAGGCCTATCAAGCCTACAAGAGTTTTCCCTCGTACTACAGCGTGGGCGTGCCCTACCCATTGAAGGACGATCTGCTGCGGCTCACGGCGCGCCAGGGCATGAACGATGAGCATGAACGTTATCGCACCGAATTTGGGATCAAGGAGTGGTCCGCCGCCACCAGCTCGGCTGACACAGGCGAGGTCGTGTTCATCCTGTTGAGTGGCTTGGCACCCGTGAAACGCGATGCTATCACCGGCGCGGTGACTCAGGACGGCCGCATGGTCACTGTCGCTTTACCTTACTTTGAGCAGCGGCGCGCCGCCGCCAATGGCGTGCGTATCAGCACGGCGGGGCGCAGTGCGGAGAGTGCACTGATGAGCGATGTGAATAATGTTGCGGTTACCGCCTTGGATCACAAATTGGCCGGTATTACCGCGCGTGCCATTGCGCGCGCCGTGATCAAAACCCGTGCTGTGTCCAAGGCACAGCAAGAAGGCAACGGCGCGCTAGGCTTGTTGATCAACGTGGCCGGCGTGGCTACTGAGCGGGCGGATACGCGCAGTTGGACCACTTTGCCCAATCAAATTTATCTCGCTCGCTTGCAGTTGCCGCCGGGACGTTATGATCTGCAAGTCCAAGTGCTATCTTCGCGCGGTGGCGTACTGGGCGTGGAGGAGTACAATGACCTTGAACTACTTCAAGGCGACCAGCGAATTATCACCCGTCATTGGGTCACGCCGCAGGATCTGTTGCCCTCACGGCCTTTCACGCGACCGGCCCTCGTCGATCAGCGCAAGACCAAGGTGAAGGAGTCACGGCATTGAAAATCACACCACTATTAATCGTCGCATTTTCACTCCTCCTATCCGCCTGTAGCGGTGTCAAACCCGAGCGGGACCAGCCCGATTGGGTGAATGGTGAAAGCGCGCAATTTCCCGCCGAGCGTTATTTGATCGGACGGGGTTCAGCCTCCAGTGCAGAGGACGCTAAGGACCGGGCCCGCGCTGATCTGGCCAAAGTATTTCACGTCGCCGTCGCGCAAGAGAGCCGTGACGTGCAGTCTTTCGAAAGAACCACAGAGGGAGCGGGTGTCAGTCGCGAGAGTGGTGAGCTGAAAGTCACGCGTGCGGTGGAAACGCGCACTGAGGCGGTGGTGCGCGGCATGGAGATCGGTGACTTTTGGCGCGATCCGCTTACGGGTCGTCAACATGCTCTCGCCGTATTGAGCCGCTTGCAAGCCAGCACGGGTCTACGACGCGAGGTCAACGATTTGGATGCCGCTACACGCAAACATGTGGAGCGCGCTCGCAATGAACAGGATGCCCTGAGCAAAGTGGCGGCCGCCGCGTTAGCGGTGCAGACCCAACAGACTCGGATAGAGCTGCAGCGCATGCTGCAAGTGATGGACATTACCGGGCGCGGCGTGGAACCGACGTGGCAATTACACGCTTTGCAAGCCGATCTCGATGCCTTGTTGCAGCGGGTCAAGATCGCTCCACGGACGCGCGGCAACGACGCCTCTGACATCGACGATGCCTTGCGTGGCGCCTTGGCGGATGCCGGGTTTTTGGCCGAGGAGGGCGCGGCGGCGGACTATGTGCTGGAGGCGAGGTTGAATCTGGATGATTTAGGTAAACGCGAAGGCTGGTATTGGTATGCCGGCAGCTTGGACGTCAAGCTCACGGATACGACGGGTCGGGTACGCGGCACCCAGCAATGGCACATCAAGGAATCCGCCACGGTCAAGAATATGGCATGGCGCCGGGCCGTCGAACGAGCGGCGTTGCGGCTCAAGCAGGAGTTGCGCGCGACGTTGATCGGCTTCGCCGGCGGCTAGCCGCCTCGTCCAGTCGGGCGATAAATATGATGCCGCCCCCCTGCCTTCACTTCGAGCGCTACCCTGCCTCGAATATCGTGCCCAGCATGCGCATCAAGGCGCCGCCGCCTAGAGGGCCGGTGACCCGGCGTATGGCGGCCGGTGCACTCACAGGATCGCTGACTCGTTGTCGAGCCTTGTCGGTGGTCCGCGCCGTCCGTAATCCTCGCGGCGCAATCACGCCGGTATGCTAAGTCTGGTAGACCGTTCGATAGATGCTCGCAAGCGTGTCGGTTAGTCCGCGGTTGCCGGGGGCAGGGGCCGGGCATGCCAGCGTTTGACCCAGAGGTCGCTCCCTGGCTGTATATCAAGCCGATTTTTCAGGAGTGCCACACAAGGTGACTCCCAGACTAAGTCGTTGCGGATGATCCAGCGCCCATGCCTATCGTAGCGACCCGTTCACGGGCACTACTTGGTGAAATAGCCCTGACATACTGGTTTAGCCTAAATCAGACGGGGGATCTGTCAGGCCATCTTCCTTTGAAAATCTATAATGCATGCTAATGTTAATAGAATGAGCAAGGCGCTAGTCTTTGTCCCGGTTTGGCTACCGCCGCGGAGAGCACAAGGAGGACCCTATGCCGTTATCCATCGTGGAATTGGCCCAAGTGCGGGATACCGCCGCCGACTTGTTGGAGGAACTGGGTTTGGACGCCTATTTGTTCCAAGTCGAGCCCGAGGCGGATCACTGGCGCCTTAAAGTCGATTGCGCCATGAACATGGAAGATGCTTGGGAGAGCATCTCTCTGACCATTCCCAAACAGCTGCTGCTGAACAGTCGACAGGATGAAGCCGCTCGGAGCGCCATATTGTCCGAGTGGAGCAGCAGTCTTCTTTCCTGCAAACGACGCGCCCATTAATTTGCTCCGGTTCGCCTATACTTCTAATGTCTAATTCGTTTCGGGAGGAAAAGCGTGTATGAGTAGCTCGACGCAGGTCACTGTGAAAGAGGTGTTGGCGGCATTGGAGCGGGATCCACGTGTGGACATGCATCGTTATCCCGTGCAGGTCTGTGTGCAAGACGATATGTTGGTACTGGGGGGCACCCTGGAAAACATTGCGGCCAAGAAAGTGGCCTCGCTCATTGCCCATCGCTTGGCGGGCAGTATTCCGGTGCGCAATCACTTGCGTGTTAAGGCGGCGGAAAAGGAGGAAGATGGTGCGTTGCGCGACGAAGTGATTGGCTCCCTGACTCAGGAGTCGGCATTTAACGAATATACGCTACGCATCGTGCGCAATAAAGGCGGCGAAACAGTGCGGCATGGCAGTGCGGAAGACGCTTTAATCGAGGTGGAAGCTCAGCAAGGCATGGTGATTTTACGCGGTCAGGTAGGCAGTCTTAGTCATCGCCGTTTGGTCGAAGTGCTGACTTGGTGGACGGCGGGTTGCGAAGTCGTGGACAACCACCTGCGTATCGTACCGGCACAGCGCGATAACGAGGATGAACTAGTCGATGCGGTGTGCATCATATTGGAAAAAGACCCACTGGTACATGCCAGTCAAGTACGCGTGAGCGCCAGCGAGGGTATCGTTACCTTGGATGGTCATGTCAGCAGCAATGAAGAAAAAATGCTCGCCGTGCTTGATGCCTGGTATGTGCCTGGAGTGCATGATGTGGTGGACCGTATTACGACGTCGCGTTGACCGAGTATCCAATACGCTCGAATTGAACAGGCGTGGTTTCCGATTTTGGTTTCTCCACTAACGTGAACATGGCGGAATGGTTAGCCAGGGATCGTGTCATTACGCTCCCACCTCCCTCCCCAGACTCCGCTCGCAGGAGGAGGGAATGCGAAAGGTTGTCATGCCGACAATGTAAGAACAGTTCAGCGCTCGTCCAAGGAGAGCAGCGAGGTATTGCCGCCCACAGCGGAAGTATTGATGGACAGTGTGCGCTCTACCGCGAAACGTAATAAATAATCGGGGCCTCCCGCCTTGGGGCCGGTGCCCGACAACCCTTCGCCGCCGAAGGGTTGTATGCCGACCACCGCGCCTATCATGTCGCGGTTGACGTAACAGTTCCCCGCTTTGATACGGCGTTGTATGTAACGCGCCGTGGCATCGACGCGACTGTGTATGCCTAGCGTCAAGCCATAACCGGTACCGTTCACGGCTTCTATCACCTCATCCAAGCGGCGTGACTGATAACGAATGACATGCAGCACCGGGCCGAACACTTCATGCTCCAATACCTTAAATGAATCGATTTCATAGAGTTGCGGCGCGAAAAAGTGGCCGTTGATTAATTTCTTCTCATCCATCGGCGCGGCAGCGATCAAGCGCCCTGTTGCACGCAGTCGCTCGATATGCGCTCGTAGTGTTTCGCGTGCTGCATTGTCGATGACCGGGCCGACGTCGGTGGCGAGCAGGCCAGGGTCGCCCACGCGCAATTCCGCCATCGCGCCGGTCAGCATGGCCAGGATGCTATCCGCCACTTCTTCTTGCACGAACAGCACACGCAACGCCGAGCAGCGTTGCCCGGCACTGTTGAACGCCGAGCGCAATACGTCCTTTACTACTTGCTCTGGCAAGGCGGAGCTATCCACGATCATGGCATTCTGCCCGCCGGTCTCGGCGATGAACGGCACGATAGGGCCGGCGCGCGAGGCGAGGGCGAGATTGATTTGGCGCGCGGTCTCGGTCGATCCTGTGAAGGCGATGCCGCTGATGCGTGGGTCCTGGGCCAGCGCGGCTCCAATAACGCCGCCGGGTCCCGGCGTGAAATGCAGCACCTTCTTCGGTACGCCGGCCTCATGCAGCAATTGCACGGCCCGAAAGGCAATGAGCGGTGTTTGTCCGGCCGGCTTGGCGATGACCGCGTTGCCCGCCGCCAGCGCGGCGCTGATTTGGCCGATGAAAATGGCGAGCGGGAAATTCCACGGGCTGATGCAGGCGAACACACCGCGCCCGTGGCGTTGCAGTTCGTTGTGCTCGCCGGTAGGGCCGTCATTGACCGTGGGTGAGGCAAATAGCGCACGTGCTTGCATGGCGTAGTAACGGCAGAAATCGGCTGCCTCGCGCACTTCACCCAAGGCATCGGCGAGCGTTTTTCCGGCTTCGCGCACGCACAATGCCATGAGTTCTGAGCGGTGCTCTTCCAGCAAGTCCGCCGCGCGTTCCAATATCTCGGCGCGCCCGCCCGCTGGCAAGCTGTCCCAATGCGCGGCGGCCTTTGCAGCGGTGGTGAGGGCGCGCGTGAGCGTGGCCGCATCGGTCTGGGCGACCGTGCCGACGACGCGGTGCCGATCCGTAGGGTCGGTGATGGTCAGTGTGTGTTCGCCGACGGCCTGACCATCCACCAACGGGGTGGCCGTGATGGGGAGGCGCAAGGCGTGCTCTAGTTTTGCGGCAAGGGTGATCAGTGTCGGCTCATCAGCCAGATTGAGACCGCTGCTGTTGCGCCGCTCGGGGTAGAGTTCGATCGGTAAGGGGATGTGCGGATGAGGCTTGATTTGCAGCGCACTCAGATGGGTCACGGGGTCGGCGATCACGTCATCGATCGGTGCGCGTTCGTCTTCGAGTCGATTGACGAATGAGGTATTGGCACCGTTTTCTAACAGTCGGCGCACTAGATAGGGCAGCAAGTCTTCATGATTGCCGACTGGCGCGTACACGCGACAAGGCACATTAATATCAGCGTGCTTGAGCACTTCCGCATACAGCGCCTCGCCCATACCGTGTAAGCGCTGAAATTCGAAATCACGCCGCTTGCCCGCCAGTTCCACCACAGCAGCGAGGGTTTGTGCATTGTGTGTGGCGAATTGGGGGTACAAGGCATCGCGGGCGCCGAAGATCTTGAGCGCGCAAGCGAGATAGGACACATCCGTGCCGGCCTTGCGTGTATACACGGGATACGCTTCCAGGCCGGCTTGCTGGGCGCGTTTGATTTCAGTGTCCCAATAGGCGCCCTTCACCAACCGGACCGGGATACGTTTGCCCTGGCTGCGCGCCAAATCCATCAACCAGTCCAAGACTGCCGGGGCGCGTTTTTGGTAAGCCTGCACGGCCAGGCCCAAACCTTCCCACACGTCCAGCGCGTGATCACGGAAGACCTGCGCGAACACGTCCAATGAGAGTTCAAGGCGGTCCGCTTCTTCGGCGTCTATTGTTAAACCGATCCCGGCAGCGCGGGCTAAGCTCGCCAGATCCAGCAAGCGCGGTGTGAGTTCAGTCATGACTGGTTCGCGTTGTGCATATTCATAACGTGGATGTAAGGCCGAGAGCTTCACCGACACGCTGGGTGCGGCGAACACCGACTCGGCGCCGGCGGCTTGCTCGGCGACGGCGTTGACCGCATGCACATAAGCGTCGAAATAACGTTGCGCGTCGGCGGCGGTGAGGGCGGCCTCTCCGAGCATATCGAAAGAATGGCGATACTCATGATGACTTTCCTCACCACTGCGCTTTAGCGCCTCGTCTATCGTACGACCCATCACGAACTGCTGACCGAGGATGCGCATGGCCTGCTTGAGCGCGAGTCGAATCACCGGCTCGCCGCTGCGGGCCAGCAAGCGACCCAGGAAACCGCTGATGTTTTGCACCGCTTCGGGGTCGAGCCGCACCATGCCGCCGGTGAGCATCAAACCCCACGTGGATGCGTTGACGAACAGCGAATGACTTTGCCCCAAGTGCTGGTCCCATTGTCCCTTGGCCAATTTGTCCCGGATCAACCGATCGGCGGTGTCGGTGTCGGGGATGCGTAACAACGCCTCGGCTAGACACATCAGCACCACGCCTTCCTGTGAGGAAAGATCATATTCGTGTAGGAAGGCGTCCAAACCGCTGTGCTCGCGTTGGCGGCCGCGCACGGCGCTGACCAGCTCGTAGGCCAGCGCATGAAGACGTTCGCGCGTCGCGACATCCATGTTCGCCACGGCCAAACAATCTTCCACGCAGGCGCTTTCATCGGCCAGAAAAGCGGCTGAGATAGCCAGGCGCAAGGCGCTACGCGGCGCTGGGGGGTGTTCGAAGATCATGGGCACACTCCTGTCGCGCGAGTTCCGCTTCGGAATCACTATATCATCGGCGCATATAGTGCATATCGGGCATCGCAACGATGTCCACCAGTGGGTTATGGATTGGGTGGTGGAATCATCGGCAGTGTGAGGCAGAAAGTGGAGCCGACACCCAGCTGGCTCTCGACATTGATTCGCCCGCCATGTTTAACCGCCACCGCCTTAACGAAGGCCAATCCCAAGCCGGTGCCGCGTTCGCCACTTTCGGCACTGCGTTTGCCACGGCGAAAACGATCGAACAGATGCGGCAAGTCGTTTTCGGCGATGCCCGGTCCGGTGTCTTGCACGCAGCAGCGCAATTCTTTTTCCTCGATGTCAAGACTCAAGGTTACGCTGGTACTGGCCGGGCTGTAGTCGATGGCGTTGGTGAGCAGGTTCACCACCGCGCGCTCCAAGAGTTGAGCATCGCCGCGTGTCCACACTTGAACTTGCGAGTAGTGGTCGACCAGGGTGACTTGTTGGGCCTGGGCGCGTGACCAGGCTAAGTCATAGGCTTGAAAGGCGACATCAGCGAAGTTTACCGGCTCCATGACAATGGGTTCGGGGCTCTCGGCGCGGCTCAATTGCAGAAAGCTGTCGGCCAATTCAAGGGTGCGTTGTGCGTAGTCTTCAGCACGTTGCAGCATGGCGGTATTAGGGGGCACATCTAAATCACGCGTGTGTGCGATCAGCGCCAATAACGAGACCAACGGCGAGCGCAGGTCATGCGATAGAAAGTCGAGAGCTTCAGAGCGTTTGCGTTCGCTGTCTTTAAGGGGGGTGATGTCGGCGATAGTGATGATCAAGCCGCGTACTCGGCCCGTATCCAGCGCCAGGGGGGCGAGCTGGACCAACAAATCGCGTTGGCGGCGATTGCGGCTGCTGATTTGCACCGTTTCGGTGTCGATGAGCGCGCGCCGTATGGCGTCATTCCATGTGTCGACGTCGTCCACGACCAAGCCACTCAATAGTTCCAACAGGGGACGGCCGGTGAGTGAGTCGCCCTTGCGCAGGCCCAAATCCCCCACCGCGCGTAAGTTGACGAGCAGGGTCTGGCCAAGGTTGTTACACACCACGACGCCATCGGCCATACCCGCCAAGCTGTCGGTGATGAAGCGACGTAGGGCACGCAATCGTTGCGTGGCGTTTTGCACTTGTTGTATGCGCGCCTGCATCAGCTCAGTGATGCTGTCGGCGCGGACCGCCGCGGCGGGAGCGTAGGGGCGCACCAGTTCCAGCAACATGGCGCCTTCACGGGCGCTGGGGGTGGTGTCGTCGTGGCGCTTCACCCCGCATAGCCAATTCGTGCCGTCGCGCATCACCTCCGCCCAGTATTCGCCTTCACTGGTGCGTTGCCAACCGATGCCCGTCGCCGGTTCTCCGTTGCCGCTAAACGCGGGGCGGGTGCCGGGTTGTTCGCCCCAACCGGTGACGAAGCGACCGTCTGCGCTATACAGCACCCATCCCGCTACGGGCATAAGGCGTTGGAGAAATTCCAGAGTGGCCTCCAGGGCCGGTGGCTGGGTGGTGGCGAGCGTGGGCTCGGTGTCCAGGCGTTGCAGTTCTTGGGTCAGATAACGCATGGCATATTCCAAGCGTCGCCAGCTCCACAAGGGATAGGCCAGGCTGAGTGCTAGAAAAGGCGCCGCCGGTGGCAGCCAGATTTGCCCTAGGCGTAGTAAGGCAGCGCTCAATAGCAAGGCCCCGAGCAACAGTGCGGCGGCGCTCAGCAGGGTGTAGCGTGGCGCCAGATGGGGAAACAGCAGTGCGGGAATCAACACGAGCAGCGTGCCCACGATCCAGCGCCAGCCCTGGGCGGCTGGTTCGATCAGGGTACCATCGCGCAGCGCGGTGAAGATGTTGGCATTGATCTCCACGCCGGGCATGGGGTGATTGAGCCCCGACACCGGGGTGGGCAGGGCATCGCCGAGCCCGGTGGCGGTGGCACCGACGAAGACCACCTTGCCACGCAAGGCGCTGTCCGGTATTCGCCCGCGCAACACATCCATGTAGGACACGTGCGCATAGTGCCCCGCTGGGCCGGCATAAGGGATCATGACATGGTGATCGCGTTCCCATACGAAAGGGGAGCCTGAATCCGGCACCGGATTGCGCTCACCCGGTAGCGCTTGCGAGCGCTCGGGTTGCAACAATTCCAAGGCCGCCACTCCCAGGGCCGGCCATCGCGCTGCCCCCAGCCCTTCACGCAAGTACGCACCGCGCGCAATACCGTCGGCGTCGAGTTCAACATGCGGGTGACCCAAGCGCGCTGCCGCTTGCGCGAAAGGAGGGGCGGGCAGGGTTTCGATGAGCTGACCACCGCTACGTCGTTCCTCTAGCAAGACCGGAACGATGACCGCGCCGTGATGCTGCATGGCCGCGGCGAGCAGCTTATCGCCGGCGGGATCGTCGGGGTCGGGCTCGGCGAAGATGACATCCAACACCACCACGCGGGCGCCGGCCGTGCTGAGGCGATCGAGCAGCGCGGCGTGGGTGCGGCGCGGCCACGGCCAGCGTCCCAGGACTTCCAGGCTCTGCGTGTCGATGCCGATGATGACCACATCTTCCGGGGCGTCGCGCGACCACACTTTGTGGTGGGTGTCATAGAGCAGTTGATCGAAACGCCAAGCCCAGTCGGTGTAAATCAACAACCATGTGATGGCCAATAAGAGCAGGGTCAGTGATAGCCGCTCACCCAAGGCTAGACGCCGCCACAAGTCACCCATGCGCGGGAGCACCGCTAGCGATGCGCTGTCGCCGCGTCGGCGGCCGTGACATGGGGCCCAAGCTGCGCCTCTTTGATCATTCGCCGTCTGTGGCTCAAATCCATGACGTCCTCGACAGCCTGACTGCCCTCATGGTGCGTCGGCAGGGATAGTGAAACGCCGTGGTGCGCTGTACGCCCCCTCCAAACCGCCCACGTCAATGCCGGAGACGCGCCAGTGATAGTCGCCAGGACCCAAAAGGTCCGGCGAGATGTAATGGGTGAACACGATACCGGTCACGTCCGCGACCAGTTGCGTGAAGCTGCTGTCTCGGGCGAGTTGCAAGTGATAGGAAGTGGCTTGATCCGCGCTGGACCACGACATCCAAGGCTGGGGGTTGAACACGATGCTGGCGTCACCCGGGGAGTGCAGCCGGGGGGCTGCCGGTGCTTCGCCGACATTGAAGTTGTGGTGGGCATCCACGCCTTCGAAACCCAACTCGTCTACGGCCCGCACCCGCAGCACATAATTGCCGGCCGCCAGTTTGGGCAGGGTGTAGTGGGGCGTGGTCACCACGGCATCACGCAGGATTCGGGTGAATTCCGGGTCCGGCCCCAGTTGCAGTCGATACGAGACGGCACCGGCGATGCCCGTCCAAGCCCATTCGCTGTCTTGTTGCAGCAAGACGCGACGAGGCAAACCGCCTAACTTGGGTGCCTCGAGCAAGGCTCGGGGCTCCGAGGGCGGCTTGCCGGTTTCGGCGCGCACGCCAAATCCGGCATTGACCTCGCGCGTGACGCCGGCGCCGGCGACGCCCACGTTGCCTTCCAAGACTTCGCTGCGCATCTGCTCGGCCTCGGCGACCACGCGATAGCGGGTGCCGCGCACCGCTGCTGTGGCGGCGGGGGTATTAATTTGATAGCGGCGCTTATTGCCTTGCGGTCGCACATCGCTTTCGACGCGGCCCTTTTTCAGGTGCAGTGTCGTGTCCACCATGCCGGTTTCAGCGTGCGTTCCGAGGCTGTCCATGCGCACGGTACTGTCACGCTCGATGAGCAACCGGGAGCCATCGGCGAATTCCACGCTCACGCTGCCGTCGGCCCCGGTACGAATTTCATCGCCGCTGTGCACGGGATCACCATTGCTCAACGCCCGTTGCTCACCGCTGGCGGGATGAAATTGCACGGTTCCCTGCACGGAAATGACTTTCGCTGGCGTCGGTTGCTGTTTCAGCCACGCCACGGGAATGCGCAACTGCGTGCCCGGCGGCAGGCGTTTGGGGTCGGCGATATTGTTATGTTGCTGTACCTTGGACCAGTACTCGTGCCCTTTCAAATACTGCTCGGAAATGGTCCAGAGACTATCTCCAGGTCGTACGGTGTAAACCCAATCCGCCGCTTGCGCGGCCGCCAGCCAAACGGCCAGCCCCAGCGTCAGCAATACGCGCGTCATGAGTCGCGCGCTGCGCCCGCTCTTCCTGTCCTGTAGTAGGTATGCGGGTGTCATTTGTTCTCCTTATGTTCTAAGCGGTAACCGTATTGATAAATACTGGTCAAACGCCATGGATTGTCCGTCCCCAGTCCCAGTTTACGGCGCAAGGTGCTGGCATGGGTGTCCACCGTGCGGGTATTGAGGTCGGCGCGCGTGCCCCACACGCTTTCGAGCAAATGGCCGCGCGACAGCAAACGACTGTGGTTACGAAACAAAAAGCAGGCTAGATCGAATTCTCGTTCAGTGAGCGTGATGGGTGCGTTGTCACGATAGACGGTGCGCGTGGTGGAATCAAAAACATACGGGGGGACTTCCAGTGTCTGCGTGTCATCACCGTCGTGCTGAAAGCGACGGTGCAGGGCGGCGGCACGCGCCAGGGTTTCCGCCTGCCGTAGGGGTTTAATGAGATAGTCGTCGGCACCGGCCTCCAGGGCGGTGACGATGTCCCGCTCGCTGTCGCGGCTGGTGGTGAACAACACCGGCGTTGTGCGATCCGTCTCGCGCAGGCGGCGCAAAATCGCATCACCGTCCAGGTCGGGGAGATTCCAGTCCAATATCAGCAAATCGAAGCTTTCCTTTCGGAAAGCCTTGAGGAACGGCTCCCCGGCGGAGTAGACGTGGCAATGATGGCCGGCCTCGGTGAGCCAATGTTCGACCTGCTGGGATTGGGCAGTGTCGTCTTCGATCAGGGCGATACGCATGGCGTTATATTTCTCCTTGATGCCTCGATTTGCCCGCAATGCTTGCAGCGCCGGCAATAGTTGCACTTATTCAAACACATACCGTTCTAGCATTGCGCGCCATGTAATTCTAGTTTAATCTTTGCGACCTTTGCAGCGCCAGTCATGGTGCTGCGCCGGGAGAGGTGTCCGAGCGGTCGAAGGAGCACGCCTGGAAAGTGTGTGTACGTCACAAGCGTACCGAGGGTTCGAATCCCTCCCTCTCCGCCAACTTGAATCACGCGCACTCAGGGCCAGTCGCTCGAGGCGGTGTCGATTATGGCGGCTCGGGCCGGTCTTCCCGCAACGCTATGCTGTGAACCCCGTCAGGCCCGGAAGGGAGCAGCGGCAGCAGCAGATGCGTGTGCCGGGGTCGGGCGGGTTCGAGTCGCCACCCTTATTAATAGCCGTACTTAGATATTGGCTCGTCACCTCGCTAGACGCGTTATTTTACTGTCTTTGCTGTCTATATAAAGCCCCTGCGCGTTGAGATTACGGTAGAATGGCCCGATCCATTCTTCAGCCACGGTCCATATTCATACCATGAGCTATCAGGTTCTGGCGCGCAAATGGCGCCCGCGCAATTTCGGCGAAATGGTCGGCCAGTCTCACGTGCTGCGGGCGCTGATCAACGCCCTGGACACCCAGCGTTTGCACCATGCTTATTTGTTCGCCGGAACGCGCGGTGTGGGCAAGACCACAGTGGCGCGCATCTTTGCCAAATCCCTCAATTGTGAAGTCGGTGTGAGCGCCTCGCCTTGCGGTGAGTGTAGTGCTTGCCGCGAGATCGACGAGGGCCGCTTTGTCGATCTAGTGGAGGTGGACGCTGCCTCGCGCACCAAGGTGGAGGATACCCGTGAGCTGCTCGAGAACGTGCAATATGCACCTACTCGCGGGCGCTACAAAGTGTATCTCATCGATGAGGTGCACATGCTCTCCGGTCACAGCTTCAATGCATTGTTGAAGACCCTGGAAGAGCCACCGCCACATGTGAAATTCCTGCTGGCCACCACCGATCCGCAGCGCTTGCCGGTGACGATACTGTCGCGTTGTCTGCAATTCAATCTTAAGCATCTGCCGCCGGAGCAAATCCGCGATCACTTGGCGCACGTGCTGCGCGCCGAAGATATCGCTGCAGACACGGCGGCGTTGAGCCAACTTGCACGCGCCGCGCAAGGCAGCATGCGTGATGCCTTGAGTCTGCTCGATCAAGCCATCGCCTACGGCGGTGGCAAGGTGATCGATAGCGATGTTCGTGCCATGCTCGGCACCATCGAGCATGCTCATGTGACGGCACTGGTCGAGGCCTTGGCGAACGGCGATGGTGGCGTGCTGCTCGAGCAGGTGGCGGCGTTGTCTGAATTCGCCCCCGATTACGATGCCGTGCTAGCAGAGCTCATATCATTGTTGCACCATATCGCGGTGGCCCAGCTTGTACCGGAGGCTGTGTCTGATGGCGATATGGACGCAGGAACCCTGCGACGCTTCGCTGACATGATCAGCCCCGAGGATGTGCAGCTTTACTATCAAATTGCGTTGCTGGGCCGGCGTGATTTAGCGCTGGCACCCGATGCGCGCGGCGGTTTGGAAATGGCCTTGCTGCGCATGTTGGCGTTTCGGCCGGCCGCTGCTGCTACGCAATCCAAGACCACCGCGCACGGTGCGAAGAGTGGGGCCGCCGTGCGACCGAAAACGACCGCCGCCACGCCCCCAGTTTCGATATCGGCATCGACATCGGGACCCGCGACGAGCCCCGCGGCTGCCAGCGCAAACGCCGATGATTGGAACGCATTGATCGATCGTTTGACCTTGCAGGGCATGGTGCGGCAATTGGCGGCCAACTGTGTTTTGCAGCGTCGCGAGGACGACACATACTATCTCGCCATCGCACCTGCACACGCTTCGTTGCGTAACGCGCGCTTGGAAGAGCGGCTGCAAAGCGCGGTGAGCGAGGCGCTAGGTGTAAAGGTGAAACTGGTGTTCAGTGTTGAATCGCATGGGGGCGACACACCCGCGGCGCAACAAGAGCGTCACACTCAAGATAAACAGCGTGCCGCGGTATCGGCCATCGAGGAGGATGACAATGTGCGGACGTTCAAGGACACTTTCGGTGCGCGCGTCGTGCCTGACTCGATAGAACCATTGGATAATGACTGATCGGCCGCGGTTTTTATTTGCAAATTGTTTTAGTGGCGACTATTTAGGAGGTAAGCATGAAAGGCGGACTAGGTAACTTAATGAAACAAGCCCAGCGCATGCAGGAAGACATGCAAAAGGCGCAGGAAGAGCTGGCCACCCTAGAAGTGTCTGGTCAAGCAGGCGGCGGCATGGTGAGCGTGGTGATGACCGGCCGTCATGACGTCAAGCGTGTGATTATCGACGCCAGCTTGATGCAAGAAGACAAAGAGATGTTGGAAGACTTGCTGGCCGCGGCAGTGAACGACGCGGTACGCCAGGTCGAGGAAACGACCAAGGAAAGAATGGGTGCGCTCACCTCTGGTATGGGCCTGCCGGGTGGCTTCAAAATGCCATTCTAATGAGCGTAGTACGTGAAAAATCGCTGATCGCACAACTCGCCGAGGCGCTGCGTTGTCTGCCCGGCGTCGGGCCGAAATCCGCCCAGCGCATGACTTATCATCTATTGGAGCGTGATCGCGACGGTGCGCGTCGTCTGGCGCAGGCCTTGCTCAGCGCCGTCGAACGGGTGGGGCATTGTAGTGCGTGTCGCACCTTGAGCGAGTCCGAGTTGTGCCCGCTGTGCGCCAGCAAGTCGCGTGATCGTACGCTGTTGTGCGTGGTAGAATCGCCCGCCGATGTGCACGCTATCGAGCAGTCGGCGGGGTATCGCGGTGTGTATTTTGTATTGATGGGGCATCTTTCGCCGCTGGACGGCATCGGGCCCGATGAATTGGGCTTGGCGCAATTGGAAGCGCGGCTCGATCAAGGCGAAGTACATGAAATCATACTCGCCACCAACCCCACTGTCGAAGGTGAGGCTACCGCGCATTACATCGGTGAACTGGTGCGCGCGCGCGGCATCAAGGCCACGCGCATCGCGCATGGCGTCCCATTGGGCGGCGAGTTGGAATACATCGACGGTGGGACCCTGTCACATGCCTTTGCGGGACGGCGTGCACTGTAGTCTTTATTCGTTGTGGCGCGCCGGTTTCGTGGCGTTGTACGGATTGTTGTCGTTGAATGTGGGTGCAGCCGATTGCCGTGAACAGGACGGCAATGAATCCTTTCCCGATATCCGCTTAGTCACCATAGCCGAAGGGCTGAACCAGCCGGTACATCTGGCTCAACCAACCGGAGAGAAACAGCGCTTGTATGTGGTGGAGCAGGCTGGCGTGGTCCGCCTCATCGAGCAGGACCGGCTCGTCGAGGAACCCTTTCTCGATGTCCGTGAGCGCGTGTCCAGCGGCGGAGAGAAGGGCTTGCTCAGTATCGCTTTTCATCCCGACTATCAAACCAACGGCCTTTTTTATCTTAATTACACCAGCAGCGCAGGTGGCCTGCACACCGTGGTCGCAGAGATGCGCCGCAAGACTGAACGACGGGCTGACTCCACCAGCGAACGCGTATTATTAGAAATCGCGCAACCCTTCGGCAATCATAACGGTGGGCAACTGGCCTTCGGACCCGACGGCTATTTGTACATCGGTATGGGGGACGGCGGATGGGCCAATGACCCGTTGGGTCATGGTCAAAATACGACGACTCTGCTCGGCGCCTTGTTGCGTATCGATGTGAATCATGCGAGTGAGGGGCATCACTACGCTGTACCTAAGGACAATCCGTATGCGCAATCGCGCGATGTACGATCTGAAATCTGGGCCTATGGCCTGCGCAACCCGTGGCGGTTTTCCTTCGATCGCGTTACGGGTGATGTATATCTCGCCGATGTGGGACAAGACACCAAGGAGGAAATCAACGTCATTCGTCAAGGCGGTAACTACGGCTGGAATGTCATGGAAGGTGACGTTTGCACGCCCGACGTGAATAAGCGTTGCGATCCACAGGGCATGGAGGCGCCCATCCATACCTATTCCCATCCCAGTGGTTTTTCCGTGACTGGCGGTTTCGTCTATCGCGGTCAGGCTATCCCACAATTATGCGGCGCCTATTTATTCGCCGACTATGTGAACAAACAGATTTGGGCCTTGCGTCACGATGGCAGGCGCGTGACGCGCCATGAGAAACTCTTGGTGTCGCCCGATAACCCGAGTAGTTTTGGTGAGGATGGTGAAGGGGAGCTTTATGTGTTGGGTCACCGCGAGGGCCGAGTCATGAAAATTGTCGCCGATTAGGAGATTGAATGATTGATTATGAAATAGTATCGGTCGCTGTTATCAGCTATCTGATCATGGTATTTGCATATTTCCAATCGCGGCATCGATGGTTGCATATGCCGGTGATGAGCTCCATCATCCTCTTCGACTTGGCTATGCCATTTTATCTTTATGCTAGTCGGGATTGGTACAAGCGCTTGATAGAGCAAGAAGAGATTTTCTCTTTCCTGATTTGGTTGCACGTCGGCTTGGTGATCACGCTATACGGCTTGTACTATCTTCAAATTATGAGTGCGCGTAAGATGATCAATGGTGAGGAGGAAGCTCGCAGTGACCATCGCAGCCAGGGCAAGGCGATCTTGTTGGTGCGCGGTTTGGTGGTGGCCACTGCCGCTATTCTGGTGAAACCGGAGACGGCTATAGGTGAATAACCAACCATAGCTTGGTATGGGAGGAAGGGACGCCTGGGAGAGGCATAATGCAGTTGACGCTATACACGGACTACTCACTACGCGTGTTGCTGTATCTGGGATTGAGCCGCCATCGCACTGTTACCATCAATCAGATCGCCGATGCCTATGGCATCTCGCGCAATCATCTAGTGAAAGTGGTCCATAATCTGGGTAATCACGGCTTCATCAAAACCACGCGAGGGCGTGGTGGTGGGCTAGAGTTGGCACGACCTCCCGCGGAAATTGGCATCGGCGACGTCGTGCGCAAGACGGAAATGAACTTCGAATTAGTGGAGTGTTTTAACAAAGAAAAAAACAGTTGTCCGATTACCGCCGCTTGTTTTCTCAAGGGTGCACTCTATCAGGCGCAGCGTGCCTTCATGGCGGTGCTGGATGGCGCCACTCTCGCCGATGTGGTGGATAACGCGGATTGGCTGCGCGCCACCTTGCACATACAGCAAGATGAAAGCGAGGCTTCTTCTTGTCAGCCGCCGAGGTAAGCTGAGCGTATGGCGACGCTCAGCAAGCGCTGTGGGTCGCGACGAGCTATCCCAGAAATATCGCAAAGTGCGGTCTGGGGGTTTGCAGTTACCCGGCGAGCGGGGTGCGACCTCGACTATTAAGCGGTTCCTTAGGTTATGGTTTCTTTCAAAATATTGCGGTAGCTGCGCAGGCGCGCCATATCGATTTCGTGGCGTCGTGCCGCTTCCTCCACCGCGCATTCCGGCTCGCCACGATGCAGACAGTTATTGAATTTACACGCCGTAGAGTAGCGGCTGAACTCGATGAAGCCGCGCGCCAATTCCGCCGCCGAGACATGCCACAGACCGAATTCGCGCACACCGGGCGAATCGACAAGATCTCCGCCCTGGGGCAAATGATAGAGTGTGGTGGTGGTGGTCGTGTGGCGTCCCAAGCCCGTTGCCTCTGAGACCGCGGCGATGCGGATCTCCAATTCCGGTAGCAACGCTTGCACTAACGATGATTTCCCCACCCCGGATTGACCCACGAACACGCTGGTTTGTTCGCGTAATTGTGCCACAAGATCGTCTAAGCCATGGCGTGCTTTAGTGCTGGTGAGTAGCACTGGATATCCGATGCGGCGATAAGCCTCAGCCGCCGCGTCGATGCGCGTGCGTTCATCCTTACTCACCAAATCGGTCTTGTTGATGACGATGGCGGGATGGACCTCACTGAGTTCCGCCGCGACCAGATAACGATCCACTAATTCATCGAAAAGCTGTGCTGGACCACCGTTGCGTGGCGCGACAACCACGAGCAGTTGACTGACATTGGCGGCTACGGGTTTCAAGCGGCCGCGTGCGTCGGGGCGTGAGAGTAAGCTGCTGCGTGGTAGTAGCTCGGTGATGACGCCGTCTTGATCCTGGGTCGGCTGCCACAATACCCGGTCGCCGCATACCAAGGCGCCGAGTCGTTTGCGTGCGCTGCAGCGGTAAAGTTCGCCGTCGATGGATTCCACCGCCAAGGCGGCGCCAAAGTGGCTGATGATCAGGCCCACTGAGTCGCTATTCGCTTCAATGGTTGTTTTGTCTAGGCTGGCGGCGGTTGGGCTCATGCGTAGGGCAAGCTTTACTTGGAGTACTTGTAATAGGTTTGATTGAGGTAGGCCACTGCATCCTTGATTTGCCCATCTGACCAATGCAGTTTGCTCATCGATTCACAGAATTTTACGCGTCGTTGCAAGGCGCCGTAGGAGTGGATGATGCTGTCGGGTCGAGTGAAGATGCTATTGTCGTGACAGCTTTGGCATTGGCTGGCGACGAGCGTGGTGCCGTTGTCTATGTCAGTGGCCTGTGCGGCCCAAGGCAGGCCGAGACAAAAGGCGAGGGCAATTAAACGAATGGGGCTCATGGGCGCTTGTCTCCTGTAGGGTGGAGCTGAGTACGATAGACAGTACTTTAACCGAGTTTGCCGGCGAGGTGGGAGATGCGCACGGGCGCCGGAGGATGGGAGTCATGGTAGGCCGAGTACCAGGGGTCGGGCGTTAGCGTCGCGGCATTTTCCTGATAGAGCTTGACTAAGGCGGTGATGAGATGGTGCGGATCGGTATGCTGGGAGGCGAAATCATCGGCCTCGAATTCATGACGCCGCATCCAGTAGCTCGACCAGGGGCGAAACAGGGACATGAATACCGGGCTGGCCAGCATGAACAACAACAGCGCCGTGTGAGAGGACGGGGTTTGCACACCCAGGCCGCTGTAGAACCAGGCTTGGTCGATGAGCAAGCCCAGCAGGCCAAAGCCCGCCAAGCTGATCAGCGCCATGCTTAGCAGTCGTTTGTGCACATGTTTGCGTTTGTAATGGCCTAGCTCATGGGCCAGCACGGCGATGATCTCGTCGGCTGTTAGGCAGCTTAGCAGGGTGTCGAAAAATACGATGCGCTTATTGGTGCCCAGCCCGGCGAAATAGGCGTTGCCGTGGCCGCTGCGCTTCGAGCCGTCCATGACGTAGATACCTTTGCTGGTGAAGCCGCAACGTTCGAGCAAGGCGACGATGCGTTGGTTGAGTGCGACGTTTTCGAGTGTTTTGAAGGTGTTGAACAGAGGGGCGACGAAGGAAGGATATCCCCACATGATCAAGCCGGTGAACCCCATCCATACCGCCCAAGCATACAGCCACCATATGGAGCCAGCGTTATCGAGCAAAAACAATATTATTGCCGTCAATGGGATGCCCAAGGCCGCGATGAGGGCGCCTTGCTTAAAGGTGTCGCGCATGAATAACCCGGGGGTCGTTTTGTTGAAACCATAGCGCTCCTCGATGACGAATGTGCGATAGGCGACCAGGGGCAGTTCCAACATACTCATGAGCAAGAGCGCACTAATGATGACGGCGATGCCAGTGACCAAAGCTCCCCATTCCAGCTGGCGCCATAGTGTATCCAGTCCAGCGACGCCGCCGCCCACCGTCCAGGTCGCGATAAGGAGTGTGCTAACGGCGATTTCCATGAATTCGAGACGCAACCGCGCCATACCGTAATCGGCCGCTCTTTGGTGTGACTGGAGAGAAACGCGGGAGCGGAAGGCGTCAGGGACTCGGTCGCGATGCCGCATTAGCGTAGTGAGTTGGCGTCGGGCCAGCCCAATTTCGACTAGGGCGGTGATGAGCAGTAGTGATAAAAATAGCCATGAGAACCAATTCATGCTGCCACTCGACTTTGCCGCGTGAGCGGGAAGCTTTTGTTACAATGCGGGTGCATTTTTGTTCTGAAACAGTAGGGGAATGAAATAATGGCTCAAGATCCTATGAATTTAATCTGGATCGACTTGGAAATGACCGGCTTGGATACCAGCCGGGACTATATTATCGAGATTGCCACCATCATCACCGATACGCAACTCAATATACTCGCTGAGGGGCCAATGTTGGCCGTCCATCAGTCGGACGTAATACTGGACAGCATGGACGATTGGAATACGAACCAACATGGTAAATCCGGGCTCATCGAGCGAGTCAAGGCCAGTCGCGTGGATGAAGCGAAGGCGCAGCGCGAGACCATCGAATTTTTAGCTCAATATGTCCCTGTCGGGGCCTCACCCATGTGCGGCAATAGTATTTGCCAGGATCGTCGTTTTCTCGCCCGTTGCATGCCGGAATTAGAGCGTTATTTTCATTACCGAAATTTGGATGTGAGCACGGTAAAGGAATTGGCGCGGCGCTGGTCGCCTGACTTGTACGCAGGATTCAATAAGGAAAGCTCTCATTTAGCACTGGACGATATCAAGGATTCCATCACTGAGTTGCGTTACTATCGCGAACGCTTCTTCCATTTACCTTGATTGCCCAAGCGCTCAGTCCAATAGCGAGAATGAGCTGGGCAGTCGAATTGAAAACTGGATGTCTGGCGCGTCTTCTGTTACACCCGCCGCAACCGATACATTAAGGTTGCTCCGCTTGCCGATCCTATGTGACATGCCGATCAGTAGGCTGCCGATTTGTAGCGTGTTGGAACCCTGTACCCGTTTGCCGTTCTGTTTGGTCGGCTGCACCGAGCTATGGCTATAGCCGAGACTCAGTGATGCACGTTGATTCAGTGCTAAGCCCATCCCCATGCTCAGTCCGAAGGCGTTGCCGGGATCGATCTCTCCGGTTTCCGAGTCGATGTCGCGTTTAATATTCCAGAGGTAGCTGACATTACCGAAAAATACCGCGGGGTCGGACGGCAGGCTGATCGTCATGCTCGGTTGCACGCCCCAAAAACCGGTACCAGTGGGCAGACTGGTTTGCAAACCCGTCGCAGGATCGGTGTCCACGTCAAAGGGATCTGAACCTGTGTGCGACTTGATGCGTAGATTGCCGACGTAAAAGGGGCGACCCGGTCCACCACGGTTGATTTGATAATGCAGGCCCAACTCGATGTCGCCGATGCCATCACCTTCGACTTTGGTGGTTGTTTCTCTATCAGCAGGAGTGGCCAAAGGCCGTGTCGTGGTGCTGTCGCTGCGTGATATATAAGGCAGTCTCGTTTCTATTTCGAATCGGTTGGTGATGCCATAGCGCAATCCCACTGCCGCCGTCACCGTATTCCGACTCACCGAGCGTATGTCTATGGCGCCGATGCTGAGTGCTGGGATGACGGTGAAACCGTCAAGGGCGACTCGGTATACGGAGGAATTGCTGTATTGGAAAGTAGGCTCGACGACGATCGTGCCACGCGGTGTGAGTACGCCACGTTGATCGATGATGTCTGCGACCTGTAATGGCTGGGTCTTCGCTGTTTCGGGTGCCTGACCCACTGGTTTGGAAGGAGCTGCGTCTTCATCCTCCTGGGGCGGCGCGGCTTCTTTAGCCGTCGTTGGAGGTGCTGGTTTTGGCTTTCGCATTGGCTGAGGCGCCGGAGTTGGCGCTGGAGGGGCAACCGGGGGTTTTTCATCCGGAGTAGGGGGCTCAGGCGGAATGGGAATGATCGGTGGTTGTGCCAGCTCTTCAATTTGTAGACGCAGGGATTCAAGACGGCGTTGTTGTTCCTCGAATATGCGCTGTTGTTCCGTAATGCGTTCGGCTTGATCCTGAAGTTTTTTACGCTGCGACTCCATGCGCCTTTTTTGTTGCTCCAGTGCCTTTTCTACTTCGCGCTCTTGTTCTTGGATACGTTGCCTCTCTTGTGTGAGAGATTCAAACTCCTCGAGCAGCTTATCCGGTGACGCGTCGAGTGTGGGTGGCGCTCCAGTGGCGGCATCTTGCGCCCATGCCGGATGACAAACAAGACAAAACAGTAGGGACACAGCGGCGACGGCGCGATGTGAACGTAGAGGCGGGGAGCGTCGTCGACGCGCGACGCACCCCCCCATTCTTAATAGGGCTGATATGTTGACTGAAAACACCGCGTACTTATCTATATATCAACGAATCGTCAGCGACGGCTCACGGTGGAGGTTGTGTTGTTATTAGTAGAAAATTTTCCTCTGATCTCTTCGAATTTGCGGCGCTGCTGCTCATAGGCTTTTTTCTGCTCAACAAGTTGCCGTTCCATATCTTCTAGCGAGCTGCGCTGTGTATCCAAGCTGCGTTCGTGTTCGACGAGTGAGCTTACCAACTGGCGTTCTCGCTCTTCCAGCATACGCCGTTGATCAGCGAGGCGGTCGAGCTCTTCCTGAATGGTGCGCTGTTGTGTAAACAGTTCTCCGGTTTGCTCGGTAATGCGCTCGCTCATATTCTTCAAGTCGGCCGCGCTGTTGGTGGCTGATTCATCCGCTAGTGCGCTACCCATCAGCGCCATTCCACCTGCCAACAAAACTGCCGTAAAATAGCCGTGCTTAATATTACTCATAAACATACCCTCGGAATAATACTCTAAAATAGTATCGATACGCATCGATTGCTCGATTGCAACTACAGCCTGTCTGTTCCATGGCGATTAAGCTCGGTGATCAAATTGGACTATATATTTGATCAGCGTACTGCCTGTGTTAATTGATGATCCAATAGTTGACTCAGGCCCCTGGATTGAAAAAAACCGACGTTTTTTACGCCTACATCAAGAACATTGATATTGTGTATGGTCTTATCGTTTAGGCTATTCTGAATGAGTGTCAAGTAGCCTGCTAGGTCACTGCCCAATACGGCCCGCGTGTCTGGGGCCCGACCTCCTTGTGGCAACACATTCATGCGAAATAACTGCCCGAAACCTGGCAGTTGGCCATTTGGTGCATTGATAAGCCCTGATAAGTCTACGTTAAGTGCGCTCTCTAACTGATTGTCCATATAGACGAGTTGCTCGTATCCAATGGTGATTTCTACGCCCTGCGTAGTGATGAAGCCACCTCGTAAGGACGAAAGCTCATGGTCAGTCAAAGGTGTATGCATCGATAAAGAATCGCCAGTCAATGAGTCGGCGTGCGAGGTCCACGAGACCGCCTGCATCAAGCACAGCGCGATTGCGCATGAAATAGTAATTGGATTTATGCTTGAGCTAATCATCTCTAGAACTCATTCGGCCCACGTAACATGAGTGTCAAGTTGGCAATGGAGTCTCTTGCGATCGGCTGGTCGACGGGGGCTTTGGCGACCACCTGCCATTCTTTGTCAGTGTTGTAGTGCTGTGATGCAATATCACGACGTGATCTGATGAGGAACACAATCCCATTCCACATGCGTTCAAAGTCGGTGCGTGGGATAGTGCGTATCCCTTTTGCCGGGTCACCCGCCAGCACCTCAGTGGATGAAATACCTTTTAGTACAATGAAATGATTGTATCCCTCGTCATTAATCAGCACGATAGATGGCACCCCGATTTGTTGAATTTTGTCTAACGGCAGCTTAAAACCATCGGCTTTAAGTCCGCGAGATTCTAAATAGATTTTCACGTCCAGTAAGGAGAAGCCTTCTTTGCGAATCTTGGCCTTATTGCCACGCTGATACATGTCGAAGAACACTTCCTTCTCGGATACGGGCTGGCGGTAATGATAAGACAGCAGGGTGGCCACCGCCGCTGAGCCACAGCTAAAGTCAAACTGCTGTTTTACAGTTTGGAAGAAAGTCCTCTCATGGGTGCTGGTGACTGGAATAGTTACCGCTGAGAGCGAGTCGCTAAGGTAGACGTCGGAGGCATAAGAGACGCGCTGCGACAAGAAAAACGAAATCGCCGACATGGCGGCGATAATAAGGACGAGACGTATCCCGCTGCCGGCCATCAGCTCATTGATCTCACTTTTCGATAGTGAGATTGACGATAGTGGAGTTTTGAATAATGACATGATTGCCTGAGTTTTGTATTACCGTGGCGAATCCGCTGGCACCGGTAAAGGCGTCATTCGTCACAGAGTTATTGCCGGTGTTACCGCCATTGACAATGTTGTTATTCAGATTGGCGTCCAAGTCATTCTCGTTGAATTGTAAGAAATCTACGCCCTTCGCTCGCTGGGTGTCCAGCTGCGATTCGCTGATAACGTATTCATCCAATTCACCAATGGTTGTGCTCTCGGTGGCAATATCTCCTGCTAAAGACACCTGCCAAGTCAAGGCGGACAAAGCCGCGATTGACAAACCTGCCATCAATGTTCTTATGGCGATCATCGGTTGCGTCCTATTCATTTCGCCATTTCCTATGTAAGAGGGGAAGGGTGGGCAGAGTCACCTCTGCCCACCGTCCTCTAGGGCCTCATTTACTGCACGTTGACATTGGCTTGGACAGTGAAGTTCTGCTGTATCAGGCTGTTCTCGCCGCTGTTTTGTGCTGCTTGAGAAATGCCAGTGGCATTAGCGAACGAGCCATTGTCGATCAGATTACTGTTGGTGGCATTGTAGTCACCATCGCCCATGTCGACGCTGTTTCCGGACACCGTGGCCGCCAGGTCGCTGGTGGCAATCGCCATATGCACGTCGGAGATGTTGATTTCCGTGCTGTTGTCGGTGTTGTTGGAATCAGCGGTGTTTACGCTGTTGTCACTGTTATCGCTGTTGTCGTTATTGGAATCAGCGGTGTTTACGCTGTTGTCACTGTTGTCGCTGTTATCACTGTTATCGCTGTTGTCGTTGTTGGAATCAGCGGTGTTCACGCTGTTGTCACTGTTGTCACTGTTGTCGTTGTTGGAATCAGCGGTGTTCACGCTGTTGTCGTTGTTGGAATCAGCGGTGTTCACGCTGTTGTCGCTGTTGTCGCTGTTGTCGTTGTTGGAGTCAGCGGTGTTTACGCTGTTGTCGCTGTTGTCGTTATTGGAATCAGCGGTGTTTACGCTGTTGTCGTTATTGGAATCAGCGGTGTTTACGCTGTTGTCGCTGTTGTCGTTGTTGGAATCAGCGGTATTCACACTGTTGTCGCTGCTGTCATTGTTGGAATCAGCAGTATTCACACTGTTGTCGGAATTGTCCGAGTTATCGCTGTTGTCGTTATTGGAATCAGCCGTGTTCACGCTGTTGTCGCTGCTATCGTTATTGGAGTCAGCGGTATTCACACTGTTATCGCTATTATCCGAGTTGTCACTCAGGTCATTGCCATTACCCGAATCCGATACGACTAATCCACTATTGCCCGCATTGTCAGAAGCGGTGGTGGTAGTGCTGGAGTCGTTGTTGGAATCAGCGGTATTGACGCTATTGTCGGAATTATCCGAGTTGTCGCTGTTGTCGTTGTTGGAGTCAGCGGTAGCGACGCTGTTGTCGGAATTGTCTGAGTTGTCGCTATTGTCTGAGTTGTCGGAATTGTCGTTGTTGGAGTCAGCGGTAGCGACGCTGTTGTCGGAATTGTCTGAGTTGTCGCTATTGTCTGAGTTGTCGGAATTGTCCGAGTTGTCGCTCAGGTCGTTGCCATTGCCGGAATCCGACACCACCAAACCACTGTTACCTGCGTTGTCAGATGCGGCAGTGCTGTTGTCGGAATTGTCGCTGCTGTCATTGTTGGAGTCAGCGGTGTTGACGCTGTTGTCGGAATTGTCCGAGTTGTCGCTGTTGTCAGAGGCGTCGCTGTTGTCAGAGTTGTCACTCAGATCATTGCCATTACCCGAATCCGACACTACCAAGCCACTGTTGCCCGCGTTGTCAGACGCGGCAGTGCTGTTGTCGGAGTTGTCGCTATTGTCGGAATTGTCGCTATTGTCGTTGTTGGAATCCGCGGTGGCGGTGTCGACGCTGTTGTCGGAGTTGTCCGAGTTGTCGCTATTGTCGTTGTTGGAGTCCGCGGTAGCGGTGTCGACGCTGTTGTCGCTGTTGTCGTTGTTAGAATCCGCAGTGGCGGTGTCGACACTGTTGTCGCTATTATCGTTGTTTGAATCGGCGGTGGCGGTGTCGACGCTGTTGTCGGAATTGTCTGAGTTATCGCTGTTGTCGTTGTTAGAATCCGCAGTGGCGGTGTCGACACTGTTGTCGCTATTATCGTTGTTTGAATCGGCGGTGGCGGTGTCGACGCTGTTGTCGGAATTGTCCGAGTTATCGCTGTTGTCGTCGTTGGAATCGGTGGTGGCGGTGTCGACGCTGTTGTCGCTATTATCGTTGTTTGAATCGGCGGTGGCCGTGTCGACGCTGTTGTCGCTATTATCTGAGCTGTCGCTGTTGTCTGAGCTGTCGCTCAGGTCATTGCCATTGCCAGAGTCGTTGACGCTCACGGCAGTGGAATTCTCGTTGGCTGAGGAAGCGCCATTGTCTGAAGTAGATTGAGCCGTGGCAGTGGCGCTCTCGCTGTCGGTGTTAGTGGGATTCGCCCAGGCGGTAGTGGACAGGCCCAATGCTAGGGCAATGGCTGTAGCTAGTACTTTTTTATCCATGACTCTCTCCTTAATGGTCGCTAAAAATATTATTGTCGGGGCGCGCGCCCCATTCTTGGATTTCTGCGAGCAGAGGCTTCTCCCCCGAGGCGCGCATACTCCCCATCTGCATTCCTTGCCGCGCATACCACTCGCAGTGTTTATGCAGACCTACATATTATTTAGCAAGAAGGGTGCCTAGATTAAGTAATGTCGATAACATGCTGAGTTATAAATATTCGACGGCGGATACTATAGGGTGGCAAGTGCGGGCTGTTCGTGCCGAGTGCAAACATTCTCGACATGAGAGTGGTTGCGAGGAAGTTGGTATTGGTTCTGATTCCGCATTGAATCTTATTGAAAAGCCTTGCGTTAGCCATGGATAAGCAGGGTGTGTGTTGGTAATGACTCAACTTCTTTCTAGTGTGCTTTTGTAAGAAATCTCGACGCAGTCAAGGGTGATGTAAGTTGCCGCCAGTATTGGGCGCTACTACATAGTTGCTCAGACGTATTGGGTTGATGAAGTATGCTGTCTAAGTGCCCACCGCACATGCTCACGCACCACAGCGGAGGCATGCTCTGCGCGAGAGGCGAGGGATTGCTCGACTTCCTTGCCGCTAGGGGAATTGCCTAGGGCCACGGCGATGTTGCGCAACCAACGTTCATAGCCGATCCTCCGTATCGGTGATCCTTCGGTGCGTTGCAAGAAGGTAGCTTCATCCCAGGCGAACAGGTCGATGAGCGTTGCTGAGTCAAGACTATGTCGCGGCGCAAAATCGGCCTCGCGGCTGGATTGCGCGTAACGATTCCATGGGCAGACCAGTTGGCAGTCGTCACAGCCATAGATGCGATTTCCCATTGGCTTACGAAATTCCTCCGGGATGCTGCCGTGATGTTCAATGGTGAGATAGGAGATGCAGCGGCGCGCATCGAGGCGGTAGGGGGCGATAATGGCACGAGTGGGGCAAATGTCGATGCAGGCGACGCAAGTACCGCAATGGTTGGTGACCGGTTCATCCACGGGCAGCGGTAATGAGGTGTAAAGTTCACCGAGAAAAAACCATGAGCCGGCCTCGCGTGACAACAAATTAGTATGCTTGCCTATCCAGCCCAGCCCGGCTTTGTCGGCCAGGGCCTTTTCCAAGACCGGGGCGCTGTCCACGATGGCGCGGTAGCCGAAGGCGCCGACCGCGCTTTGGATGCGATCCGCGAGGTGCTGTAAGCGCTTACGCAAGACTTTGTGATAGTCCCGCCCCAATGCGTAGCGTGAGACGTAGCCCAGCTTAGGATCGTCTAGCACCTCATCGGCCTGGGTGGTCCCAGAAGGGAAATAATCCATGCGTGCGGAGATTACCCGCAACGTGCCGGGCACCAGCTCGGTGGGACGGGCGCGCATGACGCCGTGACGGGCCATGTAATCCATGGTGCCGTGATGATCGCAAGCCAGCCAATCGAGCAGATGCGCTTCATGAGCGGCGAGTTCGGTATCCGCGATGCCGACGCGCTGAAAGCCCAGTTCTTCACCCCAACGCTTGATGTCGCCGACTAGGTTTGTCCAATCGGGTTGGGAATCGGGAGTGTCATCTGGTCTGGACATGCCGCTATGATAGCGCTCATGACAGCGTTGCCACAGGCCTTATATCGCGCCACGGAGACACGGGAATTGGATCGGTGCGCCATCCAGGAGGCGGGTATCCCGGCCAATATCTTGATGGAACGCGCGGGTGCGGCGTTATTCAAGGCGTTACGGGAGCGCTGGCCCACGGCGGGCAATGTGGGCATCGTGTGTGGACAGGGCAATAACGGCGGCGATGGTTTCATCGTGGCGCGCTTGGCGCAGGCTGCTGGCTTGCAGGTGCGTGTATGGTTGTGCGGCGATCCCGCGCGTTTGAGTGACACAGCGCATGGCGCATTCGAGGCCTTGCGCGCGGCAGGGGTGAGGCTCGAACCAGCGCCGCTGCCCCAACGACCCAACGTCGATGTGATCGTGGATGCATTGTTCGGCACCGGTTTGGACAGAGAGCTGAGTGGCGCAAGCCGCGCGACGGTGGAAGCCATCAATGCCAGTGGCGTGCCGGTGCTGGCCGCCGACATCCCCTCGGGGCTGCACGCCGACACAGGGGGCGTGTTGGGGGCGGCAGTGCAGGCCCAGCTCACGGTGACGTTCATCGGCCTCAAACAAGGCTTGTTGACCGGCGAGGGACCTGGCTGTAGCGGTGAATTATTGTTCGATGACCTCGGCGTGCCCGCAGCGGTTTATGCGCACGTACCGCCCAGCGCCCTGTGCATCACACAAGAGGTTGCCGTCTCGCCGCTTTCGCCTCGCTCGCGTTCCGCCCACAAGGGAAGCTGCGGCCATGTGCTGGTGATCGGCGGCGCGCCGGGCATGAGCGGTGCCGCGCGCTTGGCGGGCGAGGCGGCCTTACGGGTGGGGGCGGGCCTGGTCAGCGTGGCGACACACCCGCAACACGTGGCCATGCTCAATGTGGGACGGCCCGAATTGATGTGTCATGCGGTGCGCCATCCCCAAGCGTTGGCGCCGCTGCTGCGCCGCGCGACTGTGATCGCTATCGGTCCCGGCTTGGGCCAGGATGCATGGGCGCAAGGCTTGTTGGCGGCGGCGCTGGAGGTGGGGCAGCCGCTGATCGTGGATGCCGATGCGCTGAATATGTTGGCTGCCGATCCGCGTTACGCCGACAATTGGATATTGACGCCGCATCCCGGTGAGGCCGCGCGTTTGCTCGGTTGTTCAACCGCCGAGGTTCAAAATGACCGCTACCGCGCCGTCGCCGAACTTCAGGTGCGTTATGGGGGCGTGGCGGTGTTGAAGGGGGCGGGAAGCTTGGTGCGTCAGGAAGGGCGGCTCACTCATGTGTGTGATCGCGGTAATCCCGGTATGGCCAGCGGCGGCATGGGGGATGTGCTTACGGGTATGATCGGTGGCTTGCGGGCGCAGGGCTTATCGGCCTGGAACGCGGCCCTGGCCGCGGTGTACGTGCATGCCTGGGCCGGCGATGTTGCGGCGGAGCAGGGCGAACGGGGGCTGCTGGCCGGTGATTTGCTTCCCGAGGTGCGCAAGCTGGTCAATCCCGGAGGCCTGAGTTGATATTGCGGATCCCCGATGCGGAGGCCATGCTGGCTCTGGGGGCGGAACTGGCGCGAGCGAGCCGCGCGGAGTCCAGCTTGGTGATCTACCTGCACGGCAATCTCGGTGCCGGCAAGACCACATTGGCACGCGGTTTTCTGCGCGGCCTCGGTTTCCTGGGCGCAGTCAAAAGTCCGACCTACACCTTGGTCGAGCCCTACCAGTGCGCTTCACACATGCTTTATCACTTCGATCTCTATCGCTTGGCCGCAGCGGAGGAATTGGAATATCTAGGGATGCGCGACTTCCTCGTCCCCCATAGCTTGTGGTTGGTGGAATGGCCGGAGCGCGGCCGGGGTATCTTACCGGCCGCCGACGTGAGCATTGAAATTGCCTACCATGACAGCCATCGCCGCGTCCAACTCACGGCCTGCAGTGTCGCTGGCGAGCGCCTGCTGAGGCGCTTGCCGCCAGCACTTCAGTCGCGGTCGGTGGCGGCCGACAATTCTTGATCGAAGGAAGATAGCGCTAGGTGTTCGACAGGGAGATAGAAATGGACCGCATCTCTCGAATTAAACAGACTAATTAGTTGCGAAACCGTTCTCCATCGGGTATATGTGGGGCCGTGGCATTACAGGGGCGCATTTCATGCGGAAAATCATCACGTTGCTTATGTTGTTGGTATCAGCTACCAGCCTCGCGGGCAGCAACGTCTCCGTGGATGCCGTACGCCTGTTCAGTGATGCTGAAACCAGCCGTGTCGTTCTGGGTCTGAGCGACACCACCCCTTATAGAATCTTCACGCTTAGCAATCCCCACCGCATCGTTATCGACATCCCCAACACCCGTTTTCGCGCCGATACCCAGCAGCTCGACTACAGTACGTCCGTCGTCCAAGGCATACGCTCTGGGCCGCGCAAGGGAGGGGTGCGCGTGGTGTTGGATCTCAAGGCCAAAGCCAAACGGCAGAATTTCCTGTTGCAGCCTAATGGCGAATATGGTCATCGCTTGGTGATCGATCTGCAACATCGTGCCGGTATCACCACGCAGGCTGCCGCGCGCCCGATACCGGCGACTAGCACCCAATCATCCATGGCGTCGGCAGCCAAGAACGAGCCTAGACTTGTTGAGCCCAACCCCACCCCGCAAAAATTGCGTGATATCGTCATCGCCATCGATGCCGGTCATGGTGGCAAGGATCCCGGCGCCAAGGGCTATCACGGCACCCAGGAAAAGGAAGTGGTGCTGGCCATCGCGCGCCAATTGGCAGGAATGGTTCAGAAAGAACCCGGCATGCAGGCGGTGATGATCCGCAACGGAGATTACTTCCTGCGCTTGCGGGAACGGGTCGCCAAGGCGCGGGAGCAAAAAGCGGATTTGCTGGTTTCTATTCATGCCGATGCCTTCGATGACCATCGCGCACGCGGCTCATCGGTTTATGTGTTGTCGCAACGCGGCGCCACCAGTGAACAAGCGCGTTGGCTGGCGGAGAAGGAAAACGAGTCCGACCTCATCGGCGGGGTCAGTCTCGACAATAAGGACGAGGTGCTCAAATCCGTCCTGTTAGATTTGTCCCAAACCGCCACTATCGAGGCCAGCGTCGATGCCGGCTCGAAAGTGCTGTGGCATTTGAAGGGTGTTAACCGTCTCCATCGCCATCAAGTGGAGCAAGCCGGCTTCGTGGTGCTGAAATCGCCGGATATCCCCTCGCTACTTGTGGAGACCGCTTTCATCTCCAATCCTGAGGAGGAGAAGAAGCTGCTCACACCGCGCCATCAATACAAGCTCGCTGCCGCGATCATGGCGGGCATACGTGACTATTTCAGCAACAGCGCGCCGCCCGGCACCCAAATCGCCGCCATCAACAATTCACGTAAGCATGTGATAACCCGTGGTGACACGCTGTCGGCGATCGCCTGGCGTTATGGCATCAGTGTCCAACAACTGCGTGTCGCCAACGGTTTGCGCGACGATCGTTTGCTGATCGGCAACGTGTTGCGCATCCCGCCCACCGACGGGGGTTAAAGCCCAAATTTCGCAATGGCTACCCTACAGGGCGCCCAACGGCGCCCTGCATGTTTTATAATGGCCGCTCCGCCAAAACCGCTGTAGCCCCATGACCGCCAAGCGCATTCAATTATTGTCCGTGCAACTCGCCAACCAAATCGCCGCCGGTGAAGTGGTGGAGCGGCCATCCTCGGTGGTCAAGGAGTTGTTGGAAAACGCCTTAGATGCCGGCGCGCGACGTATCGACATCGATGTCGAGCAGGGCGGGGCGAGCTTGATCCGTGTGCGCGACGACGGCGGCGGCATTCATTGCGATGATTTGGCCCTAGCGCTTAGCCGCCATGCCACCAGCAAGATCCACTCTTTCGATGATTTGGTCGCGGTGCAGAGTCTCGGCTTTCGTGGCGAGGCCTTGCCGAGTATTGCTTCCGTCTCGCGCTTTAGCATCATATCCCGGACCGCCTCAGGCGATGCCTGGCGTGTCGAAAGCGATGGTCGCGAGGTGCAACCCGAGCTGGCGCCTGCCGCGCACCCGGTGGGGACGACGGTGGAGGTGCGTGATTTGTTTTTCAACACCCCGGCGCGGCGCAAATTCCTGCGCGCCGAACGCACCGAATTCAATCATCTGGAAGAAGTGGTCAAGCGCATGGCCTTGAGTCGCTTCGATATCGCCTTTCAACTGCGCCACCACGATCGTACCGTGCAGCAATTGCGTGTCGCCACTGATGAAGCAGAGCGCCTCAAGCGCGTCGCGGCCGTGTGTGGGCCTGCCTTCATCGACAACGCGGCCTATGTGGACTTCAGCGTCGCTGGCTTGCGGCTATGGGGTTGGATAGGCTTGCCGACATTCTCGCGCAGTCAGGCCGATCTGCAATATTTCTACGTCAATGGGCGCATGATACGCGACAAACTGGTTGCCCATGCCGTGCGTCAGGCCTATCAAGATGTGCTCTATCACGGCCGTCATCCTGCCTTTGTGTTGTACCTGGAGCTGGATCCAGAGACGGTGGACGTCAATGTTCACCCTACCAAGCATGAGGTGCGTTTTCGTGAGAGTCGCTTGGTCCATGATTTCTTGTTCCGTGGTCTGCATGATGCCTTGGCGCAGGTGCGGCCCGAGACGGGACTAGCGCCTGAGCCCAGCCCGCCCGCCATGGCAGCCCTTCCTGGGCACGGCACACCCATGGGGCGTGCCTATCGTTCCGCCACCCAAGCGCCCATGCCGTTGCAGGTGCAGGAACACATCGGCGCTTATGCCGCATTACATTCCGCGCCGAGCGTCGAATCGACTCACTCGCCCATGGTGGAAGAGGGCGCCGCACCGCCGCTCGGCTATGCCATTGCGCAATTGCACGGCGTATATATTTTGGCGGAAAACAGCCACGGTTTGGTGTTGGTGGATATGCATGCCGCCCATGAACGCATCACTTATGAACGCATGAAACAGGCGCGAACCGAATGCGGCATCACTTCGCAACCCTTGTTGGTGCCGGTGACACTGCAGGTGAGTGAACAGGAGGCGCGTTTGGCCGACGAACACCAGCCGGTATTTCTCGAATTGGGGTTTGAGGTGAGTCGCATGGGTCCCGATACCCTGGCCATACGCCAAGTGCCGGCGGCCTTGCGAGAGGCCGATGTCGAGCAATTGGTGCGCGATGTGCTTGCCGATCTCAACACTTTTGGGACCAGCCGCCGCATCCGCGAGCACATGAACGAATTGCTCGCCACCTTGGCTTGTCACGGTGCGGTGCGGGCGCATCGCAAATTAGGCCTGCCCGAAATGAATGCGTTGCTGCGCGATATGGAACGCACTGAGCGCAGCGGCCAATGCAACCACGGCCGACCGACCTGGGTGCAGCTTCAAATGGATGAGTTGGATAAGTTGTTTCTGCGCGGCCGTTGAGCACGACCGCGCGGCGCATCGCAACCACGCCTCACTTGTCGCCTTGCAGATCTCACATCAGTTGCTACCTTATGAATGAGTGACATTTGCGTGCCCCTGGTAGGCGCGTGGCTCGCAAGGAGGACATGATGAATCTCAAGCTACTCACATTACTGTGCGTTGTCACCTTATTGAGCAGTGGCTGCGCCATGACCAGTGCGAAACATACCATCGTATTCGGAGAATCTTTTGCCTCCACGTCGGAAGCGGTCCAAGAGGCGCGCAATGCCGTGCGCAACGCCGAGGGTCTGGGGTGCAAAGCCATCAGCATCGGCAGTGGTGGCGCCGGTGCCGCGGTGGAGAGCGGTGGCGGATTGGTGTTGAATGTTGTGGTGTTACTCGAATGCCCGGCCGGCACCCCTAATATCCTGGCGGCCACCGGCCAGCCGACCCCCTGATAAAGGGAAGGCAAACCAAAGATGAGCAACGCACCGCCCAGAAGAGGGCGGTGCGTCTACAAATACAGTCGCCGTAGTTGTGTATCCGGTGCGCTTTTTTCCCAAGCCTCATTGAAGAAGGCGAGTAAGTTGCGCGTTTCGATGGGCGCATTGAAACAGACTTTGCCTTCGAAACGATCGCCCAACTTACGATGAACTACGCCGATGCCGTCGGCGATCAAGAATGCCTCGTTGTACTCCTTGTATTCTTCGGGCGGCTTGCGCACTTCTATGAAACTGGTGATGCGTTGCGCGAGATTGATCAAGCGATGTCCCTGTTTCACCGCGCGACTCGAGTCCTTGACCAATATGCGGATCATGGATGTGCGACTGCCGGTGGCCAGCTCGCGCACCGCATCGATGAACGGCTGATAGTCGTAGATCGCTTTGTCCAACTCTCGGGTGTAGATATCCAAGCTGCGTCGCGCTTGTGTCGCCAAGGCGGTTGCCGCCGAGCGGTTATCGTCGCTGGTTTCCAAGGTCAGGGCTTGATCGGTTTGCCCTAGGGTCAAGTCGGTGACGTCGAGCATGCGAAATCCACCTCTTACGTTATCGTTCCGCCCAAGTCTAATGGTCTTGGCGTGATGAGCTGGAACTATTCTTCGACTTTGGTCACTACCTGGCTGAGGGTGTCGCCGCGGCGATAGTATTCCAGCGGGCGGGTGAGATCCTCGTAGGCTTGGTCGCGCTCAGCCGCGCTGGTGTACCAACGAAATGACTCCCAGGTACCGCCCAGCAGGTGGGGCGCAGCGCGCGTATCGCCTGGGGGCAGGGTAAAACGTATGCCATACCGCTTCACGTGTGATCTCTCTAGTTGTTGATGGAGCACCGCGCGCCATGTCACGCTAGGTGCGGTGGGATTTCACTTTAGTCAAAAAGTATCAAAAAGATCCTTTTCTTACAATCCATCCGGCGGCGGACTCTGGCGCTGCACGGGTGTGCGAAGATTACGCTGACACGGTAACATCGGCGTATACACGACTGCAATCAATGAGCAATGAGCCCAGCCAAACAAGTTTCCCTCTCCAAAGCGATCAAGCGTGCGGCCGAGTTGCGCGAACAACTCGATTACCATAATTATCGCTATTACGTGCTCGACGACCCCGAGATCCCCGATGCTGAGTACGACCGCCTGTTCCGCGAGCTGCAAACGCTGGAGGGCAAGTTTCCCGCTCTGGTAACGGCGGATTCGCCTACTCAGCGCGTGGGTGGGGCGCCGCTCAAGGCCTTCGGCACAGTGCGCCACGAGGCGCCCATGTTGTCCTTGGATAATGCATTCAGTGAGGAGGACCTGCGCAATTTCGATAGGCGCGCGCGGGCAGCTGTCGAAGCGGAGCAGATCTACTATCAAGCGGAACCTAAACTGGATGGTTTGGCGGTGAGTTTGTTATACGAATCCGGCGTGCTGGTGCGTGGCGCCACCCGCGGTGACGGTTTTAGCGGCGAGGACATCACCCAGAACGCCCGCACCTTACGCACCATCCCGCTGCGCTTGCGCGGCCGCGGTTATCCGCGTGTGCTGGAAGTGCGCGGCGAAGTGTATATGCCCAAAATGGGTTTCGCACAACTCAATCAACGCCAAGCTGAGCAGGGCGAGAAAATCTTCGCCAATCCCCGCAACGCCGCTGCTGGTAGCCTGCGGCAGCTCGACCCGCGTATCACTGCATCCAGGCCCTTGGAGATGATGTGTTATGGCGTGGGCAAATTCGAGGATGCCGGCTTGGCGGCGCGTCATAGTGAGATATTGGAACGGTTACAGGAATGGGGATTGCGCATATCGCCAGAGCGAGCGGTGCTCGAAGGCGTGGAGGCGCTTTTGAAGTATTACCAGCGTCTGGGCGGCAAACGAGACAGCCTACCTTATGAAATCGATGGCGTGGTCTATAAGGTGGACCGTATCGATTTGCAGCAACGCCTCGGTTTTGTAGCGCGCGCGCCTCGTTGGGCCTTGGCCTATAAATTTCCCGCCCAGGAGGAGATGACACGCGTCTTGGATATCGGTGTCCAAGTGGGGCGCACAGGCGCATTGACCCCTGTGGCGCGATTGAAGCCGATCTTGGTCGGCGGCGCCACGGTAGCCAACGCCACCCTGCACAATGAGGATGAGGTGCACCGAAAGGACGTGCGTGTCGGCGACACCGTGGTTGTGCGTCGTGCTGGTGATGTGATTCCGGAAGTAGTGAGTGTTGTGTTAGAGCAGCGGCCTGCGCATACCAAGGTCTTCCATTTGCCCAAGCAATGCCCGGTGTGTGGCTCGGAAGTGATACGCATGGAAGGCGAGTCTGCGGCGCGCTGCAGCGCGGGTTTGGTGTGTGGCGCGCAACGCAAAGAAGCCATCCGCCATTACGCCTCGCGGCGCGCCATGGACATTGAAGGACTGGGTGAGAAGTTGATCGAACAACTGGTCGATAAGGATATCGTGCACGACGTTTCCGATTTGTACCGGCTGGATTTGGCAACGCTCATGGCGCTGGAACGCATGGGGGAGAAATCCGCCCAGAATTTTCTCGTCGCCATCGGCGCGAGCAAATCAACCACCTTGAATCGCTTCTTGTTTGCGCTGGGTATACGCGAAGTGGGCGAGGCGACGGCGCACACTCTGGCGTCGCATTTCGGGGAGCTGGAAGCCGTCATGGAGGCCGATGAGGAGGCCTTGCAAAAAGTGCCCGATGTCGGCCCGGTCGTGGCGGCGCAGATACAGGCTTTCTTCCATGAGCCGCATAATCACGAGGTTATCAAGAAACTCGTTGAAGCCGGTGTGCATTGGCCTGCGGTACCGCGCAAGACTAGCGCTGCGCCATTGATGGGTAAGACTTTCGTCTTGACGGGTACGTTGGCCGGTATGAGCCGTGACGAGGCTAAGCAACATCTGCAATCTTTAGGCGCCAAGGTCAGCGGCAGTGTATCGGGCAAAACCGACTATGTGGTCGTCGGCGCAGAGGCCGGCTCGAAATTAGATAAAGCTCGGGCCCTGGGCGTGGCGACGCTGGATGAAAAGGATTTCTTGAAGTTGATCGGACATTAGAAGATAGCGGGGTGGCCTAGCGCCACCCCTGGGGAGAGGTAGAGTAGGGTATTATTTGGTTTCGATTTTGGCCTTGTCGCGCAATTCTTGCACGTAGGCGCCGATGCGGTCGTTCTGCAGCGCATCCGTGATACGTTCGCGCACATCCTCGAACTTAGGTGGTTGCACGTCGCGGGTGTCCTCCAGCAGAATCACATGCCAACCGAACTGGGTTTGCACCGGCACCTTGGTGTACTTGCCTTTTTGCAGTCCGGCGGCGGCGGCGGAGAAGGACGGCACCATCTGATTGGGTGTAAACCACCCCAGATCACCGCCTTTCGAACCGGTGGGGCCGGTGGATTTGCTCTTGGCCAGCTCGGCGAATTTGCCGCCCTTGTCCAACTCGGTGATCACAGCCTTGGCCTCGCCCTCGGTTTCCAGCAGGATGTGGCTGGCTTTGTATTCCTTGAGACGTTGTTTGCCGACATTCTCGTCATAAAATTTGCGCATTTCCGCTTCGTTGGGTGGCTTGCCGTTGAGCATTTCACCTATGGCGACATTGGCCATGACGGTGCGGCGCTGATTGTTGAGTTCTGAGGCCACATTGGGCAGTTTATCCAGGCCTTTGCCGAGCGCATCTTGATACACCAATTCGCGATCGATGATGCCTTTCAAGGCTTCCTCGCGACTGATTTGTTGGCCACGGGTCTGCGCCGTACGCGCATAGGCGGCGAGGTCGCGCATGGTGAGCACCGTGCCATTGACCACCGCTATGACCTGGTCACCCTCGGCACCGTTGTCCGCCCCCAGCGTTACCTTCGGCTGCACGGCGAAGAGGCTGGCCGCGGACAGCGCCAATATCGTCATCATGGTGCGGGGAGTCATTTTGCGCATGGACGTCGATCCTTAGATTTAGAGTAGTTGGGAAACCGCACTGGCTTCATGCGGTGTCAGGGCCTTTATGCTCAAGGCGTGTATGTCGGTGTTCATCAGGTCGCCCACGGCGGCATAGACAATGCGGTGGCGCTCCAACAGGTTCTTGCCAGCGAAGACTGCGGCGACGATGGTCACGGAGTAATGGCCGCCGTGGCGTGCGCCAGCATGCCCGGCATGCAGGTGGCTGTCATCCACGATGTCGATATCACAGGGCGCCAAAGCGGCGGACAAACGATCGCGCAAGCGCGTGCTGCGCGCATCGCCACTCGCTTGCGCGGCGTCGCTAGGTGCCGACCCACGGGTCACGGTAATACCTTTTTGAATGGCTTGACGAGCACCTGAGCGTACACCCCGCCAATCAGATAGGGATCATTATTGGCCCAAGCTTCGGCGTCCGCCAAGGACGAGAATTCCGCCACCACCAAACTGCCGCTAAACCCGACCGGACCAGGATCGAGCGCGTCAATGGCCGGATGCGGGCCCGCCAGCACTAAACGACCTTGCGACTTGAGCTCTTCCAGGCGCGCCAGATGCGCCGGGCGATTGGTGAGGCGCCGTTCGAGGCTGTCGGGTACGTCTTGTGACATGATGGCATAGAGCATGTTAGCGTCCTGGTGCGGAATCGTTGTCCGTTTCCGGTTTGACATGCTTGGTCAAATAGACCGCTTGGCCCAGGATGAACACGACGGTCAGGCCCAACATGCCGAAGAGTTTGAAGTTCACCCAGGTGTCGGTGTCGAAGTTGTAAACGACGTAGAGGTTGACGATGCCCAGCACCGTGAAGAACAACACCCAGCTCAAGTTGAGGCGGCTCCAGATGTCGGCGGGCAATGTGACATTCTGCGCCAGCATGCGCTGCAGGATGGGCTTCTTGCCGATGAATTGACTCCCCAAGAACACCACCGCGAACAGCCAGTTCACGACGGTGGGCTTCCATTTGATGAACATCTCGTCCTGTAAAAACAAGGTGGCGCCGCCGAGCACCACAATGAGCGCCAGGGTGATGAGGTGCATGTTCTCCACTTTGCCGTGGCGCCAACGCGTCCATCCCACCTGCGCCACCGAGGCGACGATGGCCACCGCCGTCGCGACATAAATGTCGAACACCTTGTAGGCGATGAAGAACAGCAGGATAGGGAAGAAGTCAAATAAGAGTTTCATGGTACCGTCGCTGTGAGCGCCCAATTCGTCAAAAACGCGTATCATACCCCATTTCGTTACGCCGCCCCAATCGGGCTGAGCCAGAGGTTTTTTAGTTGAATTACGATTTGCATAGCCATTCCACCGCCTCCGATGGGACGCTATCCCCGCGAGACTTGGTGCTCCGCGCGGCGGTACAGGGCGTGACCCACCTCGCCTTGACCGACCATGACGTCACCAGCGGCTTGGCGGAGGCCGAGGCCGCCGCCGCGGAGGCGGGCATTACCTTGGTTCCCGGAGTGGAAATTTCGGTGACCTGGTCCCATCAAATCTTGCACATCGTCGGCTTGGGGGTGGCCGCTGCCCATCCCGATTTGCAGCAAGGATTGGCTACGTTGCGCGAGCGACGGAACGAGCGCGCCATCGAGATGGGTCGTCGCTTGGAAAAGAAAAATATCGACGCGGCTTACGCGGGGGCGCTGAAATACGCCGGGGGCGCGGTGATCAGTCGCACCCACTTTGCCCGTTACCTGGTGGAAGCGGGTCATGCACGCAATATGAACACGGCCTTCAATAAATATTTGAAACGCGGCAAGCCCGGTTATGCTCCCTGCGTGTGGGCAGAGCTGGCCGAGGCGGTGAGCTGGATCAATGCCGCCGGCGGGCAGGCAGTGATTGCCCATCCCGGACGCTACAAATTGAGCGCGGGCCGATTCCGCGCCTTATTGGATGAATTCAAGGAGTGCGGCGGGGTAGGCCTGGAGGTCATCTCCGGCACCCAGGCGGCGGCCGATTTGACGGTCATGGCCAACTACGCCAAGCGCTATGGGCTGCTGGCCTCGGCCGGTTCGGACTATCACGGGCCGGGGCAGTCATATACCGAACTCGGCCGCTTGCCTGCATTGCCTCCCACATGCCGTCCGATCTGGGATGAGTGGCCGTTGCCATGCCTTGCGCGCCGTACTGCCAGCGCCTAAACCGCCGCGAAAACAACGACTATGGCCAGGCTCGTTTCCATTCATCCCGACAATCCTCAGGCGCGTCTAATCGAGCAGGTGGTGCAGTGCGTGCAAGAGGGGGGCGTGATTGTCTACCCGACAGATTCCAGTTATGCCTTGGGATGTAATCTGGGCGATAAGAACGCCATGGACCGTATTCGCCGTGTGCGCGAGGTGGATGAACGCCATCACTTTACCTTGGTATGCCGTGATCTCTCTGAGATCGCCACTTACGCCATGGTAGATAACACCGCCTATCGTCTATTGCGCGCTTTCACGCCGGGTGCCTACACCTTTATATTGCAGGCGACTCGCCTGGTCCCGCGGCGCCTACAACATCCCAAGCGCAAGACCATCGGTCTGCGCGTTCCGGACAATAGGATCGCGCACGCCCTGCTGGAGGCGTTGGATGAACCGCTGATGAGTTCTACCTTGCTCATGCCCGGTGACGACCTCCCTCTCACCGATCCCTATGACATGGAGCCCACGCTAGGTGCGCAGGTGGATTTGATAGTGGACGGCGGTTATTGCGGTTATGAAATGACCACCGTGGTGGACTTGACCGCCGGCGTGCCGGAAGTTCTACGGGTGGGCAAGGGAGATCCGAATGTCTTTTATGTTCAGGCCAGTTAAGCCGGTGTCGGGTGACCGGATGGTATCGCACAGTTTATACTCCCGCGATGCAAGAGCTTAATTCGATTCAGCTATTGGCGATCTGGGCGCTGCCGGTGCTGTTCGCCATCACGGTCCACGAAGTCGCCCACGGCTGGGTGGCACAGCGCTTGGGTGATCCCACCGCTATGATGTTGGGGCGCTTGACCCTCAATCCCCTCAAACACATCGATCCCATCGGTACGGTGTTGGTGCCGGTCATATTGTTGATGTTGGGCGGTGTGATATTCGGCTGGGCCAAGCCGGTGCCAGTGACCACGGAGAATTTCAAACATCCCCGGCGCGACATGGCCTGGGTGGCCGTGGCGGGACCGGCGTCAAATCTGCTGATGGCCTTGTTGTGGGCCCTCCTTATGAAAGTGGCGCTGCTGATCTCCTCGACGGGTCTATCTTGGTTGACCTTGCCGCTGACTTACATGGCCGCTGCCGGTATTTGGATCAATCTCATTCTGATGGTCTTGAACCTGCTGCCGGTGCCACCGCTGGACGGCAGCCGCGTGTTGGTCGGCGCGTTACCGGATAAACTGGCCCAGAAATATTCCCGCCTCGAACCCTACGGCCTTATGATTTTGCTGGTGTTATTAGTTAGCGGCTATTTAGGTTCGGTGTTGCTGCCTGTGGTGTTCGCCACGCAAGGTTTGGTCTACGGTTTATTCGGGCTGCCGCATTTTTTCCCACCCACGTAATTCATTTATCAAGTGCAAGGAGTGATCACTTGACTGCATTACCCAATCAACAGCAACGCGTACTCTCCGGCATGCGGCCCACGGGACGGCTGCACTTGGGACATTATCATGGCGTGCTGAAGAACTGGTTAAGGCTGCAACATGAGTACGAATGTTTCTTCTTCGTCGCCGATTGGCACGCGCTGACTACTGATTACGAGCAGCCGCTTAACATCGAGGAGAGCAGCTGGGAAATGCTCATCGATTGGTTGGCGGTAGGCATCAATCCCAACACCGCTAAGCTGTTCATTCAATCGCGGGTACCCGAACACGCCGAGCTGCATTTGTTGTTGTCGATGATGACCCCGCTGGGGTGGCTGGAGCGGGTGCCCACCTACAAGGATCAACAGGAAAAGCTCAAGGAAAAAGACCTCGCCACCTACGGTTTTCTGGGTTATCCCTTGTTGCAAGCCGCGGACATTTTGATCTACAAAGCAACCCAGGTGCCGGTGGGCGAAGACCAGGTCGCGCACATCGAACTCTCGCGTGAAGTGGCGCGGCGCTTCAATCATCTGTATGGCAGCGAGCCGGACTTTGCTGACAATGCCGCGGCGGCGGTGAAGAAGATGGGCAAGAAAAACGCTAAACTGTACAATGAATTACGTAAGCGATTTCAGGAAAAAGGTGATCATGAGGCGTTGGAAACTGCGCGGGCCTTGTTGGAGTCGCAGCAAAACATTACCTTGGGTGATCGCGAACGCTTGTTCGGTTATTTGGAAGGGGTGAGCAAAGTCATCCTGCCCGAACCCCAGCCGCTGCTGACGCCAGCCTCCAAGATGCCCGGTTTGGACGGCCAGAAAATGTCAAAATCATATAACAACACCATAGGCTTACGGGAAGAACCTGAGAGTGTGACTCATAAATTGCGCACCATGCCCACCGATCCGGCGCGGGTGCGGCGCAGCGATCCGGGCGATCCCGAGAAATGTCCCGTGTGGAAGCTGCACCAGGTATACTCCGGCGACGAGGTGAGGGCATGGGTACAGCAAGGCTGCACCAGCGCCGGCATTGGCTGCCTCGAATGTAAACAACCAATCATCGATGCCGTGTTGGCCGAGCAGGCGCCCATCCGCGAACGTGCGGAGCAGTTTGCCGCCAATCCGAATTTGGTGCGCAGTCTCGTCAACGAGGGCTGTGAGGTGGCCCGCGATGTAGCACGCGTCACCTTGGAAGAAGTGCGTCAAGCCATGGGGCTGCGCAGCAAATAGTGTGGACACGTTAAGGCTCCATCCCAACACTCTACTGCAAGCTGGAAAGTGATAGTGTTGGAAGGGATGTGGAAGAATTGGAACCCATGACTGAAGTCAGCACAGAAATAGCCCCTGGCGAACAAATACCCTTGCCTATCGCTATCATACTCGGCTCGCCGCTGGTCGATGCGCCCAAGGATTTGTATATTCCGCCGGATGCTTTGGAAGTGTTTCTGGATACCTTCGAGGGGCCGCTGGATCTATTGCTGTACCTCATCAAGCGCCAAAACCTCGATATTCTCGATATCCCACTGGCCGAAATCACCCGGCAATATATGGACTATGTCGAGCTGATGAAGGACTTGCATCTGGAGTTGGCGGCCGAATACTTGGTGATGGCGGCGCTGTTGGCGGAGATCAAATCGCGCATGCTCCTGCCACGTTCGGCGGATGCCGCCGAGGGGGATGAAGAAGATCCGCGGGCCGAACTAGTACGCCGCTTGCAGGAATATGAACGCTACAAGCAAGCGGCCGAGGACTTGGATACCTTGCCGCGTCTGGAGCGTGATACTCAATTGGTGTCGGCGGAGCCGCCGCCGCGCAGCGGCCCGCGACCTTTGCCCACGGTCAGCTTGCAGGAATTGCTGGCCGCTTTACGCGACGTGCTCACGCGCTCCGAAATGTTCTCGCACCATCGCGTACAGTTGGAACCGCTGTCGGTGCGCGAGCGTATGTCGGAAGTGCTGAGTGCCGTGCGTAACGACAGCTTCACCTCGTTCACGTCCTTATTTAAACCCGAGGAGGGACGCTTGGGCGTAGTGGTGACCTTTCTCGCCGTATTGGAACTCATCAAGGAAGCGCTGGTCGAGATCATCCAAACCGAACCCTATGCCCCCCTTTATGTGAGAGCACCGCAACATGTCGACGAATCAGAACCCGGACCCGAACCCGAACCCGAACCCGAATCAAAATCAGAACCCGCAACAGCTTAAGAACATACTGGAAGCGGCGCTACTGGCGGCGGGCGGTCCGCTTAGTCTGGACAAGCTATTGGCACTGTTTCCCGAGGATGCCTGCCCCGAACGCGATGAGCTGCGCCTCGCCTTGACCTCGCTGGCCGAGGATTGCGCCGAGCGCGGCGTCGAGTTGAAAGAAGTGGCCAGCGGGTATCGCTTTCAAGTGAAGCAGGACCTGGCGCCGTGGGTGTTGCGCATGAGCGAAGAGCGTGCGCCGCGTTATACGCGCGCCACGCTGGAGACCTTGGTGCTGATCGCCTATCGCCAACCCATCAGTCGTGGCGAGATAGAGGATATCCGCGGCGTGGCGGTCAGTACGCAAATCATCAAGACATTGGAGGAGCGTAACTGGATACGTGTGGTCGGTCATCGCGACGTGCCCGGCAAACCAGCCCTGTTCGGCACCACCAAGGAATTCCTCGATTATTTCACTTTGAAGAGTCTCAGCGAGCTGCCACCGTTGTCGGAAATTCGCAGCTTCGAAGCCATTGCCGAGGAAATGGAGTTCGATATGCCGAAAATGCCCAGTGCTGAACCGGAAGAGGGTGAGGGCTTGGCAGCGGAGGCCACCGCTGAGCCGGTGGCGGCCCCCGCGCTGGAGGCTGAGCAGCAGAGCACTGAGACCGAAGATGCCGAGCAGGCTCGCACGGTGCATTGAGCAAACCCCATGGCGGAAAGAGTGCAGAAAGTGTTGGCGCGAGCCGGCCACGGTTCGCGGCGTGAAATCGAAGGGTGGATACGCGCCGGTCGCGTGAGCATCAACGGCAAGGTCGCTCAATTGGGCGCCAGCGTTGAAGCTCAAGATGCCATTGCGCTGGACGGCAAACCACTCAAGGCGCAAAGCGCCAGCGAGATCCCGCGGCGCGTATTGGCCTATCACAAACCTTATGGTGAAGTGTGCGCGCGTACCGACGCCGATGGACGCGCCACGGTGTTTGATCGGTTGCCGCGTTTGTCCGTCGGACGTTGGGTCAATGTCGGCCGTCTCGACGTCACCACCTTGGGCTTGCTGTTGTTCACCACCGACGGTGAGTTGGCGCATCGCCTCATGCATCCCTCGGCTGGTATCGAGCGCGAATATGCCGTGCGCATCAAGGGCGAGGTGGACGCCGCGATGCTAGCGCGCTTGCGCGAGGGGGTGGTACTGGAAGACGGTCACGCTCATTTCGAGACCATCGTCGATGCAGGCGGCGAGGGCAGCAATCACTGGTATCACGTCACGCTACGCGAAGGGCGGCGCCGCGAAGTGCGGCGTCTGTGGGAATCGCAGGGCGTAATGGTCAGCCGCTTGATCCGCGTACGCTATGGTCCCATCCGCCTGCACCGCGAATTGCGTCCCGGCACCAGCCGTGAGCTAAGCGAGGGTGAGATCAATCAATTGCTAGAGGCCGCCAGCATGCCGATTCCCCAACCGGCCACGTCACCGTCACGAACGCGGCGCGATACACGTCGCCCCGGCAACAAACCGCGCCGTTCCGTGCGGCGCTAATGATCGGCAGGGTGGGCGAGGGAATTTATGTTCATGCGATGGAGACTTAGTGCGCGAGGACGCGAGCACGTCTCGTGCAAGTGTGGTTTAATGCACCGCCATGTTTAGACCTCTGGAATTGTTCGTTGGCCTGCGCTATACCCGCGCCAAGCGCCGCAATCATTTCATCTCCTTCATCGCCCTGATTTCCATGCTGGGAATCGCCTTGGGCGTGACGGCGCTCATTACCGTATTGTCGGTGATGAACGGTTTCGAGAAGGAATTGCGTGCGCGTATCTTGAGTGTGGTGTCACATGCCACCGTGACGGGCAATGACGGCACCCTCGCCGATTGGCAGCGCGTCGAAATGCTGCTGGACAAGTATCCCGACATCGTCGGTGCTGCGCCTTATGTCGCGGGTGAAGGCATGCTCAGCACCGATGCCGGTGTCAACGGTACATTGATACGCGGCATTCTGCCGCAGCGGGAAAGCGCAGTCTCCGACATTGGTGAGAAAATGATCGCCGGTCAGATGGGCAATCTCTTGCCCGGTGATTTCGGCATCATCTTGGGCAAGGAGTTGGCACTGACGCTCGGTGCCTGGACCGGCGATAAGATCACGTTGATCGTGCCGCAGGCGAACGTGACACCGGCGGGGATCTTGCCGCGCATGAAACGTTTTACTGTGGTGGGCGTTTTCGAAGTTGGTATGTATGAATACGATAGTGCGCTGGCGTTGATGCATATCCAGGATGCTGCCAAGTTGTTTCGCCTCGATGATCGCGTCAGCGGCGTGCGTTTGAAACTCGATGACATGTTCCGTGCGCCACAGCTCACCCGGACCTTGCTCACTGAATTGCCGCCCGGCTTCGCAGTCAGTGATTGGACGCGTCAGCACGTCAACTTCTTCCGCGCCGTGCAAACTGAAAAGACCGTCATGTTCATCATTCTGCTGCTCATCGTCGCGGTGGCGGCGTTCAATATCGTCTCTACCTTGGTGATGATGGTGCGCGACAAGGAAGCAGATATCGCCGTGCTGCGTACGCTGGGGGCGACGCCGCTCAGCATCATGAGTATTTTCATCATTCAAGGTACCGTAATCGGCGTCGTGGGCACATTGTTGGGTGGCATGGGCGGGGTATCCTTGGCGCTCAACGTCGAGACCATCGTGCCGGCCATCGAGCGCCTATTTAGCGTCGAATTCCTTTCTGCTGATGTGTACTACATCAGTGACCTCCCCTCGGATATGCATTGGAACGACGTATTCAAGATCTGCGGCGTGTCGTTCTTCATCAGCCTGTTCGCCACCATTTATCCAGCCTGGCGCGCCTCGCGCACCCAACCCGCCGAGGCCTTGCGTTATGAGTGACGAGAGCGTCATCCGCTGCCGCCATCTGGCCAAGACCTACACCGAGGGACCGTCCGCTGTGGACGTGCTTACCGATGTGAGTCTGGACATCGCGCGGGGTGAACGAGTCGCCATCATCGGCAGCTCCGGTTCAGGCAAGAGCACGCTCTTGCATTTGCTGGGCGGTTTGGACGTGCCTAGTAAAGGTGAGGTTTGGGTGGACGGCAAAAACATGGCGAACTTGAACACAGTGCAGCGGGGGCGCTTGCGCAACCGCGCCTTGGGATTCGTCTATCAATTCCATCATCTGCTGCCCGAATTCACCGCCTTGGAAAACGTCTGCATGCCGTTGCTGATACGCGGTGTCGCGGGCGATGATGCCAAGGCCAAGGCGATCCCGATATTGGAGAAAGTGGGGCTGGGTGGGCGTTTGCATCACAAGCCGGGTGAGTTGTCGGGCGGTGAGCGGCAACGTGCGGCGGTAGCGCGCGCTTTAGTCACCGAGCCGGCGTGCGTGCTGGCCGATGAGCCGACCGGCAATCTGGATTACAAAACCGCCGACAGTGTTTATCAGCTGATGCTGGAACTCAACCGTCTCTACGGGACCAGTTTCATCGTAGTCACCCATGACCCGCGTTTGGCGGCGCGCATGGATCGCACGCTGCATCTGGATCGGGGCATTCTGCGCACTGAATCACAGCACTGATATGCGCTTACGCTTGAGGCGTTTCTGCTTGATGTAGCGGATGATGTGCATGCGCCACAGCGCTCGCACCAAGAGATTTCCTACCACCGCGCTCCCCGTCGCCAAAATTAGGCTGCCCAATAGAAAGGGTTGCCAGATCAGCGCCAGCTCGGACATCATCCATGCCACCGACATCTCGAATTGCAAGTGTTGTTGGACCTCCACATCCAGCAACCATGCCCCGAGTTTGTAGGCGAAATAGAACATCGGCGGCATGGTGACCGGATTGGTGATCCATACCAGCCCGGCAGAGATGGGGAGATTGACACGCGCGGGTATGGCCAAAAAAGCCGCTAGCACCATTTGAAAAGGGATGGGCATAAAAGCGCAGAACAATCCCACCGAGAAAGCGCCCGAAACGGAGCGACGATTGAGATGCCAGAGATTGGGGTCGTGCAGCAGATTACCCAACCAGCGCAAATGCCTATGGTCGCGTATCTTGCGATGATCGGGCAAATAGCGTTTGATGATCCGTTTCGGCACGGTGATTCCAACGCGACGGTGCTGATAGGCCATTATGCATAGTTTTTTGGCGACGCGCAGCATGGGCCTGAGCGTGTTGGCGCTGCTGACCGGCATGGTTGTCGCGCAACAATTGCCTGTCTTGCCTGATCTTCTTTGGTGTTTGGCTGCGTTGCCGGCCTTATGGCTGGCATGGCGAATCGCCTGGCTGAGGCTTCCCGCTTATGCTCTGGTCGGTTTTCTGTGGGCGGTGGCCTCGGCGCACCACTTATTGAGTACCGGCTTGCCCGGCGCATTGGAAGGTCGTGATGTGAGCGTGGTCGGCGTCATCGCCTCTTTGCCGCAAAGTGACGTCCGGCGCACGCGTTTTCAGTTCGATGTCATTGAATTGCGCGACGGCGAGCGTCTCTGGCCGGCGCCGGGACGGGTGGTATTGAGTTGGTACGACGCCGCACCGGCGTTGACGCCAGGCGAGACTTGGCAACTGACGGTGCGCCTGAAACGACCCCACGCCATGCTGAATCCCGGCGGCTTCGATTATGAAGCATGGATGTTTCGCCATCGCCTGCGCGCCAGCGGTTATGTGCGCGCGCAGGCGAGCAATGAGCGCCTTGCCGTCGAGTCGGCAGGTTACGCGATACCCCGTTGGCGTCATGCCATCGCTGAGGCTATCCAGCAGGCACTGCCCGGGAGTGCACATGCGGGCGTCATAGAAGCGCTGGCGGTGGGTGAGCGGCGCCATATTCCGGTCCAGCAATGGGATACTTTGCTGCAAACCGGCACGAATCATCTGGTGGCCATATCCGGTCTGCATGTGGGGCTCATCGCGGGCTTGGCCCTGTTGATAGTGCGGCATGCTTGGGCCAGGTGGCCCGCTGCTGCATTACGCTGGCCCGCCGCCAAGGCCGGTGCAGTCGCGGCGTTACTTGCGGCAGCGGGGTATGCGGCCATGGCAGGTTTTGCCGTACCTACCCAGCGCGCCTTGGTAATGCTGGCCGTGGTGTTGTTGAGTGTGCTGGCACAACGTGAGATACGTCCTTTTCACACCCTGGCTTGGGCCCTACTGGTGGTGCTGATGTGGGATCCGCTGGCTGTCATTGAGGCGGGCTTTTGGTTGTCCTTCGGCGCAGTGGTGGCTATCGTCTACGCCTTCTTCTCTCGTACCGGGCGGCGTGGCGGGTGGCGCTCATGGGGGCGGGTCCAGCTGGTGGTGGTCTTAGGCTTGCTGCCGCTGACCCTGTTGTTGTTTCAGCAGGTGTCATTGGTCGCCCCGCTCGCTAATCTCATCGCCGTACCGTGGGTGAGTTTGGTGGTCGTCCCCTTGTCATTAGTGGGGGCCGCCGCAATCAGCGTCGCGCCGACCCTGGGGGCGGAATTGCTGGTTTTGGCCAATGGCGCCATGGCTTTGCTATGGCCGTTGCTGGAGAGCATGCAGCGCTGGAAATTGGCCTGGTGGTGGCAGCATGCGCCGCCGGTTTGGACGCTATTGCCGGGGATGCTGGGGGTGCTGTGTTTGTTGGCGCCGCGTGGACTTTCGACCCGGCTGTTGGGCGTGGTACTGGTGTTGCCGTTGTTTCTGGCGCTGCCGCCACGTCCTCCCACCGGCGAGGCCTGGTTCACGATGCTGGATGTGGGTCAAGGCCTCGCCGCTGTCGTGCGTACCCGCAATCACACCTTGGTCTACGATACCGGCCCGCGTTACAGCGAGCGGTTCGATAGCGGAGCGGCCGCCGTCTTGCCTTATCTGCGCTACGCTGGTGTGCGCGATATCGATGTATTGGTGGTCAGTCACGGCGACAACGACCACCTGGGTGGTGCGGCGGCGGTATTGGCGGGTATGCCGGTCGCAAAGATATTCAGTAGCGTGCCGGAGCGATTGGCGGGTGCGCAATGGTGTCGTGCCGGTCAACGCTGGCACTGGGACAACGTCGACTTCGAGATGCTCTACCCGACCGCACGCGAGGCCGGGCAGGGTAATGACGCGTCTTGCGTGCTGCGGGTGTCCGCGGGTGGGCAACGACTACTGCTCAGCGGCGACATCGAGGCGCGCAGCGAGCGCAAATTGCTGGCCACCCGGTCGCGAGACTTGGCGGCCGAGGTGCTGGTCGCGCCGCATCACGGCAGTAAGACGTCCTCCACGCCCGGATTTGTCGCCGCAGTACGACCGCGTTATGTGTTGTTCCCTGTCGGCTATCGCAATCGCTACGGATTCCCGAAAGAAGTGGTGGCAGCGCGCTACGCGAGGGCGGGGGCGGTGGCGCTGGATTCCGCCCGTGATGGTGCAATCAGCCTACGCTTGGGCGCTACCCCACCCCCCCCACCGGTGCGCCAGCGAATAGTGCAGCAGCGTTATTGGCACAGCCGACTTTCGGTGGCCGGGCCAAATCAGTATCATTAGCGGCTTGATTCAGAGAGAATTTTTTATCTCAACCTAAGGATTACCCAGCACGTGTTCGAAATCATTAAAGCGGGTGGTTGGGTCATGTTGCCCATACTATTGTGTTCGGTGGCAGCGCTGGGCATTACGGCCGAGCGCTTTTGGTCCTTGCGTCGTCAGCGGATCTGTCCCCGAAATTTGGTTAATCAAGTTTGGGAATGGGCCAAAAATGGCAATCTCGACCCGGCGCAAATCACGAGTTTACGCGCTACCTCGCCGCTGGGGCGCATCCTCGCCGCCGGTTTGATAAATCGGCGTTACAGTCGCGAAATCATGAAGGAAAGCATCGAGGAAGCAGGACGCCATGTGGTGCTGGAACTGGAACGTTTTCTCAACACACTGGGCACGATCGCATCCATCACACCCTTGCTCGGTTTGTTGGGCACCGTGTTGGGCATGATTACCGTGTTCACCACGATCACCACCGCCGGGGTTGGTGATCCCACCGAACTGGCGGGCGGTATCTCCGAGGCCTTGATAACCACCGCCACTGGTCTCACCGTGGCCATCCCCAGCTTGATGTTCTATCGCTATTTCCAACGCAAGGTGGATGAGTTGGTCGCGAGCATGGAACAGGAAGCGCTTAAAATGGTAGAGATACTGCACGGCGAGCGTGAACGTGACACGGGTGAGGATAACCTCGCGTGAACCTGCGTAAATTTCGCCGCAATGATCCCGATGTGAACCTCACACCATTGATAGACGTGGTGTTCCTATTGTTGATCTTTTTTATGGTCTCCACTACCTTCAATCGTCAAAACGAAATCAGCGTTAACCTGCCCAAGGCCAGCACGGACCTGTCGACGGCCAAGGACGATCCGCTCACCATCGCCATCGATGCGCAGGGCCGCTACTACGTGAACAATCGTGAAGTCGTCAACACCCAAGCGGCCACGTTGAAACGCGCGGTGAAACTGGCGGCGAGCGATCGTGAGGATCCGCCGCTGATTATCAGCGCCGACGCCAACACGCCGCATCAAGCCGTGGTGACAGCGATGGACGTAGTGCGGCAGCTCGGCTTCATGCATCTGTCCATCGCGACTCAGACGCAACGAGACACCCCCTGACATGAACGAGTCCCGCGATATCACCGGCGTGGCCGCGCTGTACCGTCGTCTGCTGCGCTACACCAAGCCCTATTGGAAAGGCTTCGCCGTTTCTATCCTGGCGATGATCATCTACGCCGGTACCGACGCCGGTTTTGCGGCCTTGATGAAGCCCATGTTGGACGGCAGCTTCGTCGATCGTGATCCCGATGTCATCGCGATGATTCCGGTGCTCATCATCGGGCTGTTCTTGCTGCGCGGCGTGATGGGTTTCATCTCCACCTACGGCATGAGCTGGGTGGGGCGCAATTTGATCCGGGACATGCGGCGCGAAATGTTTCAACAAATGTTACGTCTGCCGACTCGCCAGTACGATCAGACTTCCTCTGGGCAACTCATTGCCAAGTTGATATTCGATGTGGAGCAAATTGCGCAAGCGGGTACCAACGCCATTACCATTCTAGTGCGAGACACCTTCACCATCTTGGCGTTGCTTGCTTGGCTGGCTTATCTCAACTGGCAGCTCACTGCCTTGTTTTTGCTGGTCGGCCCGCCCATTGCCTACGCCGTGGGGAAAGTGAGCAAGCGGTTTCGTACCGTCAGCCGCAAGATACAAACTTCCATCGGCGATGTAACCCATGTCGCGGAAGAAGCCGTCGAAGGTCATCGGGTCATCAAGACGTTTGGCGGCCAGGATTACGAAACGGCGCATTTCGCTCGGGCCAATGAAACCAATCGCCATCAAAACATGAAGCTGGTGGCGGTGAGCAATATGAGTACGCATCTCATTCAGCTCATCGCCGCAACGGCATTGTCAGGCATCATTTACTTCGCCACACGTCCTGAGATGTTGGAGAATATCACCCCCGGCACCTTCATGTCGTTCATTACTGCCATGATGATGTTGTTGCCGCCCATGAAGCGCCTCACCTCGGTCAACGTGCAGATACAACGCGGTATCGCCGCCGCGAACAGTATTTTCGGTTTGCTGGACAGCGAAGCCGAATCCGACACCGGCACGGGCGTATTGGGGCGAGCGGCGGGGGCGGTGGAATTCCGCGCCCTCACTTTTGCTTATGACCCCAGTAAGGGCAAAGTGTTGAGTGACATCAATCTCAACATCAAGCCCGGCGAAAGCGTGGCCATTGTGGGGCGCTCGGGTAGCGGCAAGTCCACTCTGGTGAGTTTATTGCCGCGCTTTTATGACCCGACGGCGGGTTCTATATTGATCGATGGTCACGATATACGCGAACTGACCCTGCGCAGTCTGCGTGATCAAATCGCCTGGGTGGGTCAGGACGTCGTGTTGTTCAATGACAGCATCGCACGCAACATCGCTTACGGTGCCTTGGGCGATGTGCAAGAAGAGGACATCGTGCGCGCCGCGACGGCGGCGCATGCCATGGAGTTCATTGCCAAACTGCCCGAGCGGCTCAACACCATGGTCGGCGAGAATGGTGTGCTGCTATCCGGCGGCCAACGTCAGCGTCTCGCCATCGCGCGCGCCTTGCTCAAGGACGCCCCGATATTGATCCTGGACGAAGCCACCTCGGCGCTGGATACGGAATCGGAGCGCTACATTCAAGCTGCGCTCACTGAAGTGATGCGTAACCGCACCACGCTGGTCATTGCGCATCGCTTGTCCACCATCGAACATGCCGATCGCATTGTGGTCATGGACAGTGGCCGCATCGTCGAACAGGGTGGCCATGCTGAGTTGCTGGAGCGTGGCGGCCATTACGCTAGCTTGCATCGCTTGCAGTTCCAGCGACCCGACGCACTGGAAGATACCGCGACGGTAGGCGTTCACGTTTCTTCGTCATGAAATTCGACCATGAACGCATTTGGTATGGCGACAGTCCGCTAAGCGCCGTGCTCGCCCCCTTGGGGTGGTTGTATTGGGTGATCGTGATGTTGCGTCGCGCCACCTACAAGATCGGCCTAATGCGCAGCCAACGCTTGCCGGTACCGGTCATTGTTGTCGGCAACATTGCCGTAGGCGGCACCGGCAAGACACCCTTGGTGATCTGGCTGGCGCGCCATTTGCGCGCGGCGGGGTGGGTGCCGGGCATCGTCAGCCGCGGCTATGGCGGTGATGGCGCGACGACAGCCGTGACCGTCACGCCGGATAGCGATCCGGCGTTAGTCGGCGATGAGCCGGTATTGATGGCGCGTCGCGCGGAGTGTCCCGTCAGCGTGTGCGTGCAGCGTGTTGCGGCGGGACAGGCATTGGTATCGCAACAAGGCTGCGACATCATCATCAGCGATGACGGCTTGCAACATTACGCCCTGGCGCGCGACGTGGAAATCGCGGTGGTGGATGGGGTGCGGCGGCATGGCAACGGCCGCTGCCTGCCCGCCGGACCATTGCGCGAGCCCGTGCGGCGCTTGCGTTCGGTGGACGTCGTGGCCATCAACGGTGCGGCGCGCGAAGGCGAGTGTGGTTTTCAGTTGGAAGGCAGCCGTGCGCAAAACCTGGCCCATCCTGATCGGGTGCGTGATCTCGCAGTCTTCGCCGGTTCGCCCGTGCATGCGGTGGCCGGTATCGGCAACCCAGCGCGGTTTTTCGACCATTTGCGTGTACAAGGCCTGGAAGTCATTGAGCATCCCTTTCCAGATCATCACGCCTTTCGTCGTGAGGACCTACGCTTCGACGACGAATGGCCGGTGTTGATGACCGAGAAGGACGCCGTCAAATGCCGACGTTACGCGCGGCCGCATTGGTGGAGTGTGGCGGTGGAGGCGCGCCTCTCCCCACTTTTTGACGAGCGCCTGGCTGCCGTACTTTCTCGAATCACGGCAGAAGACAAACAGAAAACAGGATCGGACTGATCTGCCCGGGGTTTCACCGACAGTCTGATTAAGATGCGCCATTCATCTGCCCTGGAATCGATGTGTGAGACGATAAACTGGGTATGGATGTTTGGATGGGGTGGTCGCGTCAAAGAATTGCTGGATTGGTGTCTGATCCGAATGCCACTTACTTAAGCTTCTTAGGATGACCGTATTTCCGAACATCCTCCCTGGCGATCTGCCGTGATTTGGTTAGCAATGGATATGGTTTAGGTCGTCGTTTGACGGCTCTTGGCT
>CALZJG010000030.1 GCA_945787555.1 uncultured Chromatiaceae bacterium | reverse complement strand
GGCGTGTGATGGGCTTGCGCGGTGATCAGATCATGCACCGCACCCACCGGCATATACGCCTGTGTGCGATTCCACTCCACCAACACACGCTCACGCTCCGTGGCACCGAGTAGCGGCAAACTCCCCACCGGTGTGTCAGGATCGTTCACTATCGCATGTAACAAGGTTTCGAAATGGCTGCACATAGCGGCCATGGTGTCCGCATCGAATAGATCGACGTTGTACTTCCACACCCCGAACAGGCGACCAGCCACTTCTCCGCCCATTTCCAACGCCACGTCCACTTGGCCTTCCTGCTGTGGCAAGGGATAGGGCGCCAAGCTCAGGCCCCCGAAGTCGATGCGCCCGTGCTCCTGCGCACCTAAGGCGAAGAATTCCGCCAGTTCATGAAACTGCGGCAAACGTTCCCAGGCGAAGCTGGCTTGAAACACCGGCGTGCGACTGGGATCACGTTTTCCGCCCACCTGCTCCACTATCCGCGTAAACGGATATTCTTGATGACGCAGGGCCTCCACCACCGTGCCGCGCACTTGTTCCAACAAACCACGGAACGGCAGCTCGGCACTCACCGCCGCGCGCAACGCCACGGTGTTGACGAAGTGACCGACGGTACGGCGGAACTCGCGGCGCGTGCGGCCCGCCACCGGTGATCCCACCACAATGTCGTCCTGGCCGCTGTAACGATGCAGCAGCGCTTGATACGCTGCCAACAGCAACATATACAATGTCACGCCTTCAGCGCGCGCCAGTTCACGCAGCCCTGCGGTGAGTTCGCGAGAAAAACGGAAGGCATGCGTAGCGCCGCGGTAACTTTGCAAGGGGGGACGCGCCCTATCCGCGGGCAACTCCAACGGCGGCGGTTCGTCGCCGAGCTGAGCGCGCCAATACTCGAGCATGCGTGCGCCCTCTCCACCTTGAGTCAGAGAGCGTTCGCGGCGCAGATAATCGAGATATTCACTGGCTGGCGGTAGTTCCACATCGGCACCCGTGCACAGGGCCGGATAGAGCGTGCGCAACTCATCTAAGAGCACCGCCAAAGACCAGAAATCCACCGCGATGTGGTGAGCGGTGAGTACCAACACATGCTCATCTTCCGCGCGGCTGAACACGTGCACGCGCAGCAGCGGCGCACGAGCGAAATTAAAGGGCTGGCGTGTTTCCGCCACAGCCTCAGCGTGCAAGCGCGACTCATCCCACTCTCGCGCCTCGGTCACCGCGACCTCGGCAAGCGCTAGCGCGGCGACGTGTTGGCGGGGTTGCCCGTCGTTACCCACGATGAACGAGGTGCGCAAAGCGCTATGTCGATCAATGACTGTTTGCAGCGCCTGGGTGAGTGTTCCGATATCCAGGGCCGAGTACACCCGTGCCGCGAAAACCAGATGATAGGCTGCCGTGTCGGGGGCGAGCTGCTGCACGAACCACAATCCACGCTGTACGTCCGCCAACGGTAACAGGCGATCCGCGCTATCTTGCCGGATCGAGTCGACCGACGACGCCAGTCGTTGCCTAGCGGCGGCCTGAGGCTGGCTGTCGGCGTCCTTCGTAACCATGTCCACTGCCTGGTTGTCCATGAGGGTGCCCTTTCTAAGGAATAAGTTCGTCGAGTAGCGCGTCGATTTGTCCGGGCTCGAGGTCGTCCAAGTGATCCAACAAGTCATCATCGATACCCTGGCTGTCTTGCGGCGCGTGCGCCGTCTGAGCGGGTTGCGCGCGCAAGGCCTCACCTAGATAGCTGGCGATGCCTTCCACCGTGGGGTAGTCCCACAGCAAGGTGGAAGGCAGCTCAACGTTGAGCCAGTCTTCCAAATCACCGGCCAGGGTCACGGCGTCTATGGAGTCCAAGCCGTAGTGCGGCAGCGGGCGACTAACATCGATCTCAGCGGGGGCGATACGCAGCGTTTCGGCTAACATATCGGTCAGGCGACTTTCTATCTCGTGTTGCGCCAAACCGACGCCGTGTGGGTCGGTCTGCTTAGCGAGTATTTGCGCGGTCATGGTGCTTCTCCTCTTCATTGGAATGCGAAGGCGCCAGTTGCAATGGCACGATGGAAAACAACTTCTGGTGATCATGTAAGTGCTTGAGTCGCTCCGCCGCGTGCTCGTGGTAGGCATTGGGAAGCGTGTCCGGTTGAGGGCGCAGCTGACCCAACAGGCGCTGCAAGGCTAACGCCAACCACTCACCTGCCGCGAAATAGCCATCGAGGCGGGCGCGGTTGTAGAGCCACATGTGCAGGCAAGTGGCGGCCCCATGTAGCACGCAGTATTGCTTGGCATAGGTGAACAGCTGCGATGACTGGGGGTTGAGCGCACGACCCTGTGGGCCGTCCAATAGAGCGTCCAGGGCCAACAATGCCTGCATGGCCTCATCCGTGAGGCGTAGCAGATGCCCGAGGACGACACCATCCACCTCTGTGCCCGAGTCCAGTCCATGGAGATGTTCTAAGGCCGAGGCGAATCCTTGCATCACGTCATCGCGGCCGCGACTGAAAAGGTCCAACCTACGACCGTCGAAACTCGGCAAGACTCTCCCGAGATCGAAAATTGTCGCCAACCTTTCATCTCGCGCAGTGTCCGGCCCCGCGTTGCGGCGCGCCTTGGTGGTATGTCGCAGTTGCAAGCCCAGCGCATGCAAGTTCACTTGGCTGCTGCCGTCGAACAATCCCACGACCGCGCCGTCACGCAGCATTTTTTGAAAGATGCCGTGCTGATGCCGCTCACGCATGAAATGGCGCGCGCCCAATACCACTGAGAGTTCTTGGACAGTGCGCTCCAGCGTAGCTGGCACGAAATATTTCGCCACCGCCGACCACACGCTGAACTGTTCAGTCGATACGTGCAGACCGCGCACCGCGGCGGTGGCCATGCAATCGCAGATCAGAATATCGATAAACGCCTCGCCGAGCATGCGCCGTGCGTTAGGTATGTCGAACACCGTGCCGCCATAGAGTTTGCGGTTAAGCGCGAAATCCAAGGTGCTGCGCAACGCCGTGTCGGCCACACCCAGGGATAAGCCGGCGCACAGCGTGCGAGTGACTTGGAAGGCACGCAAGGCCAGCTCCAAGCCCTGTCCTACGTCACCAATCAAACTACGCTCGGGTATCTGGCAATTATCGAAACGCACGCCGCTGATATCACAGCCGCGTAAACCATAGGTTTTGACGCGCGGCAGATTGGTGTAAGCGGCCGGGTCTAGATCCAGTTTATCGACCATGAACAGCGACAGGCTGCGCGAATCGCGCTCCCGGCCGGTCTTGGCCAATACCGCCATGCCCCCCGAACGGGTGGCGCGATTAATCGGCCATTTCTCGCCATTCAAGCGCCAGCCTTGCGCGGTTTTTTCCGCGCGGCATTCGTTTGCAATTAAATCGGCGCCATGATGTTCCTCGGAATAGGCCAGACACAGCGCTTCCTTGGTCCACCGTAAGGTCTTGGCCATGCGTCGTTTCTGTTGCTCATCCCCCCCCACCCACACCAACGTGGACCATACCAAGGTGCTAAAGGTGACGGCGGTCGCCAAGTCGCGGCGCGCCACGCTACGCGCCAACGATTGAAACTCTTCGTAGGAAGTGAAACGACCGCCGTAAGACGCCGGTACGTAATGGTGGTTCACGCCCAGGCGATAGAGCAGGTCCACCGCCGGCTGCGGAAAGGCCTCGGCTTCATCCCAACTCATGGCGTTTTTGAACGACAGGGTGTTGGCGTCGTTGAGCGGATCGCCCAACTGTCTTTCCAGCGCCTCTGCGGCGCGATATTGTTTGAGTGTCTGCATGTCGATCCACCCCTAATGCCCTAGTGTTTAACCTTTGCCCCTAGAACCACTTACCGAGTATTCATCCTGGTCTCGTCATCGACGCTTATCCACGCCCCCCCTGCGAAGCGGACGCCGTGAGTCACGGCCTCAACTCACGCGCCAACCAGCGCGCCCGACAAGCATTGCGTTGCACCTTCCCACTGGAGGTCACCGGTATGACGCCGCGTTTGACCAATACGATGTCGCGTGTTTGGAGTTGATGTTCCTGCGAAATGGCACCGCGCACGGCGGCGATGATTTCGTGGTAACTTTCTTCGGCCGCATGACGATCCACTTCGTGCACCAGCACCAGTTGTTCCTCGCCGTCGCCGTCCACGGCGAAGGCCGCACCGCGTCCATCAGCCAAGGCGCTGTGACTACGCGCCGCGGTCAACTCGATGTCTTGCGGATAATGGTTGTGGCCGCGAATGATGATGAGTTCCTTGCTACGACCGGTGACGTACAATTCACCCTCGTGCATGAAGCCCAGGTCGCCGGTGCGCATGTACGACCCCTCTTCGCCGCGCACGCGCGCGCCGAAGCTTTCCTTGCTTTCCTCGTGGCGTTGCCAATAACCCCGTGCGACGCTCGGGCCCGCCACCCAAATTTCTCCCACCGCACCGGGCGGCAAGGCCGTGTGTGTTGCGGCATCGACGATCACCACGGCTTCACTGGCCGAAGGTCGGCCCGAACCGACCAAGCGGCGCACTGGCGACGTCGGCGCCTCCACTTCCACGGCAAGACCGACTTCCAAGTTAGCGGCGTCGAAGTTCCGCACTTGCGGCGGCACTGACAGCGCCGCGCCGGTGACGAACAAGGTCGCTTCGGCCAAGCCATAGCAGGGATACCAGGCCTGGGTGCGGAAACCGCAGGGCGCGAAGGTGGCGGCGAAACGCTCCAGCGTTTCGCCGCGCAGCGGCTCGGCACCATTAAAGGCCACTTGCCAGGAACTTAAATCCAAACCTTCGCGTTGCTCTGGCTTGATCTTGTTGAGGCACAGTTCATAGGCGAAATTAGGTCCACCGCTGATGGTGGCGCGATACTTGGAAATCGCTTGCAACCAACGCAGCGGCCGCTGCAGTGCGGTGACCGGCGACATCAATACGACCGGGAATCCGCCGTATAGCGGCACCAACACACCGCCGATCAACCCCATGTCGTGATAGGGCGGCAGCCAAATCACGCCGCGGGATTCCTCGCTGCAACCAAAGCGTGCATGTATCAAACGCAAATTGTGCAACAGATTGATGTGACTCAACATCACCCCCTTGGGCGCGGCGGTGGAACCCGAGGTGTATTGCAGAAAAGCCAGATCATCTCCCTCCGCATGCGAATCGACCCATGCCACACCTTCGTCGCTCTCGACCGTGTCGGTGGCCAGCCAGTGCGGTGCACGGCCGCTGGGCGGCAACAGTCGTCGCGCATCGAAATTCGCCAACACCTGGCTGGTGGTGAGCATCACCCGCGCGGCCGAGTCGCGCGTAACGCTATGGACACGCTCCAATGAGCCGTTGCGACGCGGCGCATACACCGGCGCCGCGATGACGCCGGCGTACAGGCAGCCGAAGAAGGCGGCGATGAATTCCAGACCCGGCTGATAGAGCAATACGGCGCGCTGGCCCGCCATGTCCCAAGCTTGTAGACGTGCGGCGATGGCACGGGCGCGGGTTTCCAACTCGCCATAACTTAGCGTTTGCTCGGCACCATCACCCTCGCGCAAATAGGTGTAGGCGGTCTCGTCAGAATGGGTCCAGGCCCGTTGCCGCAGCAACGCCACCAGGGTGTCCGTCGCGAAACCTGGCGGCGCCTCGCGACGCAGTGTGGCCGTGCCTCTATTCAACATCGGTTTTTCTCCCTGTTCCATGTCTGTCAGGCCACCGAAGCCGCGGCTTGCAAGACGCGCGTGCCACGCCGAGCAAGCGCCATCAGCAGCGGCGGCAACCAGAGAAAGTCCAGCACCAGCGCCAATACCGTGGTGATGGCGGCGAGCAGCCCAATCACGGCGTTAACCTGGAAAGTCGAAAAGGCCAATACCAGGAAGCCGGCGCACAACACGACGGAACTCACCACCATCGCCCTCCCGGCGATGGAAAAGGCGTAGCGTATGGCGTCTTCGGGCGAGTAACCGTGTTCACGACGGCCGCGCAGATATTTGCTAAGCATGTGGATGGTGTCGTCGACGACGATGCCCAGCGTCATGGCGGTGATGACCGAAGCGGCCAGGCCGATGCGTCCGACCAGCAAGCCCCACAGTCCGAAGGCCAGCAACGCGGGCAGCATATTGGGCAGCATACTGAGCAGGCCCAGCTTCACGGAACGGAAAGCCACGATCAGCGTGAGCGAGATCAACAGCGCCGCCAGTGCCGTGCCTTTCAGCATGCTGTCGATGTTGCGTTCGGCGATGTGGCCGAACATGATCGACCAACCGATGCCCGGCGCTTGCATGGCCGCCGGCAAGTTGGCGTGTTGCCAGCTGCGGGCACGTTGTTCCAGGGCCAGTAGAGCGTCATTGCTCAAACTGTCCAGCAATACCGTCATACGACTAGCAGATTTATCGAGGTTGACCTGATTGTTGAGGTCCAAACCGAAAGGCAAGGACATTTCATAGAGCAGTAGATATTGCGCGGCCAGGTCGCGGCTCTCGGGCAAGCGGTAATACGTCGCCTGGTCGCCGTGCATGTTCTTGTTGAGGCGCTGTATCACGTCACTGAGTACATTGACGTGCTTCACTTCCGGCTGGACGCGATACCACTCGGCAAAGGCCTGCAGCTGGCGCAGATAGTCGGGCTCGGCCACGCCGCCCTCGCCCGCTCCGGGCAGCGAATATTCGATCAGCGTGACGCCGGTGAGGTGCTCGGTGGCATAGTCGGTGGCCTGCCGCACGTCTATGCTGGTGTCGAAATATTTCACGAACTCATCGTTGAGTTCGTTGCGCGGCACGCAAGCCAGCAGCGCCAGAGATATCAGACCCACGCTCCACAGCAAGGCCTTTTTACGGCGCACCACAGCGTCGGCGAAACGCGGCATGAGTAAACCTTGCTCGGGCAGGCGCTCGGAGGCCACCCGTAACGGCAGCACCGCCACCAGCGCCGGCAGGAATGAAAGCGTCAACACGCCGGCCGCGACCACGCCGATCGCGGTGATGTTGCCCAGATCATGGAAGGGCGGCGAGTCGCTGAAATTCATGCTCAGAAAGCCGATCGCGGTGGTCAACGAGGTGAGCAATACGGGCTGCAGATTGACGCGCACCGCCTCAACCATCGCCGCGTGCTTTTCCATCCCCTGATAGCGCATTAAATGCAGCAAGGTGCCGAAGATGTGCACGCAATCGGCCACCGCCACGGTGAGGATGATGATGGGCGCCGAGGATGAGGCCGGTGACAGCTTGATGCCCAGCCAACCGGCCAAGCCCATCGCCGCGACGATGGAGAGCAACAACACGGTGACGGTGGCGAAGGTGGCGGTTGCGGAACGCAGTAACAACCACAGTCCGACGATCACGATCAGGAACATCACCGGTATCAGCGTGCCCATGTCTCGTTCGGAAGCCTCGGGGAAGGCGTTGTTCATCATCACGATGCCGGTGACGTTCAATTCCAGATTGGTGTCGGTGGCGGCGATTTTTCGCGCCATTTCCCGCGCTGCCAGCGCGACCTCGCGCGTTTCCTGGTCGGGATTGACGTTGGGCAACTGCACGGTGACGTTAACCCCGGTGACGCGCGCATCGGGGGCGATGAGGCGGCGCACCAAGCTGGGCTCGCCGACCGCGATGTCGCGTATGCGCTGTAGATCTGCATCACTAAGCGCGCCGGGATCAGCCACCAAGTCCGCCACGACTAACGTGTCTGCATCGGCGTAGGTATGTTGATAATTGGTGACCGAATCGACCCGCAGTGAATAGGGCAGTTGCCAGGCCGCCTCGGTAAGGCGTTGGACGCCGGCCAGGGTGTGGCGGGTAAACACCTGACCGTCCTTGGGCGTAATCACGAACAGCACATTATCCGAGCGTGTGTAAGTGGCTTGCAGGGACTCCGAGGCCAGCAGCTGCGGATCGTCGGGGTTGAAATAAATGCGGTAATCGGCAGTCTGCTGCAAGCGGGCCGCGCCCAACGCGGCGATCACAACGGCTGTCAGAGCCACTCCTATCACCCACCAGCGATGCCGCGCTATCCAATCTACGTTGATCATCTGAGCCTTCCCGCTTTCGTGTTGTCTGGACGTCACTGTGCCAGGGGTACATACGACGGTCTGTGAAGTAGTTGCCCTAGCTCTGTGGAAAATTACCGCTCCGCGATAAAGCGCGAAATGACTCAGTGGTAGGGCATACCAAAGTAGGGGATCGCTCCATCGGGCGTTGCCATGTTCAGCCGTATGCCTGATGACTCGCCGTTGCCAGGTAAGCGACATTGCGCCGTCTGTACCCTAGCTCTCTCGTCTACGGCCTTCTCCGGCCGCCAGCGGCCCGACGGGCGGTCTTTTCGGCTACAATGCGGCGCTAAACCAACGCCGTTGCGCCCTACCGAAAGAATGCCGCAACCGACTTGCCCTCTCTCGTAAGACAGGAGAGGGCCAGGGGTGAGGGGGCGCATAGGGGGCGGCCGGATCAATGCAGATCTAAGCAGTGGAGAGAGCCTGATGAGCGAGCAATACCGCAGCGAAACAGACAGCTTGGGTGAATTCAAAGTCCCCTCTGAGGCCTGGTACGGCGTGCAGACCGCGCGCGCGGTCCGCAACTTTCCTATCAGCGGGCGGCGCCCGGACCGCGATTTCGTGCTGGCCCACGTACGCATCAAACGCGCGGCGGCGGTGGCCAACCGTCAGGCCGGCTGGCTGGGCGCAAAACTGTGCGACGCCATCGTCGCGGCCTGCGACCAGATACTGAACGGCGAGCACCTCGACCAATTCGTGGTCGACCGCTTCCAGGCCGGCGCCGGCACTTCCCACAACATGAACAGCAACGAAGTCGTCGCCAACCTCGCCAACGTGGCGCTAGGCGGCCAGCGCGGTGTCTACAAGCCGGTAAACCCTAATGACCACGTTAATATGGGGCAGAGCACCAACGACACCATTCCCACCGCCATCCGCCTCGCCGCCCTGGCCAAGCTGCCGCGCTTGCTCGCCGCTGTACGCGCCATGGCCGACGCATACGCCCGTATCGGTGCGCAGGAAGTCGACACGGTTAAGAGCGGCCGCACCCATCTACAGGACGCCGTACCCACCACCCTGGGTCGCGAATTCAGCGCCTATGCCTGGACCCTGCGCCGCTGCGCGCAACGCTTGGAAGACACCCGCGACGCTTTGTGCGAAATCGGCTTGGGCGGCAGCGCCGCCGGCACCGGCCTCAACACCTCGCCGAACTATGCGGAGAACGCCGCAAAAGAATTGGCGCGCCTCACCGGCGAGGCCATCCGCCCCGCGACCGACCTGGCCGCGCAAATGCAATCCATGGCCGACGTACAGCGCCTGTCATCGGCCATCCGCGACCTGACCCTGGAAGTGACCCGCATCAGCAATGACATGCGTCTGCTCGCCTCCGGCCCGCGCACCGGCCTAGGCGAGATCCTGCTGCCGCCGGTGCAACCCGGCTCCAGCATCATGCCCGGCAAGGTCAACCCGGTGATGTTCGAAATGCTCAATCAAGTCAGCTACCAAGTGCTGGGCCAGGACGCCGCCATCGCCTACATGACCCAAGCCGGCCAATTGGAATTGAACGTCATGATGCCCGCCATGGGCTC
>CALZJG010000029.1 GCA_945787555.1 uncultured Chromatiaceae bacterium | reverse complement strand
ACTGGAGTTCTTCGGCAATGATTTGCGTCGCGCCGTCTCGGCGATCGTGGAAATCAAGGACTATCTTGATGCTCGTGTCGGCGTAGTGCTCTCCGGCATGGAGCATTTGGACGAGCGCTATGTGCGTGCGGTGAAATACAGCACCAAGGCGCCGCGCCGTGAACAGCCCAAGATGGTGTTGATCATCGATGTGTCCGGGGACGACGAAGACAAAGTGGCGGAGGCCTCTTCGGCGGTAGTGGGTTTGGCCAACGGGCGCGAGGGCGAAGGGTTCATCGCCGTGAGCCCTGAGGCGCGGCGGCGTTTTTGGGTCGATCGCGCCCGCACTGCCGCCATCGCCGCACATACCAACGCCTTCAAGATCAACGAAGACGTCGTGATCCCGCTAGCTCGCCTTGCCGATTATTCAGAAGGTATCGAGCGCATCAACATCGAACAGTCCACGCACAATAAGCTGCGCATGTTGGATGCGGTGGATGAGTATCTGGCCGGGGATCTACCGGAGCTCCGGCAATTCCCCGAATATGAGGCCAGTGAGGAGGCCAGTGCCATCGTCGCCGCCAAGCGCGAGGCGGCACGGTCCCATATCGCGCAAGTACGCGCGCGTTGGTCGGCGATCATGAGTCACTTGGATACGCCGGCCGGTGAGTCGTTGCATTTGCTGGAGCCGAAGGCCGCCGTCCGGCAACCGAAGGTCACCGACTGGCAACAGCAATCAAGCGCGGAACTGCATCCCGCTGTGACTTTCGCGCAATTGCTGTTACGGCGCGAGCTGCGCATTTCCTATCGCGGCGATGTGGAACGGCCGCTGAAGGAAATCTTCGGCGGTCATGAATTCGAGGCCGTGCGCACGCGATTCGATGCCATGCACGCCGAGATCCGTCCCAGCCGCTTGTTCGTGGCGCTGCACATGCACGCCGGCGACGGCAATGTGCATACCAATATTCCGGTATTCTCCAACGACTATCACATGATGCGCGAGGCCGACCGCGTGGTCGATCGCGTGATGAACCTGGCGCGCGCGCTGGGCGGCGTGATCTCCGGTGAACACGGCATCGGCATCACCAAGATGCGGTACCTCGAGCCGGCTACCGTGCAGGCCTTCGCGGATTACAAGCAGAAGATCGATCCGCACGGTCATTTCAATCGCGGCAAGTTGTTGCCCGGCTCGGGCTTGGAGGGCGCTTACACGCCCTCATTACGTTTGGTGCAGCAAGAAGCTTTGTTGCTGGAGGAAAGCGAGCTCGGCGAGCTCAACGACGACATCAAGCATTGTCTGCGTTGCGGAAAGTGCAAGCCGGTGTGCAACACGCATGTGCCGCGCGCCAACTTGCTGTACTCGCCGCGCAATAAGATTCTCGGCACCGGCTTAATGATCGAAGCCTTCCTCTACGAGGAACAAACACGGCGCGGCATTTCGGTGCGCCACTTCGAGGAAATGAACGACGTCGCGGATCACTGCACCGTGTGTCACAAATGCTTGACGCCCTGCCCGGTGGACATTGACTTCGGCGATGTCTCGATCCGCATGCGTAAGATCCTCAAGGATCAAGGCCAGCGGCGTTCCAACGTCGGCACTTGGGCATCGATGGCTTTCCTCAATGTCACTGATCCGGCCACCATCAAATTCATGCGCAAGACCATGATCGAGTGGGGCTACGCGGCGCAACGCACGGCTTACCGCGTGGCCAAGCGCTTGCGCTTGGGGGGCGAACAGGAACGGCCGGCCGCGACCACCGGCAAACCGCCGATCAAGGCGCAGGTGATTCAGTTCATGAAAAAGCCGCTGCCCGGCAAGCTGCCCACGCAGACCATGCGCGCGTTGCTGGGTGCCGAAGACACCAAGACGATTCCCATTCTGCGTGATCCGGCCCAGGCCAATCGGAGTTCGCCGTCAGGCAACGACACCGCGGAGGCGGTGTTCTATTTCCCCGGCTGCGGCTCGGAACGTTTGTTCAGCCAAATCGGCTTGGCGACGCTGGCGACCTTGTATGAAGTGGGCGCACAAACCGTGTTGCCGCCCGGTTATCTGTGCTGCGGCTACCCGCAAACCTCCGGCGGCGACGAGGCCAAGGGCAAACAGATCAGCACCGATAATCGCGTCTTGTTCCATCGCATGGCCAACACGCTCAATTATCTCGACATCAAGACGGTGATCGTCTCCTGCGGCACCTGCATGGATCAGTTGCTCAAATACGAATTCGAGCGCATCTTCCCAGGTTGCCGTTTGCTCGACATTCATGAATATCTGATGGAGAAGGGTGTGAGCCTAGAGGACGTGACCGGCGTCCGCTATATGTATCACGATCCTTGCCACACGCCCATGAAAACGCACAACCCGGTGGCGGTGGCGTCGAAGTTGCTGGGCGGTGCGCAAGTGGAATTGTCCGACCGTTGCTGTGGTGAGGCCGGCACCTTCGCCGTGTCACGTCCCGACATCGCCAGCCAAGTGCGTTTTCGCAAGGAAGAAGAGTTGCGCCAGGGCATCCAACAACTCACCGGCGAGGACAAGGCCAAGAACGGCAATGTGAAAATGCTCACCTCCTGCCCGGCCTGCCAGCAAGGCTTGTCACGCTACCGCGACGATACCGGCTTGGACACCGACTACATCGTGGTCGAGCTGGCCAACAAATGGTTGGGCGAGGGTTGGCAGGAACGCTTCATCGAACGCGCCAAGCGCGGCGGCATCGAGCGGGTGTTGTTGTAAATCTGGTGAACCTCGGAGGACACGGAGCGCCCGGAGGCAAGATAGAGTCTTGCGGACGATTCGTGTCATTTCGACCACAGGGAGAAATCTTGGCGCCGCGCAGTCTGCGCACGCCATTGGTTGTTATCTGCTTTGACCAAAATTTCTCCTTACATTCGAATGACAGTGGCGGCAAAGTTGGGTGGCCGCGCTGGACGCTACTCGACGATGCCAGCGACTATTCCGTTTCACCACGAAACGCCGCCTCGACCTCGGCCGTCAAGCGCTGTTCCGCATCGTCATAGCGCGGCGAGAAATGAAACGGCACTAGGCGTTGCACGCAAGCCAGGCGCGCGAGCGTGCCGGCTTGTTGCGCGGCGAGGTGATAACGCGCCGCCGCGTGCGCCGCGTCTTGATGAAGAAACGGTGCTTCGATGTACAGCATGTCCGCACCCTGGGTGAGAGCGACGATCTTGTCGATGTTCCTCGGTGTGTAACCGGCGTCCACTACATAGGCGATTTTCTGCCCCGGCACGATGCGCAGCAGATCGCGCGTCAGTTCGGCTAAAGGCAGCGTACGTTCGTGTTCAACTTCGCCATCTCGCCAGGCGATACGGATGGGGGTGTCCTGCGGCTTGCCGTTCAGCACGGCTTGCTTCAAGTCGTTTAGCCATGGTCCGACTGGCAGGCCACGTTCCTGCAAACGACTCTTCCAGACGTTGACATGCTGCATTTCCTCCAGCGCGAATGCCAGACAGGGGATCTTGTGATCGAGTAGCGTGCAGCGCACAGAAAAAGCAGGTTCGGTCAATAATTCCCCAGCTTCAAGGGCCAAGTCTCCCTCGTCTACACGGCGAAATCCGGCACGGCAGCGAAAGCGGGCGCGCCGTGCCTGACTCTCGCTGAGTACTTCCGTTGCAATCAATACCAATTCCGCCTCGTAATTCTCCACCAGATTCCAGCTATAGCCGCCCAGTCGGTGTCCGAGTTGATCGATGAAGCCGGCCGGCCCATAGAGGCGCAACGTCTTGGCGCGGCCGACGCACACCCGCAACAATTGGTCGAAGCCGATCCAGTGATCCATGTGGGTGTGGGAAATAAATACATCGCTGATGCGCAACAGCTTGCGGCCTGCCAGGGCGGCGATGTCGCCCAAGTCGAACAGCAGCGCGCGGCGTGCGAATAGCGTGTCCACGTACAGCGCCGGGTCACCGCACGGGCCGTTGACGAGCTGGGGATGGAAGGACGGTTTCATAGTGACTAGCGTAGCGCACATCGGCATGTCGTCGTTGTCCCTACATCCCGCCAAGGCTAAGCACGCCAGTCCAGATATTTATTCCGAAATTTCAATAAGTTGTGGGGCCGACTCGGGGCGAGCAACGATCAAGTCTATGGCCTGCGGGCCGATACAGGGAAGAGCGCCTCACGTGGCGAGGGTCCCTTATTGTGCATGAGGCGCGCCCGACGGAGCGGGTTTCACACGGAAAGTTGGATGTCGCTGTAATCCCACGAGTGTATGACTGACCACTGCAAAAAACAGAGTAGAGCCCGGCCTAGTGGTGCCACCTGCCTATTCATGGTGCATGCCACGTGCAGGGTGGCACTGCAATATCTTCTGCGCCGCTTGGTGCTGCCGCAACGCTACGGGTCGCGGCCCATCGGGAGGTGGTGGCTGGCTGTTCAATCGAGGCTGCTCCGAAATGAACCACGAATTGCGCCATTGTCGATTTCGATAAACAGACTTGGTGGTTCACTACACAATATTGCAGGCTTTCTGGCGCCAGTCTTCTTTGTCGCGTCATCATCGGTGTGCCGTGTCGGTCGCAATCGGTCGAGTCTGAGCCTAACTAAAAGCCACATCGGTATAGACAGGATGCGAAATGCTGGGCCTACTTGGGCCGTTGGTCTTGTTTGGCTGGTGCTGCTCCTGCTCCTGAGTCCGACGATGAGCGCGGCGGCGACGCTCAATTCAATACAAAGCGGTACCGCGACCATTCCGTTCGGCAATACCCAGGTGGTCGTAAACCTCGGCACAGCGGTTGACGATACCAAGGCCTTCCTGGTGTTCAGTACCAGCCCGGATAATACCGCTCCGCAATACACCAATATTAGTGGCCAGATTACCAGCGCGGGTGCGCAGATCACCTTCAAACGCGCATTGGCCAGCGGCCAGCCGGCGGTCTCGGTCAAGTGGTACGTGGCCGAGTTTACCAGTGGCGTCAGTGTGCAGCGCGGTAGTCATACCTTTCCAGGTTTTCCACTCACGACCAACAAATCGTTGAGTCCCGCCGTCGATCCGGCGAAAAGCTTCGCCCTCATTAGCTATATGAACAATACCGGAAGCTACGACGCCTCGGCATTCGTACGCGGCCGTATCATCAATAGTGGTAATGACCTCGAAGTCAGCGTCAATACCGGTGGTGGCACTAACTCAGTTGAATGGCAGGTCGTGGAGTTCACCGACAGCGCCGTCCAGACCGGTGATTTGTCGTTTGCCAACGGGGATGCTTCAAAAACCGCCGCGCTCAGCCCGACCGTCGATACCACAAAATCCTTGTTGCTCTACAATTTCAAGAGCGCCGGCGGCACCAATATTGGTCAAAAAATGGTTAGAGGCGTGATTACCAGCAACGCCTTGCTCACGTTTGATCGGGACAACACCGGACAGGCGATCGATCTGACCTGGTATCTGGTTGAATTTACCGACAGCACCACCGTTCAGCATAATTCGGAGGCGTTTAGCACGGCCCAGACCCAGAAAGACGTCACGATCTCAACGATCGACCTTAGCAGTTCCATCGCACTTGCCGGTACCTATATGCGCGGCGGCAAGACTCCCTACAGCACCGACCAGAATCCGGCGCCCGGCTGGGTGACGGCGGATTTGACAACGACCACCAACCTACAGCTCACGCGCGGCAAACACGGTTCGGCCACCGCTGATATCGGCTGGTTCGTCGTAGACTTTGCCGGTTCAAGCGCGACCACTACCATTGGTGACGGTAGCGGTCCATCCAGCCGAGATGTGTGGGCCGGTGGGCGTTTTTTTGGGGTGGATGCATTTACCCTGCAAACAGATAACGGTACGGATACTTTAACTGATGTAACGATTACGTTCACCGGTAGCGATATCAATGATGTGGCGGCGAGTGGCGTCATGATCTGGCGTGATGATGGCGGCAGCGCCAATCAGTGGGATAGTACCGATACATTGATTGGTACGGCTTCGTTTAGTGGTAGCACGGCTAGCTTTACCGGCCTGAGTGAAGGGATCAACACATCCGCCACCCAATACATTGTGACCTACAACATCGATAGCGCGGCGACGGTGACGGACACGCTGCAGGGCGCCGTGACGGCCGCGACGGTGACGAATACCCTGGTCAATAACGACAACGTCGATGCGACGCTGACAATAGAAGCGGAAAGTGTCCACGAAACATCGGTGTATAAAATCGGCTATTCGCCCAATGCGTTTGAGGAATTGTTCTTCAAGGAAAGTAGTTCGCCCGCGACAGATTCTCTAACCGCTATGAGCCTGGGTTCGATCTATTCGACTACTCCCGGATCACTGATACCGGCATGGGATCCCAATGCCACGGTTTCGACACTGCTGAGCAACAGTGTCGTCAAGCGCGTGCAGATGTCCGGCGATCTGATCGACTCAGCCGGCGCCACCTATGGCACGGTGACCACCACAACAAATTTCTATGAAGACCGGGCAGTGTTGGATATCGATATGAATATCACCACCAATCCCGCCGGTACCGACTCGGTATTCATGACTTATGGCCAGTATGATGATGCCATACTGGATGAGACCCTTTGGTGGAGCAGTAATAATTCTGGCAGTTACAATTCGGAAGATCCGCCGCCGAATAATACGGGAGATCAAACAGCGCCGATTAGCTTTCAGTGGCTGCTGGAACTGGGCGCCACCGACGGCCTGTTAAACGGAACATTGCAAAACATTGGTAGTTACAGCCCAGCTCAGCTCAAGCACGTCGATCCCGACAGTGGCTTAGTGGATATCGCCTACCAAAAAACAAATCCCGGCACCGGTCTCAAAGAGGCGGTAGTGATTTACAGCTTCGACACCACCACCAGTGGTTATGACACCACGATTACCGAGGCACGCCAGGACGACTCCATCGACCCGGCCACACTCGACTTCACTATTACCGGCGGTGACGGTGCGCTATCGGGAGACGGCTTTGTCGAAGAACGGGGCGCTTATACGCTGACCGACGGTGACGCCGATGACCACGTCAAGTTCGAGTTTCAGGTCACCACCACCCACTATGCGCCGGTGTTTGAAATTGGCAGTTGGGGCGCAGCGGCACCCGCCACAATTCTGGTCGACGATACCGTCAAGACACTGGGCACGGATTACAACGCCGCGGTCAGTGGCGGAACCCTCTACCTGCAATATCTCGGCACGCTCTCCGCTAATACCGAGGTCGAGATCGGCGACGAACTCATCACCGGAACCCTGTATTCCGATGAAGGCACAACCGCCGTGAGTGCTGGCATACAAGTTCGCCTGCTGGTAAACGGTGTGACTAAGGGCCTGGATGTGACCAACGCCAGCGGACGATTCAGCTTTGCCACGCCGCTTAGTGCTGGAGACAAGCTGCTGGTCTATGTGGATGAAGACGATGCCGATGTCGCGACCGATGGCACCACGGTTAGCGTCTCAGACGGTAATGATCTTACCGGACTGGATGTCTACTATCAGCACCTGATCACCCGCCATGATAACGCGGGTGCATTGACAAACGCACTGATGAAGACGGCTGTAGAACCATATGTTGATACGGAAATCCTCTACTCGGTTGATGGCAGTAATAATCTCACCACGGTCTCCGATGCCGAGATTTTTATCCCCGCCGGCCATACCTTTACACCAGGCGCAAATGTCACCACACAGGGCGTGGCAGGTAATGTCGATCTCCGAGGAACGCTCACGGCTGGCACAAGCGTCATCACCGTAACCGGGGACTGGGATTCTTCGGCCGGTACATTTAATCGTGATACCAGCACCTTAGTTCTCAATGGTGCCAGCAATACATTTACGCCCAAAGACAATCAGAATTTTCATAACCTGACAGTTGGTGCCGGCGCGGATATCACAGTTGTTAGTTCAGGTGGGGCAGATAACTTGGTTGTTTATGAAACATTAATAATCAACGGTTCAATTTCGGTGCCTGCCGCTTTTACCATGACCCAGCGCTTCAGTGTGCCGGGTACCACGACCACGATAGGGGCGGCTGGCATATTGAGCGGTGCCGGAACCTTCGAACGTATTGTTTATAAACCAATACTCACGTTTAGCAACGCCACCGGCATTACTATCAGCAATTTCACCTACCGCCTGACCTATACCAACGACAATGTCGTGACCATTCCAGCGGTCGCCTATGGCGGTAATCTAACCGTCGTCGCCCACTCTGCCAGCGACGTCGCCGAGGCGGTGACCATTGCTGCCGGCACGCTGACCGTCGGTGGTGATCTGGTCATAGAATCCAGTACCAACGATACGACGTCTACAACATTGAGAAACTCAGACAATGACGCCACCATCAATGTCACTGGCAACTTGATAGTGGGAAACGCAACGACCAGTGGAGATACGAGTTTTGTGACGGGTGATGCCATCACTACTGTGGGCGGAAATGTTACGATTATCGATGACGCAGAGAGTAACAACACGATCGCTATCGATGCCTCCGATGGCACGCCTACCATCAGTGTGGCAGGTAACTGGGACTCCAGTGGTGGCATCTTCACCTATGGCAGCAGTACAGTGGCTCTTACCGGTACCGGTAACCTGAAAACACCGGGCGCGAACTACACCTCATATTTCTACAACCTCGACATGGCAGCGGCGACCAAGACTACCACGCTGCAATCCCATGTCGGTGTTGCCAATGTCATAAGCCTGAATACGGGGACCGTCACCGGAGCATTTGACTTGGGCGCGTTGGCCAATAGTGGTGCGCCGCTTTCCAATGCTGGTGCAACCGTCAGCACCAATGCACTCTACTACAGACCCGTCAACGGTACCGTTACCGTGGCTGGTGGCACATATGGTGTGAGTTCATTCTGGCTCTGGCCCAGCGGTTCTAATGCAACCTTTAATTTAGCGGGTGATTTCACAACGACTGCTTCAATTATTGTCGATGTAGATACGGGCAATACCGGTGTCACCGTCAATACACAAAACAATGCTCTTACGGCGTTTCACCTAGACTTTGGCGAGCCCGGCTATGACGGCTCATCAACGATGAATTTTGGCAGCTCAATCGTTGATCTTAGTGGTCGTCTATCAGTAGGCAGTAACGGTGGCAGCCATACCCTGAATCTCGATAGCGCGACGATCAGTGTTGAAAGAAATTGGGCCGCAACAGCAGGAACAGGTGTGCTTACTGTTAACCCGGGTACTTCCACGGTCACTTTTGATGGCGCACTTTCCAGGACAGTGGATTCCGGTGGTAGTGCATTCTATAACCTGGTGATTAATAAGACCGATGGCGCCGATGCCAATGACAATCTCACTGTACAAACCAGTGATCTGACCATCAATGGCAGCCTGACGATTACCGACGGTGAATTGATACAAACCCGCTCCATCACCACCGGTGCGGTAACGCTGTCGGACGCCTCCAGCAAATGGACCAACGTTACCGATAACGCCAACGTGACGCTCTTCAGTACGGTGGCCAACACCGGCGCCATCACCTTCGATGCGCCGACTGGTGATTTGATACAGATCCGCAGCTCGGTCGGCGGCACGCAACGCAACTGGCAGGGAAGTGGCGCCTTTTCCATGACCGATGTGGACGTGCTGGACCAGACCGCGATTGGCGGTACCCCGGCCAACATCACGGTTACCTCCGGGACCAATTCGGGTAACAATGTTAACTGGTTGTTCGGTGGCACCAAAACGATTTCCGGAACGGTCTATACCGACGATGATGAAGCCACCACCCTCAACAATAAGGCCATCACGGTAGTTGTCTACGATGGCGTCACGCAGACGAGCTACACAACAACAACCAACGGTAGCGGTGTCTATACCATTAACAACGCACTTCTTTCGTCCGGTGATATCGTTCTGGTCTATCTAAATGACGAGGCTGAGGAAGGTCTGACCGTATTGGAAAGTGATGGTGCTAACATCGCCGATCTCAATGTCTATCAAGACCATGCCGGCGTACGTTCGCACGTAGGCGCGGTCAGTAATGCCGACATGGGTAATGTCGATGACGGTGACGACGACGTCAAGTATAACGTCGCGGCTGGTAACCTGACCGTCGACACAGGCTTTGAGCTGTTTATCTTTGCACCGAACGCAACCTCGGTATTTACACCGGGCGGTAATGTTACGACGCAGGGAACAGGCGGTAGCTTTGAATTTCACGGCACCGTAAATGCCGAGACATACACCTTTACCATTGGCGACGATTGGATACGCCTCACCGGCGCTGGTGGTGGCGCCATCAATGTCGGTACCAGCACTGTCATCATGGCAGCCGACGATGGCGCCGCGACTATCAATAACGCCGCACAGTTTTCTGGTTATCGTTTCCACAATCTGGTGATTGCCGCAAGCAAAACCGTTACCAGTGTCGGTACAGGTTATTACATGAGTGGTGATCTGACTCTGCAGGCTAACAGCACATTTACCAAAGATAGTAGTTTTGTCGGCCTGGAAGGCGACCTGCTGATGGATTTCACGTCGACCTTTAATGTCAACGGAGTTACGTTCTGGTATTACATTGACGACAGCAGCCCCGATATCGAGAGAAATAGTACGATCACAGGAACGGGCGCGTTCGCATATTATGTAAAGCCGGGTAGTACCGCAGCACCGGTTACCGTCCGGACCTATGATTGTATCGTGGAAATAAATGGTCAGGCTGGCAATATCGCCGCCCTAAGTGACCCTGATGTCTTGGGCGTCCTTAGCCTAGGTAGCCATGATCTACGTATCTACGAAAGCTCTGGCAATGAATGGTCCGGCGCGACGCTCGATAATCCTGCCGATATCAATATCACGACTACTGGTGATTTGATTATAGGTACTACCTTCAATGGCCGCGCGGGCAAATTCATTCCCCACGATGGCGCCATGACGTTTGGCAATGTCCTGATCAATGACCCCCATGATAGTGGTAGCAATGTCATCGATGCGGCAGCGGGCGCGAGTACCGGTTCTGTTTGGAACATATCGGGTAACGTCACGATTAATGGTGGTGGCTCGCAACTCGGGACCTTAACCGCGGGTCCCTCTACATGGAATGTGGCAGGGGACTGGAGCAATAGTGGTGGTACCTTTACGGCGGGCACATCGACTGTCATCTTTGACGGCACAGCAAATGCAACTTTAGATACTGGTGGTACCGGCGCTACAAAGGACTTTAACAACCTCGCAATAAATAAAACAAACGGGGGCAGTGACTATCTCACACTGCAAACAAACGAGCTGGTCATCAATGGGACGTTTACCATCACCGATGGTCGGCTGGATCAGAATGACCGGGATATAACAATAGGCGGATTGACAACAGTCACGGCGAATGGCGCGTGGGACAATGCCTCCGATGGAGATGTTACCTTGGGTGGTGATGTCGCCAATGCCGGGACGATTACATTTGATGCTACCACCGCCGCGCCCGATGGGATACTGATAAGAAGCTCGGTCGGCGGCACCCAACGCAACTGGCAGGGAAGTGGCACGTTTAACATGACCGATGTTGATGTGCAGGACCAGACCGCCATCGGCGGGACGCCGGCCAACATCCTCGTTACCTCCGGCACCAATAGCGGCAACAACATCAATTGGCTGTTCGGCACCAAGAGTATCGGCGGCGCAGTCTACACTGATGATGACGAAGCGACGACACTCAACAACAAGGCAATTAAGATTGTCGTCTACGACGGTAGCCAACAGACTACCTACATAACCAGCAGCGATGGTGTGGGCATATACGGCATCAGCAATATCGCACTTGCCGATACGGACATTGTCGCCGTTTATCTTGATGACGAAGTCGAGGAAGGCATCACCGCCTTTAAGAGCGACGGCAACAACGTCGCTAACCTCAGCCTGTACCAGAACCACGTATCGATCCGCTCCGACTCTGGGGCCATCAGCAATGCCGAAATTGCCACGGCCGATAATGGTGATGATGATGTCAAGTACAACGTGGTGGGTAATGACATCACGCTGGATTCTAACTATGAACTGTTTGTCTTTAGCAGCAGTAACTATACGCCGGGTGGCAATGTTGATACGCAAGGCGTGACCGGGGATGTCGATATCCGCGGTACGCTGACCGGCGGCACTGACACCTTTAACGTCAGCGGTGACTGGGATCATTCGAGTGGGTCGTTTACCGCTAACACCAGCACCATCGTTATGACCGGGGCCGCTCATACCTTGACCGCGCCAACGGGTAATCAGTTCTACAATCTGACGATTAATTCAAGTGCTGTCATTACTGCGCAGAGCTCATCGAATCTATTCATTGGTGGTGCCCTTACCATCTCCGGCACTTTCAATGTGGCCGTGGGCAAGACTTTTACAAACCAGCATGATCTGATTCTTAATGATAATTCTACGCTCGGTGGGGCGGGAACTTTCTCGCAGTCACGCAGAGGGAGTTCAACAGGAGATACCTTTGGTAGCAATGTCACTATTTCCGTGGCTACTTACCAGATCGAGGCTAACGGCGGCGTAGGAACGGCGCCAGGAAAAACGATTACCGGTGCTGTTTATGAAGGCGACATGGTGATTCGTGCTTCCGGCAATTTCTCTAATAACTATCTCCATGTGGCCGGTGGAGATCTGGCGGTCAACGGCACCCTGACTATTATGGATGGCTGGTGTGCAACCTGCTATATGATTTTGGACAATAGCGCTGAAAACCGTAACATCACAGCCGGCAATCTTGTGATCGGAAACAGTGGTGATACGACAAGATACGGCAAACTGATTGCCGGCACGGGCGCTATCGACATCAACGGTGATGCGACCATTCATCCATCAGATGGCAATGGCAATAATGAGGTCGATGCCGATACCTCGACCTGGACCATCTCTGGCAACTGGACCAACAACGACACCTACACGAAGGATACCTCCACCGTCACCTTGGACGGCACCAGCCAAATCGTTTCGGGTAGTACGACTTTCTACAACCTCACCAAAGCGGTGACCAGCGCCGACACCCTCACCTTTCAAGCCGGGCAGACGCAGACGCTCGCCGCCGGTGGCGCGCTGAGCTTCACGGGCACCAGTGGAAATTTATTGCAGCTGCGCTCGAGCACACCGGGGACGGAGTGGTTCCTGACCGTCAACGCCGGGGTGGCGCCCATCGCCAATTATGTGGATGTGAAAGATTCGAATGCGTCAGGCGGGCAGACGATGTATGCCTATTACTCCGTCGACGCCGCCCCCGGCGGCACCAACACCAATTGGGTGTTCGGCCAGCAGTTGCAGCTGGTCAAACAAGTCTGGGACGCCTCAGGCAGCACTTGTCTGGCCTCCGTCCCCAGTGACGCGGCGTGCAGCGGCGGCGCCACCGCCGTGGCCGTCCCCGCCGGCAACCCCGTCTACTTCTTCATCTATGTGCGCAATCCCATGGCGGTGCGCGCCCCGGATACGCGCTTCCAGGATCTGCTCGACGACACCGCGTTCGCTTATCAGACGGGCACCCTGCAACGCACCCTTAACGACGGCACGGCCGGGCAGCCCAGCGATGTGGCCAGCGCCGCGGCCATCTTCGCCGCCGCCACCACTGCGCAGACGGATGCCCTGGACGGCGATACCCAGATCGATGAGTTCGCCGGCATCGACACCACCGCCAGCCCCGACAACCTCACCGTCGGCGGCAGCGGTGCCGCCGGCCAGAATGACACCCTCAGCCTCCCCGCCCACAAATCCTTCGGGCTGCGCTTTCGCGCCGTGCAAAACTGAAGCATCCCCCCAACGCTCAATGATTTGGGCGCGTACCCGATAGATATACAAGAGCACCACCCGCGGGCGGTGCTCGCCTATCACTGTCAAACACCCGGAGCACGAGCATCATGCGCAAGATATGGTTCCCTCTAGCGGGCGCGCTGGCCCTCGCCGCCGCGCTGGCTCTACCCGCCGCCCAGGCCGCCACCAACGATGCGACCAATCTCGCCGGCGGCACCACCACGCTGACGAGCTCGGGCACCGTCACCGTCAACTCCACCGCACTGACGCTGATCAAGGCGGTGTTCGATGCCGGCAGCGGCACCTGTCTGGCCAGCGACGACTCGGATGCGGCGTGCAACAGCACCAACACGGTGTCCGTGCCGGCGGGCCAGACCATCAAGTTTCTCATCTATGTCGACAACAGCACCGGGGTGAGCGCCACCGACATCCGCTTCCAGGACCTCTTGGATGACGCCGGCTCCGGCTTCACCTACACGGCGGCCTCCATCAAATGGGGCACGCGCGCCAGCGCTGGCGCCACCAAGGCCAATATCTTCACCGCCGCCAACGGTGGCACGGCGCTCTCCGATGCCTATGATGGCAGCACCGTCCTCAATGAGTATGCGGGCATCGACACCGGCGTCTCGCCCGACAACCTGACCGTCGGCGGTGATGCGAGCAGCCCCGACAACGACCAAGTCGATGTCGCGGCCAACACCGTGTTCGCCGTCGTCTTCACCGCCGTCAAGAACTGAGGATAGGGTGAGTGGGCGGCGCGCTTGAGCTTAGGCGCGCCGCACCGCTTAGGAAGGCAGACCTGTCAGGGTAAATCATCGGTCCGAGCTTGGCACGTCATCGCTAGGCAAAGACCATCAACTCACACCGACCATCGTGCCTGTGCAGGGCAAGCCACCCCTCAAGACTTGCCCCGCACTTGCCGGAGAGTGGTATGGGCACTATGACCCAGGGTGAGCCCTTGGCCAGACCCAGCCCGACACGGATACCTAGACCGACCACACGACGCATCGCGCCGCGGCCAGCGCGATATTCGCCGCCACGCGGACTCAAACCGATGCGATTCATGGCGACATCGGCGTAGATTAATTCGTCGGAGTGGATACCTGCATCTCGCCCGAAAATCTGCTCGCCGGGAGCAGCGGCGGCGCCGGGAAGAACGATACCTTGAACCTTCCTGCGCATAAGGCCTACGGAGTGCGGTTCACAGCCGTAAAGAACTGAGTGTCAGATAGGGTTAGATGTCGAGTGCTCATGGCGCTCAATACTCGCGATAAACGCCCCAACCTTCGGCCACCAGCTGGTCGTTGATATTCACCCACTCGCCGCTGTCGTCTTGCAGCCAGATTTCGCCTAAATATCGCCCGTATTTCCCACGGCGATCCTTGATGGTTTCGACGATGATGTCTTTGTTGTCGATTTTCGCGATCAAGGCGTCGCGCGACTTTAGACCCGCTTCGCGTTGGTCGCCGCGCAGTTCCGGCGTGTCGATGCGATGAAGGCGGATCTTTTCCCCGCGCACCCACGTGCCTAATCCCAAGTCGATGTCGATGGTGCAGGTGTCGCCATCGTAAACGGAGCGCACCACAGCGCGATAGTGATACATCATCTCTTCTAGCTTTTTCGCTTTGGGCATGGCGGTTCCTTTGCTATGGAAGGGGAGGACTAATAGCGTCGTTGGAAGTATAACGCGTAACCATCGAGCGCGCCTTTGTGCACCGTGACGCCTATTGCACCATCACCTCCCGCGTTCAATTCCAGGCGAGCACTGCTGTAGTAGTGCTCGTGCGAATCTTGTGCATGGGTGGCGCGAGTCGTGCCGCGTAGGCGCTGTTCACTACTGATGTCGAGATAATGGGCGCCGATGCCCGCGCTCCACAATGCACTGAGTCGCAGCGTGAACTCGGCGTGGGCCATGAACTCGTGGCTGTCCATCGTGAGCGTTTGATCGGCGCTTTTATCGTCGACGCGTTGAAAGTTGTATTCGCCACCCAGGTGGGCGACCAGGCGCGACGTGCGTAGCACCTCGGCGCGGACCAATACCCCGCCATAGCCACCGTCCAATTCCAAGCCGGCGGTGATGGGTTGATTTTCCTGGGTGAGAAACGCATACCCGGCGACGAGCCCGAGTTGTATGTTGGGGTGTATCGGTTCCAATGCTTCGACACCGACCCGCCGGTAGGTCACCGGCGAGGTGGTCGCGGCGTCATGCAATACGGTCTCCCAGCGACCGTAAACGAGGCTGAAAGTCAGCCCTTCCTCGGGCGCGGCAGCGGCCGGCGCAGCGGTCAGACAGACCGCCGTCAGCGTCACGGTGCGTAACAGATGTGGATAGTCGGCCATCATTGAGTAGGCTTGCCGCAATTCGAGCCACGTTATAGCCTGCGAGGATGTGGTGCAAGAGAGGAGCCTCCGCCATGAAAATCGTTCTACGTCGTGGTTGGGTAGTGATGCTGCTGGTCACTTGGGGCGGCTGGGGATGGGCGGGCGAGCTGTCAAGCGCGCTAGGCCCGTTGCCGGCGGTGACGGCGCAGCCGGACAATCCGCCCACCCCGGAGCGCCTGCGTTTAGGCAAGAAGTTGTTCTTCGATAATCGTATTTCCGGTAATGGTCGCTTGAATTGCAGTTCCTGTCATCTGCCTGAGCATGGTTGGACCTTGCCCATGGCCATCTCGCTGGCCAATGACGGTTTCGTCGAGCGCCGTAATTCTCCCACGCTCATCAATGTGGGGTACAACCGCGTGCTGATTTGGGACGGTCGCGCGCCCAGCTTGGAGAAGCAGGCCGTCGGTTCGACCAAGAATCCAGTGCATAAAGGCCAGGATATCGAGGCGCTGGTGCGCACGCTGCGCGCCGATGATGAAATGGTGGCGCTGTTCAAGGCCGCCTATGACAGCGCACCCAATGCCGAGGATTACGGCAAGGCGATCGCCGTTTTTCAGCGCCATTTCCTGGTCACCGGTGACAGCCCGTTCGACCGTTATGCCAAAGGCGATAAGCAGGCGCTGTCCGGCGCGGCGCAGCGCGGACTGGAGTTATTCCAGCGCAAGGCCGGTTGCGTGCAATGTCATCACGGCCCGGTGTTTTCCGATCATGCTTTTCACAACATCGGTTTACGGCGTAATCCATTATTCGATCAGCCGGCGTACCGTGAGATATTGCGCTTCGACGCTAAGCGCATGGGGTTGAAGGAATGGGAAACCGTGGATGATGATACCGGTCGTTATCTCGTCACTCACGATCCTGCCGATAGGAAGAAATTCAAGACGCCGGCGTTACGCAACATCGCGCAGACGGCGCCTTATATGCACGATGGGCGTTACGCGACCCTGGATGAAGTGATCGATCACTACGATCGTGGTGGCGATGCCACGCCCATGCAGGAGAGTGGTATCCGTCCCTTGCATTTGACTGCACAAGAAAAGTCCGATTTGAAGGCATTCTTGCTGGCCTTGAGCGGACCGCTGCCCGCCCTTGAAGCACTGGAGTGAGCGGTTATTCTCATGTCATCGGCTTCGACGATGCCCCCTTTGCGCGTCAGCACCGAGGCAATGTGCTGGTGGTGGGGGCAGTCTATTCCGACACCCAGTTACAAGGGGTGTTGAGTGCACCGGTGCGGCGCGATGGCGTCAACGCCACCCGGGTGCTGGCGGAGTTGGTGGGCAAATCGCGTTTCGCCTCCCACACCCAGTTGATCATGCTGCAAGGCATCGCCTTTGCCGGTTTCAATGTGGTGGATTTGCCGGAGTTGCATCACCGACTGCAAATCCCTTGCCTGGTGGTGGCGCGTCGCGCGCCGGATTTTGGGGCGATACGCCGCGCCTTGCTCGGCCATGTGCCTGGGGGTAGGCGCAAGTGGCGGCTGATCGAGCGGGCCGGTCCGATGGAAGCGGCGGCGGACTTATACGTGCAACGGGCCGGTTTGACCTTGCCCGCGGCGACGAGGGTGTTGCGGCGCCTGGCCTTGAACGGTCTCATGCCCGAGCCGCTGCGCGTCGCTCATTTAATCGCTGGTGGCCTAGTCAGCGGCCACAGCCGTGGCCGAGCATGATGTAACACATTGATGGTCCATAGCGCCGAGGCATTCGTCCTCAAGTAACGGTAGGTGAGGCCGACAACCGGAAAGATCACCCGCGCATGCGGGGGAGTGAGGCGCGCATGAGTCATCCGGAGAAAAAAGGGTTCTTTAGATCGCTGTTCGGCTCGGGCAGTGCCTCCGATGCGTCGCTGGCGCTATTGCCGCTACATGTGCCGGTGCCGAATAAAGAGGCACCCGACGAGGCATCCGATCCGCACAATCTCGTGGGTCACTTTTCCCGCCAAGGCTTGGGCGCCGTGCCCATGCTTACAGAGATCAATCGCTATTTGGATCAGCTCAACCACTGGCGTTTGGAGCCCGATCAGCGCGTGGGCTTGACCAATATCGCGCTGGGCCACGCGGTGAGCGCCGCGGCGGAGCTCTATGCGCGATTCCTGAGTCAGGGCGGCGGTGTGCCGGAAACCAGTGAGCAGCGCGAAGGTGTTTCGGAGGGCGTGCGCGCGGCGGAACGGTTGGCCATTAGTTACAAACTGGTGCTGCGGCATGACCATGCCGCGGACGATGACAAAGAGGGAAAGCGATGCCAGCGCCTGAGCATATGTGCGCTACGCATCATGGAGTTGGCCCGCTTGGAATACCTATTGCGGGCGTTTCGTTATCAGAAATTTCCCACCCACGCCTGGCGCGATTGCAATCAGGTGTACTTCGCCGTCCGCGATCTGGTGGATGTGCGTGCCAAGAAATCATTGAAGGTGCGCCTCTATGCTAAGAGCGATGCGGAGACGAAATCACTGTGGCCGGAAAGTGGCTCGATAGAGGAGTTGTTCGTCGCCATTCAAATCATGGGCTTGGTGGATGCTATCAGTTGGCCCAGCCAATTCATGCCGGTTATCGCCGATTACGTGCTGCATTGCGAGCCGCCGCTCACCTTGACGGATGATTTTCTGGGCGTGATGCCCGTGCAGCACTCGGCGATCTACCGTAGCCAAGCTCATGCGCCAAGGCTGGGGCGCGGCGAAGACCAGCTCGGCGAGATGCTGTTATTGGATTTGGCCCCGTTGTGCGATCGCGCGCGCGCTGACCACCAGGCCTTGTTATCCGAGCAAGCGCCTTCTGCGACGTTAACGGCCTTGGAGGCGCAAGACCAGTTGCCGTTTATCGACATGCTGTTGAAGCGCCTCACGCCGCAGGAGCGGAGCGATGGGCGCAAGGCGGTGTTCGATGCACGTCAGGTCCGGATATTCGGCGGCTTCGAGGATGTTTATCGTTTGTTTCGTGATCTCGTGCGCGAGGATCAAGACGCTGCGAAAGAGAGTAGAGAATTCTGGGACTCGTTAGCCGAGCATACCCTTATCGTGCAAGGTGAGCGCGCCAAGGGGCCGGAGCCGCGCTGGATAGTCGCCGATGAATCCCCGGGAGGGGTGCAGCTGCGCATGCATGAGAGCCCCTACAGTGCGCCGCTCCATGTGGGAAAGTTGTTGGCGTATACCGCAGGTGATGAGACTTCCGAGCAAAGCAAGCTGGGTTATGTAGTGCGTTTGCAGCGCTCCGCTGACATGGCCGTGGAAGTGGCCATCGCGCGTATCAAGGGCAAAGTGACGGCCGTCGTGGTAGAGGATTTGGACGCGCTAGATCAGCGCACCTTGCCAGCCTTGCTGGTGCTACATTCCGATGGCGGCATGGCGCTGCTGTGTGACAATAAGCATAAATTCATGACCGGTGATCGTCTGGCCGTGTTCATAAATCCCAAACACCCCCATACCGGTGCTTTGGGTGATCCGGTGCTCAGTCAGTCCGACTTCACCATGTTCGAGCTGCACACCTCGGGGTGACCCTCGCTTTGTCGAGCCGCGCCCGTGGAGGTACCATACACGCGGGCGGGCGCCGCGCGTCCGAATGGATCACAAGCGCGAGGGGAACTTCATGCGACAGCACTTTACCAATAAGGAATCTTGGAAACGCGGGCTTTATATGCTGTTGTTCGCATTGTTGTACAGTCTGGCCGAAATCGTCGTGGCGGCGGTGGCGTTTTTTCAGTTTATTGCCGTGCTCATCACGGGTGAGCCGAATCAGCGCTTGCTGAGTTTCGGTTACAGTCTCAGTGGCTATATTGCCCAGATACTGCGCTTCGTGACCTATAACTCCGAGCTCAAGCCCTATCCTTTCACGACTTGGCCCAAAGGTGCGCCCCGGCGTCGCAAGGCCGAGCCGGCGAAACCCGAGGTTTTACCGCCGGAGGCGGATGCGTCCACGTAATCAGTCTATGAGTGCGTTTGATATGAGTGGTCGTCGCGTAATCGCCGTTGGGCTGATGTGGCTGTTGTGTGTGACGATGGCGTGGGCAGGCGGTGAGAGCACCGCTCGCGCTGTCACGCTGATTTATACTGGCAACATGGACGGCGAGTTGGAGCCTTGCGGTTGCAGTGAGGTGGGTAACTCGGGCGGCCTTCTGCGGCGTGCTACCTTGATCGATAGGTTGCGCGTTGAACGGCCCGAGTTGGTGCTCATCTCGGCCGGCGGTTTACAGAATCCCTTCGTCGCGCACGGTCAGCTTACCGGCGCATACATCCTCACCGGCATGAATGCGCTGGCCTACGATGCCGTGGGTGTCCAGTGGAGCGACCTAGTCTATGGGGAGTCCTTGCTCGACACCGTTGCCTTGCCATGGGTGGCCAGCAATTGGCGCGGCGAGCGCTTCGCGCCGGAGCGACGCATCACACGGCCGGGTTATGAAGTGGCTTTTTTTGCTTGGCTCGATCCCGCTGCGGCGCCGCAGCGCGCCATGCTGGGCGATCATGTGCAGGCCGGCGATGATGTCGCTGCGATCAGCGCCGCCTTGCAGCGCGCGCAGCGCGAAGGCGCGCTCACCGCGCTTGCCACCACGCTCACGCTGGCCGAGGCCGAACGGAAATTTTCCCTGGTTGATGTGGATGTGTTGTTGGTGCGAGCCAATTACGAAGAGTTTGGCGAGCCCGTCATGCACGGCCATACTTTGGTGTTGCAGCCCGGTTCGCGCGGCTTGCGTCTGGGTCGGGTGGACCTGGCCTTACGCGAGGATGGCACCCTAGGCGCATGGGACCATGAAGTGATGCTCATGCCGCCCAGTGTTCCCGATGCGCCGCGTTTGGCGCCGTGGTATGCCGACTACAGCGCACGTATCAAGGACAACTATCTGCGCAGCGTGGCATTGCGCAAAGCGCAGGAGCAGGGCGAAACGCCGTTCGCCGGCGAGGAAGTCTGCCAGTCTTGTCACGCGGAGGCCTATGCCAAGTGGTCAGGTTCGCGCCATGCCCACGCTTATACGAGTTTGGAAGACGTCAATAAGTCCTTTGATCCCGACTGCATCCAATGCCACACCGTCGGTTTTAAGCAGCGGGGTGGCTTCATCGACCTGGAAACGACGCTGCACTTAAGCAACGTGCAATGCGAGTCCTGTCACGGTGCGGCGCGCGAGCATGCCGCTTCGGGGGGGGCGCTGGCGGTGGCCAATGCCACTTGGTCGGGGCCGAAAATGTGCGCGCAGTGCCATACTCAACCGCACAGCCCGGAATTTGATTTCGCGCGCTATTGGCCCAAGATCGCGCACTGACGCCCTAGCACGTGGGGATGCGCGATCGTGCACGGCGCGCCAACCATGCCCCACCCAGCAGCAGTAGCACCACCCCATGTAGGGCACCCCCCCCGCTGCCTCTCGCGCTGGTGGCGGCACGTAGCGGCGCTTCTTCTTCCACGCCTAGGCCTAACGCCAGGTCGATGGTGGCGCCTACGGTGCGATCATAAATGGCGTCGTTCTCGATATTGAGCAGTATGGTACGAGTATCACGGCGCAAGGTGGCTGTGCCTTCGGCGATGGTGAGCCAACGATCGTTGCGACCCATGGCGCGTATCACGGAAAGCTCGGGCAGGTCGACTTCCGGGAGCTGTATCTCGATCTGGGCGCCACCCTGGCTGAAATTGGTGACGGTGAACCACAGCACACCGAGCGGGTAGCTGAAACTCACTTCCGGGGCGGGCAGTTCGCTGATCACGTACAGCGGCAGTGAATTGTCATCGCGGCGACGTTGGGTGTCGATCCTGACCCCCGTCGTGAGCGCGGTGATGGTGATGGTTTTGCCACCCAAGTCATCCAGCCGCTGTTTGGCGGCGATCGGATGTGGCACGACGAAGCGCATACGTTGGGGGCTGTGCGCCGCCTCACCGACTTCCAAGGCGTCGATGACGCCGTCACTGTCGCTGTCAGTGGATGTGGCGGGGTCGCCGATTTCATGGCGGTCGGGGATGCCGTCGCGGTCGGTGTCGCCGCCGGCAGTGATGGGGTCGAGGCCGACGGCTCTGGCTTGATCGTCGGATACGCCGTCGCCGTCGATGTCGGGAGTGAGTAGTGGATTGACGGTGATGGGTAACTCGTAGCTATCTTGCAGGCCGCTGCTGTCGGTCACGGTCAGCAGGACTTTTTCGCTGCCGGGCGTGGTCGCGGTGTAACTCAGAATACTACCCTCGAAATGGGCGCTCCCCAGGGTGGTGGCGGACACGGTGTAGGTATGAGTGTCATTGTCGCTGTCGATGTCGGGATCGATCACCCCCAAGGGCAGCCGGTCGGTCATGCCCGCGGCCAGGATCAAGCCATTGATGCCGCGTCGGTCCAGCAGTGGGGGGTTGTCCACGTTGGTGACGGTTATGGCGACCGCGGCGCTGGCGGTGAGTCCGCTTGGGTCTCGCACGGTATAGCTGAAAGTGTCGCTGCCGCTGTAGTTTACTTCCGGTCGATAAGTGTAGCGCCCGACGCCGTCATGGCTGAGGCTGCCGTGGGCCGGTTGCGTGAACGAGAGAATAGTGAGTGCATCGCCGTCCGGGTCGTTGTCATTGCCGAGCACGTCCACGCTGGCGCTGCTGTTCTCGGCCAAGGTCAAGCTGTCGGCGTCGGCGCGAGGTGCGTCGTTGACGGCCTGGATGGTAATGCTCATCGTGGCGATGTTGGAGCTGAACAGCCAATCATCGGCAGCGAAGCTAAAACTGTCGTTACCATTGGCATTCGGATGGGGTGTGTAGGTATAGGCGCCGCTGACCGGATCGGTGATCGCCACCGTGCCATTGCTCGGTGCCTGAATGAGGCGGAAGGTGAGGCTATGGCCATCCGGATCGCTGGCCGTGAGCGTGCCGTTGACGGCGAGGTCTTCGGTCACCGCCAGTTGGCCGTTCTGTGCCAACGGCGCTTCGTTGGGCGGATGAATATTGACCGTCACGGTGGCGACATTCGAAACCGCGTTGTTGGCATCTCGAGTGCGGAATGTGAAGCTATCGGGGATAGTGTTGAAGTCCTCTAGAGAGGGCCTATTTAGCGGCGTGTAGGTGTAAGCCCCGCTGGTCGGGTCGCCGCTGATGACAGCCGACCCCTCGCTGCCGTTGCTGACGATTTCATAGGTCAGCGTATCGCCCTCGATGTCGCTGGCGGTCAGGATGCCGCTGGTGGGAGTGTTGAGCAGTACAAACAGGAGTTGATCGTTCGCTTCCGGCGCGTCGTTTACCGGGGCGATGGTGACCGTGACCGTGGCGATGTTGGAGACTGCGCCGTCGCCGTCCACCACCGAATACGTGAAGCTGTCGCTGCCGAAGACATCGCTTGCCGGCGTGTAGGTGTAGGCGCCGCTCGCCGCGTCGGTGATGACGGCGGTGCCCTTGCTGCCATTGCTATCGAGGCGGAAGGTCAGGCCGTTGTTTTCCGCGTCGTTGCCGCTGAGCACTCCGTTCTTGGCGATGTCCTCGTCGGTGGTGAGCGAGCCATCTTGCGCGCTCGGCGGTGCATTGATACGCATGTCGACACGGTCGCTGTTATTGCTTAGCTCGATTTCGCTGGGTGTGGTCGCCGTGCTCACACTGGCGTTCAGCGTGGCCGTGCCCGACGCGTTGCCGCGTGCGGTGAAATCCAAGGTCAGGGAACTGCCAGCTTGGATGGCGCCCAGGGCGCAATTGATGGTGGCGCCGCTTAGCACACAGGGACTCGGGACACCGATGAGTTCGGCCGGCCCGGTGAGATTGGCCGACAGGGCCACATCGACAGCGATGTCGGGCCCCAGATTGGTAACGCGCGCCTGATAGGGGTAGTCGTTGCCTTGCTGCGCCACCGCCGGTTCGAGTTCGCTGAGCACGACTTCCAAGTCCGCCGGCAGCTCGGCGATGCGCGTGATGAATCCTTCCCGGGTGAAGGTGCTCGGTCGGCTGGCCTGCAGCGCGCCCTCTCTGACCGGATAGTCAAAGGAGCGGGTGTTGCCGACGACGACCAAGGCGCCCGCCTGATCCACGACCAATGCCTCGAGATCGTCCGCCCCTGTGCCGCCCAGATAGCTGGCGTAGGTTGGTGTCAACCCAGTCGCTGTCAGCTTCATGACGAAAGCGTCGCCGCCGCCGGCGTGGTTCGCCTGCCAGGGGATGAGGGTTGGCAAGCCGTTTGACGAACCGGTGCTCCCCCCCACGTAGAGGTCATCATTGTGCACGACCAGGGCGTCCACTTGATCGAAGTCGTCGCCGCCGAGATAGGTGGCGTGAGTCAGCGAGCCGTCGGCGGCAAAGCGGGCCAGGGCGCCGTCCCTGAAGCTGTCCAGGCTGTCGTCCAGCGCGTTGCGGGTAGGAAAGTCGGAGGCGACGGTGGCGCCACCGACATAGACGTTGCCGTCGGCATCCGCAGCGACCGCGTAGGCAAAATCATTGATACCGCCGCCCAGGTAGCTGCCATAGCCCAGCGTCGGGACGCTGCCGTCGTAATCCAGCCGCGCCAGATAGATGTCGGAACAGCCCTGCGATTCGGTGCAGCCGGCGCTGTTCTTGGTGGCATAGGCGGCGTTCGCGGTGACCGGGAAATCCAACGAGAAGGTCCGTCCCACGACGTAGGTGGCGCTGCCGTCGGGCGCCGCCGCCACGGCGCGCGCCTCTTCGAAGTCTGCGCCGCCGAGGTAGGTGGCGTAGCGTACGGTGCCGTCGGCGGCCAACCTGGCGACGAGCAGATCGCCAGCGTCGTTGTAGCGGCGTTCGATGGTATCGGCGAGAGCGGGCTGCATCGGATTGACGGTGGCGATGTCGCTGGAAGCGGTGGTGCCCACGACATGCACTTGCCCGCCATCATCCACCGCGATACCCCGCAACCTATCACTGTCGGAGCCGCCCAGCAGGCGCGTGAAGCTCAAAGTGCCGGTGGCATCGAGTTTGACCACGAAGCCATCATCCACGCCGGAATGGGTGTTGTTGCTGCCGGGAAAGTCTGCCGATTCGGTAAAGCCGGCGATGTAGGCGTTGCCGCTGGAGTCCACGGCGATGCCTTCGGCGATGTCCAGCCCCGCGCCGCCGAAATAGGTGGTGTAAAGCACCGACGTGGCGGTGGGATCGAGTTTCGTCACGAAGGCATCCAGATGGCCTCCGCCGCCGTTCTGGTTGGGACCACCGTCCGGGGCAGGCAACAATTGGGCGTCGGTGTAGCCGGAGATATAGACGTTGCCGGCCGGGTCCAATGCCACGCCCGTCAGCACGTCTTCGCCGGCGCCGCCCAGATAGCTCGAATAGGTCAACACCGGATCGATGATCAGGGTGCGCTCGGGGTCGTACGAGCCCAGAGCGATGCGCACCTGTTGACCTTCGACGAGATATCGAGAAGGCACGGTTTCGCGGCCGTTGGGCCCGAGCTGGTAGGAATAGGGAGGGTGCTGTCGCAGCACGCCGCGCTCGGTATAGAGCAGCAGGCTGCCGTCGGGGCCCAGGGCCAGGCCCCGGGTGCCTTCGTAGGAGAGGGCAATCTGCCCGGGATCGGCGCCAGCATGGACGATGAAATCGTACTCCAGCTGGCCCTGGTTGCCGTAAAAGGTCACGTCGATGCCCGGATAGACGGCGTCGAAACGGAGCTTTGCCCACTGCGGGACATGGGTGCGCCAGCGCTGCGGTTCGGCCCCGTGCAGATAATGACTGACGCCCTTCAGCGGGCTCAGGGGTCGTCCCTCGGCCTGGGCATCGGCGCCCAGCAGGGTGAAGCGCAGGGGCGGTGCGCCAGGCAAGGAAACGACACTGTGGGCGGCGCCGAGATACATAGCATAGCCGGGACCGCGCGCCACATAGTGAGTGTCCTGCGCGGCGCTCCCGACATAGGGCTCGAAGGCCAACGGCAAGGCGCTGGGGAGAGTAGTCTGTGATAGCGCCGGCGCGGCAAGCGAATAGGCTAGCAACAGAACGGCGGGGGCGTGACGCAGCAACATGACACCTCGCATGGTGGAGTGGCTCGGCCGTTCCGTCGGATCAAAATGATTGGGTTTAGTTCTGGAGGGTGCCGCGCAATGTCCCGGCAGGGGAAGGCGCGGCACTGCCACACAGGTTAACACCGCAAACCCGTCCTGGTGACAAAACACTAATCTTCCACATTCTCTATAAAACGCGCGCACTTAGCAAGTAAAACTTGACCTTGACAAGGGCTGCGAGAGGGGCGCGGGCGGCTATTTTTCTCGTTCCACCGGGGGGTGCGGGCGGGAAAAATAGTCCTTTTGCAGCCCGCGCACCAGCGCCGCCAATAGCAGCAGGCTCATCAAGTTGGGTAGCGCCATCAATAAGTTGGTGATGTCGGCCAGGTTCCAAACCAGGTGTAGAGGGACGGCGGCGCCGAATACCACCATCAGGGTATACACCACCCGATAGGGCAACACGGCGCGCGCGCCGAACAAGAACTTGGCGGCGCGATCCCCGTAATAAGACCAGGCGATGATGGTGGAGAAGGCGAACAAGGTCAGGCCGATGCCCACCACATAGGCGCCGCCTTCGCCCAGCACCTGGCTGAAGGCGGAGGCGGTCAAGGCCGCGCCGACCACGCCCTCGGCGGGCGCGAGGTAGGCGCCAGTGACCACGATCACCAGCCCGGTCAGGGTGCAGATCACCAGCGTGTCGATGAAGGGTTCCAGCATCGCCACCAGTCCCTCGCGCACCGGTTCGTTGGTGCGGGCCGCGGCATGCGCCATCGGGGAGGAGCCCAGGCCGGCCTCGTTGGAGAACAGGCCGCGCGCCACGCCCCAGCGGATTGCCTCGCCCACTGCCGCGCCGCCGACCGCCCAGGGGTTGAGGGCGTGATTGAGGATGGTGAACAAGGCGGCGGGGATATCAGCGAGGTGGTTGAGTAACACCAGGAGGGCGGCGGCGACATAGAACAGCGCCATGAACGGCACCAGCGTGGCGGCCACTTTGGCGATGCGCCGCACGCCGCCGAGGATCACCAGTCCCACCAAGACCGCCATCACCACGCCCAGCAGCCAGCCGTCTTCCTTGACTTGCGGGAAAATGAAGCCCAGACCGTCCACCATCGAATTGGCTTGCACCATGTTGCCGATGCCGAACGAGGCGATGAGCGCGAAGGTGGCGAACAGCGCCGCCAGGCGCGGCATGTTGAGCCCGTGCAGTAGCGTGTACATGGGGCCGCCCGCCACTTCCCCGTTGGGCCCCACTTCGCGGAACTTGAGCGACAGTGAACACTCGGCGAACTTGGTGGCCATGCCGATGAAGGCCGTCACCCACATCCAAAACAAGGCGCCCGGCCCGCCCAGCGTGATCGCGGTGGCCACGCCGGCGATGTTGCCGGTACCCACGGTGGCCGATAGCGCGGTGGACAGTGCTTGGAAGTGCGAAACTTCACCCACGTCTTCCGCCTTGCTGTAGCGCCCGCGCACTATGCTCAGGGCATGGCGGAAGCCGCGGACTTGCACGAAGCCGGTGCGCACGGTGAGGTACATGCCGGTACCCAGCAACAAGCCCAGAGTGAGGTAGTTCTGCCATAGCAGACCGGCCAGGTGGCCGGTCCACTCGGTGAGTGGGTTCAGCAAGGCTTCCATGCAATTCGCTCCGGTGACGCGCTCGCGTCATGGTACCGAGGCAATGCGCGGGAAGACAGCCTCACGCTAGGCGCTGGCGGGCGCGGCTTGCTATCATGCCTTCCTTTCCATCAGGTATCAGGTATCGCCCTCGTGAGTCATATCGACGAATTGCTGGCCATCATGGCGCGCTTGCGCGACCCACAAGAAGGTTGCCCCTGGGATCGCGCCCAGAATTTCGACACCATCGCGCCGCACACGCTCGAGGAAGCCTATGAAGTCGCCGACGCCATCGCGCGCAAAGATATGGCCGACCTCAAGGACGAATTGGGTGACTTGCTGTTTCAAGTGGTGTTCCATGCCCGCTTGGCCGAGGAGCAGGGCCAGTTCCAATTCGCTGACGTGGTGGCGGCTATCGTCGATAAACTCACGCGTCGTCATCCGCATGTGTTCGGTGAGGCGCAAGTGGCCAGTGCCGAGGCGCAGGCCGAGGCGTGGGAAAGCTATAAGGCCGAGGAGCGTGCCGCCAAGGCGCAAGGTAGACCGCCTGGCGTGCTCGATCATATTCCCACGACCTTGCCGGCCATGACCCGCGCCGTGAAAGTCCAGCGTCGTGTCGCGCGCGTCGGCTTCGACTGGAACGATCCGCTCAAGGTCTTGGAAAAAATCGCTGAAGAGAGCGAGGAAGTGCGTGCGGAGCTGGCCGAGCGTCATCCCGAGCGCTTGCGCCATGAGATAGGCGATTTACTTTTCGCCTGCGTCAATCTAGCTCGGCATGTCGACGTGGATCCGGAAACGGCGTTGCGTGAGACCAGTCTGCGTTTCGAGCGCCGTTTTCGCCGCATCGAAGCCTTGCTGGCCGAGCGCCAGCTGCATCCGCAGCGCGTGAGCCTGGAGGAGCTGGAAACACTGTGGCGGCAAGCCAAGCGCGAGGAGAAAAAACGCGAGTGATTGTGGCCCCGTAGTGATGCCGCTCGCTTGAATTCCCGGTCCCCCTGCCGACAAATCTCACGTCGGAGACACATTGGGTCGGGAACATGGCTAAACAGCAAAGCGTCCTCGTGCGCACCAAAAAGCGGCAAGCCTATGCGAGCCTGCAAGGCAATCGCAGTGCGGAGGCCCTGACGCTCTTCCAGCAAGTGACACAACGCGATCCCCGCGACGCCGAATCCTGGTGCATGCTGGGCATCCTGTGCGGACGCGCGGGTGATGTCAGCGGCGCCGTGGCGGCCTTGCGGCGCGCGCTGGCCTTGCGCCGCGATTTTCCCGAAGCCCTGCTCAATCTCGGTCAGGCGTTGGAATTACAGGCCGAGGTGGCCGACGCCGAGCTTAGATTTGCGGAGGCTGAACAATGTTACCGGCGTGCCGCGACGCTGCAGCCCGGGCTCGCCGACGCCTATGAGTCGCTGGGCCGCTTGCAGCAACGTCACGGCGATCTGCGCCAGGCGGTGGAGCTGCATCAACAAGCCGTGGGTCTGGCGCCACAACGCGCTCAATATCACCTCTCGCTGGGCAAGGCCCTACATCGCCTGGCCCGGACTAAGGAGGCAGCGGCCTGTTTTGAACATGCGCAGCGCCTCGATCCGCATCATGCCGAGGCCTATCACGCCCAGAGTGGAATCTATTTGGATGCAGGGCGGCTCGATGAGGCCTTGCGTTGCGCGCGCCTGGCGCAATCCCTGCGCGCCGACTACTGGGAAGCCGTGGCGGTGGAGGCGGCCGTCATTGAGCGCCTGGGCGATACTCAGGCTGCGCTGCAAAAACTGCAGCCGGTTTTGCAGTACTATCGTGACTGTCCCGAAGTCGCGCTCGCCTATGCGCGCGTGTGCCGCTCGGCGTCCAACCGTGCGGATGCCGTGCAGCGTTTGGAAATCCTGTTGGCGGAAGTGCCCATCAGTAATGTGCACCGCGAACAGACACATTTTCATCTCGGCCAGCTTTATGATCGGGCCGGCGAGGCAGGCAAAGCTTTCGAGCATTTCGCCGCAGCCAATCGTCTCAAGCCGGTGCAGTTTGATGCCGCGCAATGCCGGGCCCAAATGGACCACATAGTCGAGACCTTCAGCGCCGCGGCCTTGGCGAGTGCGCCGCGTGCCGGTCATGAATCGCTACGGCCGGTGTTCGTGGTGGGCATGCCGCGTTCCGGCACCACCTTGGTCGAGCAAATCCTCGGCGCGCATACTCAGGTGCAGGCGGCCGGTGAGTTGAACGAAGTCGCCGAGATGGCGTTCGAGTTGAATACTCTGCTTGCGGGGCAAGGCCTCGCGGCGTTAAGCCGTGAGCAGGGCGAGCAGTGGGCGGGGAGTTATTTGGAGAAGCTCGCCGCGCTGTTTCCCGATGCGGAGCGCATCGTTGATAAAATGCCGCACAACTTTCTACACCTGGGTCTCATCGCCATGCTATTCCCACAGGCGCGCATCATTCATGTCATGCGTGATCCGTTGGATACTTGTGTGTCGTGCTATTTCCAGAATTTCGGCGGAAGACACAGCTATGCTTACGACCTCGAGGCATTGGGGTTTTACTATCGGCAGTATCAACGCGTGATGCAGCACTGGCGCGAGGTGTTGCAATTATCGATGTACGAGCTGCGTTACGAAGACTTGGTGGAAAAGCCGGAACAGGTCAGTCGCGCACTGCTGGAGTTCATCGGCTTGCCGTGGGAAGAGCGCTGCCTTGAATTTCATGTAGCACGCCCCGTGGTCGCTACCGCCAGCTATCAACAAGTGCGCGAGCCGATCTATGAGCGCTCCGTGAAGCGCTGGAAGCAGTACGAAGACTATTTGCAGCCGCTGCGCGATGCCTTGGCCGGGGCAGCCGATCGTTGATGCGTTGATCTGTCGAAGAAGAGGCTGACAGACTGGTCTGCCAGCCTCTTGCGCAAGAATATCCTACGGAACCTGAATAATTCGTTGTTGCCATTTCGACCGAAGGGAGAAATCTTGTATCTCGCTGATTTAGATAGAAGCCTGCAGCAGAAGATTTCTCGCTAACGCTCGAAACGACAGATTATTCAGAGGTTTCCTATTTGTTGGTTGATCAGTCCCTCGAATTCCGAGAACGAGATGACTCCGCCGTGTCCGCCCGCGATGGCGGTGACAGTCAGACCCAGCTCGATGATGCGATCATAAATCAGTTGCGCCGCTGGAGGGAGTGCCGGTGCACCGGGGAAGGGGCTATAGATGTCGACGACGAAGGCGATGCCGCCGGCCTCGACGAGAACCAGATCTTCGGCGTGTTGGTTGCCCAGCGAATAGATCCCGACCGGGTTGAGGCTGTTGGCGAGGATGACTGAACTGCCGTCCGGTACCGAGATGATGTTCGCGCTCATCGGTGTCTGTGCCAGCAGGTCGGGATCGAGCGCCGAAGGCGCGGTGAACACGGCTTCGAAGAAAGATGTCGCGGCTTCGTGCATCACGATGCTCGCGCCCTGTGCCACATAGCTACGCAAACCGCCCGAGTGATCGGCATGATGGTGGCTCATCACCGCATGGGTGATGGGTTTGCCGGGAAACGTCGCCGTCACCCAATCGATCACGGCCAAGCTGCGTACTTCGTTGAGCGGTGCTTCGACGATGACGACGTTGGCATCTTGCTCGATGGCGAGTGAATGATGGCTGCCGCCAGTGAGGTGATAGACCCCAGGTGCGAGTTGCGTCGCATTGACTTGCGCTTGAAAACCATCTTGAGGAAAACCCAAGGCGGCGAAGGACTGCAAATATTGGTGACTGACGAGACCGCGTGCGGCTAGTTCGGCGTTGAAGACGGGTGACAGCGTGGCGGGAAAGTCAAACGCGGCCGGGTCGATGAAGGGATTGACTTCAATCGTGGCGCGCGCTTCGTCGTGCACGCGCGCACCGTCGTAGATGACTTCCACCATGGTGGGGAATTGGGGTCTGTCGTGCAGCCTAGCCCAACCTTGAAAGAACGATGTCGGTATCAGCCAATGCAGTTTATGCAATGCGGCCGGTCGCGGTTTCAACCAGCCTAGTCTACGCTGGTCGCCGCCAAACGGCCGCCATGTCTTGTAGTGAACTTCCAGGGGGACGTCGCGCCGCAGCACATCGTTCTCCATGGTCTCGGCTTTGGTTAACTGTCCATTGAACGCATTGATATAGAGCAGCAGCGGTGCGACGGGGTCGGCGATGGCCACCACGTGGTGGGGCATGCCGTGGATGAGCGTCATGTCCATCTCCCTGGCTAAGCCGGGGTTGGCGAGTACCTCGCGCAAGATGAGCTGCGGATTGAGCAGCCGTTGATGTTTGCGTATCGACGCCCAACGATCCGAGCGCATGTTCAGTTGCGCGGGGCCGCCGAAGTTGCCGTCCTGGCCGTCGAGATAGCCTAGGTTACCGGCGATGATTTCACTCAATTGCCGTTCGATGCCCGCCGCGGCGATGTCGTAATCGAGACGCAGTCGATTTCCCGCCACATCATAGGTGATCTGAGCGTCGAAGGTGCCGCGGCGGGTGGCGCCCGCTCCGACGTTGAAACCTTCATCCAAGATCCAGCGCTCGCCACTGGCCTGGGTGATGAACCCGTTCAGGTTCTGTAACGCGCTAGGGCCGCCCATGGCGGCGACGGCTTTTTCGATGGCCGTGCGTGCCGGTTTGAAGAGGTGTTTGTTGCGCGCTTCGGCAGACGGTGCGAGGAGTATGTAGAGCGCGGGTAACAGCGCTAGGATGAGAGCGGATTTCCAACGACGACTGATATCCATATCGTCCTCCTATATGTGGGTAGTCTGTGAAACTTCCTTGAGTGTGGTGTAAATATAGGTCAGCAGCGGGCGCTGTCCAGTGCGCGCTCCGTTGTTGCGGGGCAACAATGAAAGTTGTCGTGTAAGGGCGACATTGCGCGATACGCCGCTAGGACGCGGGAGCGATGTGCGTGATGCTAAGTGCGAGCAAAAGAATGCGGGCAATACGAGAGCGATGAAGCTCTACGCTGACCAAGGGGGGGTCGTCAGAGTACTCAAGGTAGTGTAATGGCGCCGACCACCTGGCTCTCGGCTCTCGGACGGTTTCTTCGGCGGTGACGTCCCAAGGCCATCATGCAGCAAGCGGCGCGAGTCCGTACAATAGCCGGTTATCGACGCCATACTCATCTCACGCCCTTGAACAGTCAGCCTAATCTACAGTCCCTCGCCGCTGAAATCGCCTCCTGCATGCTGCGCGATCAGCCGCGCTTGCGGCGCGCACTGCGCAACCTGGAGCAAGATCGTCGCGCTGGTCGTGTCGTCACGGAGGAGGTGGCCGCGCTCGCGGACCAGGTGGCGGCCTCCAAACGGCGTCACGAACGACGCCGCGCGCGGTTGCCGACGCCGGAGTTTCCCGAAGAGCTGCCGGTGTCGCAACAGCGCGAGGCCATCGCGCGCGCGATCACAGCCCATCAAGCGGTGATCGTGTGCGGCGAGACCGGTTCGGGCAAGACCACCCAGTTGCCGAAGATATGCCTGTCATTGGGGCGCGGTGCGGCGGGCTTGATCGGACACACGCAGCCGCGCCGACTCGCTGCACGCACATTGGCGACGCGCATCGCCGCGGAATTGCACACTCCCCTGGGTCAGGTGGTGGGTTATCAAGTGCGTTTCAGTGGTCACGTCGGCGAGGAGGCCTGCATCAAGGTCATGACCGACGGCATTCTGCTGGCTGAGATTCAAGGCGATCGCGACTTGCATCGCTATGACACGCTCATCATCGACGAAGCCCACGAGCGCAGCCTCAACATCGATATTCTGCTCGGTTACCTCAAACAGTTGTTGCCCAAGCGGCCCGACCTCAAGGTCATCATCACCTCGGCCACCATCGACCCGGAACGTTTCGCACAACACTTCAATGATGCCCCCATCATCGAAGTGTCGGGCCGCACCTATCCGGTAGAGGTGCGTTACCGGCCGTTGCTGGCCGAGGATGAGGACGGTCGTGATCGTGATATGCAGCAGGCGATCTTGGAGGCGGTGGACGAGCTGGCCCGTCATGGTCCCGGCGATGTGTTGATCTTTCTCAGCGGTGAGCGTGAGATTCGCGAGACGGCCGAAGCCTTGCGCAAGCATCATCCGCCGCACACGGAAATCCTGCCCTTGTACGCCCGCTTGTCCGCTCAGGAACAAAATCAAGTCTTCCAGCCTCACGCGGCGCGACGCATCGTGCTTGCCACCAATGTGGCGGAAACCTCGCTAACCGTGCCGGGTATCAAGTACGTCGTCGACCCCGGTCTGGTGCGCATCAGCCGCTACAGTCATCGTGCCAAGGTACAGCGCTTGCCCATCGAACCGGTCTCGCAAGCCTCGGCCAATCAACGCGCCGGGCGCTGCGGGCGGGTGAGTCCCGGCATCTGTATTCGTCTCTATTCCGAACAGGATTATCTGCAACGTCCCTTGTTCACCGATCCGGAAATTCAGCGCACCAATCTTGCCGCGGTGATACTGCAAATGAGCGCGCTGGGTTTCGGCGCTGTGGCGCGCTACCCCTTCATCGATGCGCCGGACAGTCGCCAAGTCAACGCCGCCTACCAAATCCTGTTCGAGCTGGGCGCGGTCGATGGACGGCGGGCGCTGACGTCCGCGGGACGTGAGCTGGTCAAGCTGCCGGTCGATCCGCGTCTTGCGCGCATGATCCTCGCCGCACGTGAGTTCCATTGTTTGCGTGAAATACTCATCATCGTGGCCGCACTAGCGGTGCCCGATGCACGTGAGCGGCCGCTGGAGAAACAGCAGGCGGCGGACGAGAAACATGCGCGTTATGTCGATGAGCGCTCCGATTTTATCGGCTATTTGACATTATGGGAGCACTACCACGAACAAGCGCGCCACTTAAGCCGCAATCAGTTGCGTAAGTATTGCCGGGAGAATTTTCTTTCCTATGTGCGGCTGCGCGATTGGCATGACACGCACAGCCAGTTATTAGGCACGGTGAAGGAGATGGGCTGGCGACTCAATGAGCAAGAGGCGGATTATGCCTCCCTGCACCGTGCCTTGCTCTCGGGCTTGCTCGGTCATCTCGGCATGAAAAGCGAAACAGCGGAATATTTCGGCGCACGCGCCATTAAATTTCACATCTTCCCCGGCTCGGCGTTGTTCAAAAAACCGCCGAAATGGTTGATGGCGGCGGAGCTGGCGGAAACGGCGCGACTATATGCCCGCACCGTGGCGCGCATCGAGCCCGAGTGGGTGGAAAAACTCGCCGCGCATCTGCTCAAGCACCAATACTCCGAACCGCGTTGGGAGAAGAAAGCGGCGGCCGTGATGGCTAGTGAGCGGGTGACCCTATATGGGTTGCCCGTCGTGACGCAGCGTAAGGTCCAGTATGGGCGTATCAATCCAGTCGAGGCGCGCGAGATATTCATCCGCCAGGCCTTGGTGGAAGGCGAGTATGTGACGGCCGCGCCGTTCTTCGCCCATAACCAAGCGTTGATACAGGATGTGGAAGCACTGGAGCACAAAGCGCGACGGCAGGACATTCTGATCGATCCCGAGCTGCTCTACGGTTTTTATGCAGAGCGCGTCCCCGCCGACATCTGCGATGGCCGCAGTTTCGAACACTGGCGTCGCCAAGCGGAGCAGCGCGACGCGCAGTTATTGTTGCTGAGCAAAGACTATTTGATGCGCCGCCAGGCCGCTGAAGTCACGGGACAACAATTTCCGGATACCCTATCGGTAAACGGCGTCCCGTTGCCTTTGAGTTATCACTTCGAGCCCGGGCACGCCCGCGACGGCGTGACTCTGCAAGTGCCGGTGGAATTGCTCAACCAGTTAGACCCGGCGCGGTTCGGGTGGCTGGTGCCCGGTTTGTTACCAGAGAAAATCGCCGCCCTACTCAAGAGTCTTCCCAAGGCACTGCGGCGTAACTTCGTGCCCGTGCCCAATTATGCGCAAGCCTGTTACGAGGCGCTGGCGCCCGCTGACATGCCGCTGTGCGCTGCCTTGCAGCGTCATTTGCACAAAGTCACCGGCGTGGACATCCCCGCCGACGCGTGGCGCCTCGAGGTCGTCCCGGCCCATTTGCTGATGAACTACGAGGTCGTGGACGAGCGCGGAGTGGCTATCGCCATGGGGCGTGACTTGGCGGCATTACAACGCGCCCACGGTCAACAGGCCGCCCGCCGTTTCGCCGCCTTGCCGACGGCGGACTTTGAGCGCGACGCGGTGACCGACTGGGACTTTGGTGCCTTACCCGAGCAGGTCGAATTTCAGCGCGGCGCTTTGCGCGTGCTCGGTTATCCAGCCTTGGTGGAGCACGACGGTGGTGTGGCTGTGCGGGTCTTGGATGCACCGGACAAAGCCGCGAGCGCCATGCAGGTCGGGTTGCGGTGCTTGTTCATGCTGCAGCTCAAAGATAAATTCAAATATCTGGAGAAGAACCTGCCCGGCTTGGCCGCCATGTGCTTGTACTACGCGCCGTTGGGTAGTTGCGCGCAATTGAAGCAAGACCTCCTCGTCGCCGTTGCGCAGCAGGTGTTCATCGGCACAGCGCCCTTGCCGCGTGACGCCGAGGACTTTCAACGTCGCAAGGAGCAGGGCGCCAGCCAATTATTGACCACCGCCAACGAGCTAGCGGCTTGGGTGGGTGAGGCGCTCGCCGCTTACCACGCCGTCGCGAAACGTCTCAAAGGCGCGATGTCGCCGGCGTGGTTGAAGTCTCTGGCCGACATCCGCGAACAACTCCAGCGGCTGGTCTATCCCGGTTTCGTCGCCGCGACGCCCTATGCGCAGTTGAATCATCTGCCGCGCTATCTCCACACCATTACCCGGCGGCTCGACAAACTGGCGCAACAACCTAATCGCGATGTGCCCTTGATGCAGAAATATACGCCGTTGTGGCAGGGCTATTGGACGCGCGCCGAAAAGCAACGCCAGCTGGGCGTGACCGATCCCATGATGGTGGAGTTTCGCTGGTTATTGGAGGAACTGCGCGTCTCGTTGTACGCGCAGGAACTCAAAACCGCGCAGCCGGTGTCCGTGGCGCGGCTGCAAAAACTGTGGGAGCAGATGAAGTGACGCGGCGCAGTCGGCGTGGCTGGTGCGCTCGGCGGCGATGGGTTACGCTGCCCGGAGGTATGATCAAAAGAGCCTTTGATCTATTCGTTCTTGTCATTTCGACCGAAGGGAGAAATCTTGTATTTCACTGATCAGATAGCAGCCTGCGGAACAAGATTTCTCGCGAAGCTCCGTCATTGCACTCAGGACAAAACGCGAAATGACAGAATATTCAGAGGTCCCTAACCATTATGACGAGGACACAGATCTCATGGCGATAGCTTTAATGTTGCACTTGCTCTCCGCGGTGGTGTGGGTGGGCGGGATGTTCTTTGCGTACATGGTGCTACGCCCTGTCGCGGTGCAGGTGCTGCAACCGCCCGAGCGGCTGGCATTGTGGGCCCGGGTGTTCGCCCATTTCTTCCCCTGGGTATGGGCGGCGGTGGCAACGCTGTTGGTTAGCGGTTATGGCTTGCTATTCGGTTTCTTCGGCGGCATGGCGCAGGCGCCCATCTATGTGCATGTCATGCAAGCACTGGGCCTCGTGATGATGCTGATCTTCGCGCATGTGTATTTTTCGCCATTCAAACGTTTGAAGATGGCCGTAAAGGCACAGGACTGGCAGGCCGGCGCCAAGCAGCTGGCGCAGATCCGTGTATTGGTGGGCGTGAATCTGTTGCTGGGATTGATGGTGGTGGGCGCGGCCGGCGGTGGTCGCTTGCTGATGGTATAAGTCATGAAACTGAAATTTCTCGGCGCGGCGCGCGAAGTGACCGGCTCGTGTTTTCTTATCGAGTTGAACGGGCGACGCTTGTTGGTCGAATGCGGTTTGATCCAAGGTTCGCGCGAAGACGAAGCGCGTAACCGCGAGCCTTTCCCGTTCAATCCTCAGACCATCGATGCGGTGATCCTCACCCATGCGCATATCGATCACTCCGGACGCCTGCCCTTGTTGGTGCAGGCCGGTTATCGCGGCCCTATTTATACGCATCGCGCCAGTCGCGATTTGGCGCGGGTGATGCTCAAAGACGCCGCTTTTCTCAACGAAAAAGAAGTCGAGTGGGAAAATCGCAAACGGCAACGCAAACACTTGACGCCGCTGGAACCGCTGTACACGATCAAAGACGCGCAGGCGGCCTTACGCCGTTTCAAGGCGTTGGATTACGGCGTCGTCGTCGATGTGATGAAAGGGGTGCAGCTGCGCTTGCTCGATGCCGGTCATATTCTGGGTTCGGCGATCGCGGAACTCTGGTTGGAGGAAGGCGGCGTGCGCCGTAAGCTGGTGTTCAGTGGTGACCTGGGTCATCATGGCGCGCCCATCATTTGCGATCCGACACCGGTCGACGAGGCCGACTTGGTGATCATGGAAAGTACCTACGGTGATCGCGCGCATCGACCCTGGGATGAGACCTGGGCGGAGCTGGATGAAGTGTTCGCCGAGGCGAGCCGGGGGCGCGGCAATATTCTTATTCCGTCCTTCGCCGTTGGCCGTACCCAGGAATTGCTGTATGCGTTCCGGCTCAACTACGAGCGTTGGAATCTGGATCGTTGGAGTATTTTTCTCGACAGCCCGATGGCCATCGAAGCGACGGCGATCTACGAGCGTCACGCCGAGTTGTTCGACCCCGAGGCGAAACAGGCGCGGCGCGGTGGCGCTCTGTTCGAGCTGCCCAACTTGCATCTAAGTCACACCGCGCAACAGTCGATGCGCATCAACCGTATCGAGTCCGGCGCCATCATCATCGCCGGCAGCGGCATGTGCGAGGGCGGGCGCATCAAGCATCATCTTAAGCACAATATTTGGCGTGCCAAGTGTCAGTTGTTGATCGTGGGCTTTCAAGCGCGCGGCACCTTGGGGCGCGTCTTGGTGGACGGCGCCAAACAGATCAAGTTGTGGGGTGAGACGATGCGCGTGGCAGCCAAGGTGCATACCATCGGTGGCTTCTCGGCACACGCCGATTGCAACGGTTTGGCGGCGTGGTACGGCCATTACTCCGCGCGCCCGCCGATGGCCTTGGTGCACGGCGAGCCGCAAGCCATGGATCCGTTCGCGGAGCGCTTGCGCGGCCAGGGCGCACGCAAAGTATACACGCCGGCGCCGGGTGAGGCGTTGGATTTGGTGGCGCTGTCTTGATGGTGTGCTGATTGCCGCCGCATCGATCAGATGTGGTGCACGGTGTTGAGTCGACACATCCGGCGCAAGGCTCTTTGGATAATTCGTCTTGCGCGGGCAGTATCGTCTCCCCGGTAGATGGTGAACGAAGACATGCCTTGCGTGATAGATCGACGATGTCGTTATTTTCTCGGCAGCTTGGCGCTAGCGGGCGAGCAGATCCAGTCTACAATAGGCTGCGCAACATGGTGAAAGAGCGAACGTTTAGATGCCCTACAGAGCGTATGTTGGTCACGAAATCGTGCGAATGCTAGGAAAGCTGAGTGAGGGATATACCGACGAAGACCGTGTTATAGCACGGTCTTCGTCGGTCCACTGACTGTTAGAGAACAGGAGACGAAAATATTTTGATCCAGAAAGCTGCTTTACTTGTTTTAGGTTCTTTCTTCATTTCGGGTTGTTTGCACGATAGTGAAGCTGACGACTCGTCTAATGTCGACTT